>NZ_JBFBAV010000034.1:0-80109 GCF_040689505.1 Streptomyces sp. NPDC051211
CAGCTCCGCGGCGATCTCGGGGTTGGACCGCACGGTCGCCGGGGCAGGGCTCGATCCGGGCGGAGGCGGAGCTGCACGGCACCACCGTCGCCGGCCGCCGCGGTGGTCATCGGGGGAGCGGGGAGGTGCGGGCATCGGCGTCACCGGCGCAACTCGATCCCCCGCCGCTTCACTGCCCAACAGCGGTTCTGACAGCATGGCGGCATGAAGCACGGACGACAGATCGTCAGTTCGGGGTCCCCGCTGGAGCCGCAGATCGGCTTTTCTCGCGCCGTGCGGGTCGGTGGTTACGTTGCCGTCGCCGGCACGGCCCCCATCGGGGACGACGGATCCACCGTCGCGCCCGGCAGCGTCTACGGGCAGACGGTGCGCTGTCTGGACATCGCCGAGCGCGCACTGCAGGAGGCGGGGGCGTCGGTCGAGGACGTGGTGCGCACCCGGATCATGCTGACCGACGTGACGCAGTGGAAGGAGGCCGCACGAGCGCACGGCGAGCGGTTTGCCGCTGTCCGTCCCGTCTGCACGTTCGTCGAAGTCTCCCGCTTCATCGAAGCCGACTGGCTGGTCGAAGTCGAGGTCGACGCAGTGCTCGACGCAGACTCGCACTGATCCGTGGCCGGTGCCGTCGTATCGACGTGACCCGGCTGGACCCGGCTGGACCCGGCTGGACCCGGTTGGACCCGGCTGGGTGAGCGGCGCAGGAAGATGAACATTCCAGCAGGTCGGCGGCTTTCCCCGGCTGACCGGCGGGGCCCGAGGCCGGTTGGCGGCCATTCAGGTGAGGGGGAAACGATCCCTTCGCCGGAGGGAGTTCCCCGAGGCGCCGCGGCAGCCACAGGCTTTTCCTTGCCCGGCGGTCCGAGCCGGGCCGCTGCCGGCAGGTGCCGGCCGACGCGTGTGCCTGTGGCGGCGAAACCCCCTGCGCCCCTGATGGGAGTCCTCTGTGGGACTGACGACAGCGACGATCGCCGCGGAACTGGAAGCGGCGAGCAAGGTCGGTGACCCGAAGGCCGACGACCTCGTGTCCAGCCTGATCGACAGCAAGGAGATCGACGGGGTCAACGCCCTGTTCCGCACCATCAACACACTCAAGCCGGGTCAGGACCTGTCTCAGCTGCCCCCGCGGCTGGCCGAGTTCCTCAAGGAGGCCGCTGCCCCGCCGCCGGACTGGTCGGAGGCGGACGTCAAGGCCGCGGAGGGCTTCTTCGCCCACCACCACGGCGAAGTGTCCATGCTCCAGGGCACGGTCGGCCTCATCGGCACCTACCTCTCCCCGACCGGCGCGTTCACCCTCCGCTCCACCGGCCGCCTCGGCGGCGTCCAAGGACCCGGGCGGCGCCTCTCGCAGTCCTCCCGCCTCTTCATCGACATGGGCAACGAAAACGCCATGCGGGACGGCACGCTCGCCGCGAACGTCACCAAGGTGCGCCTGGTGCACGCCTCCGTGCGGCAGCTGCACAAGAAGAGCGGGCAGTGGGACTACGCCAAGTGGGGCGAGCCGGTCTCCCAGAAGTACACCACCGGCGCCGCCTGCGTCTTCTCCACCCAGATCCTCCAGGCCATGGCGCGCCTGGGCGTCGACGTCTCGAAGGACGACGCGCGCGGGTTCATGTGTGCCTGGCACTACGTCAACCACTACCTCGGCACCCCCGAGAAGTGGCTCCTGCCCAAGGACGCCGAACAGGTCGCGGCGCTCTGGAACCAGGAGCGGGACAAGGAGTGGAAGAAGACCGACGACGGCGTCTTCATGACCAAGCAGGCCGTCGACTTCTACAAGAAGTTCTACCCGCCGGGCGTGCACGACGCCTTCTTCGCGATGGTGCGCCACGCGCTCTCCGACAAGTACGCCGACATGGCCGGCCTCCCCAAGAGCGTCCTCGGCGCGGCCGCCGAGCCCCTGGCCGCCGGCCACGGCCTCGTCAGCGGGGTGGGCGGAGGCCTCCTGGGCGGCGGCGCCAAGAAGACCGTGGGCGTCAACCCGTACAAGGACATCCTGGGCATCGCCTCCAAGGGATACAACGAGGTCCAGAAGTTCGCACTGACCCACGACCAGGACGACCAGCCGCAGATGCACCAGGAGCTCCACGACAACCGCTGACCAGCGCACGGGCGGGGCTCTCCACTCCCACGACACTCCCACGTCGGGGAACGGGGAGCCCCGCCCGGCCGTCTCGGGCGGAATAACCCCCGGGGGCAAAGGGGTTGGTGGTGTGGAACGCACCCGATTCCCCCGCGCCCGGGGGCCCGAGAACCGGAGCAGACATGACCACCGAGACGCCCCCCGGCGCGGACCGCTCGTTCCTCTTCGTCCTCGGCAGCTCCCGCCCGGACGGCAACACCGAGATCCTCGCCCGCGCGGCCGCCGAACAGCTTCCCGCCGACGTCCCGCAGCGCTGGGTGGACCTGGCCGAGCTGCCGCTGCCCGATTTCCAGGACGGGCGGCACGAGACCGACTCCTGGCCGGCCGGCGAGAACGAAGAGATACTGCGCCGGGCCACCCTGGAGGCCACCGACATCGTCATCGCCTCGCCGCTGTACTGGTACACCCTCTCCGCCCACACCAAGCGCTACCTCGACTACTGGTCGGGCTGGCTCTCGGCGTCCGGCTCCGACTTCAAGGAGCGGATGGCCGGCCGGACCCTGTGGGGCGTGACGGTCATGGCGGACGACGAGGAGGTGGTCGCCGAGGGCCTGACGACCGCCCTCAACCACACGGCGGCGTACATGCGGATGCGGTTCGGCGGGGTGCTGTTCGGCAACGGCTCGCGGCCCGGTCAGGTGAGGAACGACGAGCGGGCCATGGTCCGCGCCAAGACGTTCTTCCACGGTGAGACCCCGCTCGCCCGGTTCCCGTACGAGGAGACGGGGGAGCGGTAGCCGACGAGCTCCGCCCCGGCTCCGGTAGCCGGCCCTTGGAGGAAGCGGACCGGCACGGCAGTATGCAGATGTGATCACCATCCATCTGAAATACGAGATAGACGCCGACAAGCTCGAGGACTTCGAGGAGTACGGGCGCCGCTGGGTCAAGCTCGTCAACCGCTTCGGCGGGACCCATCACGGCTACTTCCTGCCGAGTGAGGGCGACAGCGACATCGCGTACGCCCTGTTCTCCTTCCCCAGCTTCGCAGCGTACGAGCAGTACCGCACGGACAGCATGTCCGACCCGGACTGCCAGGACGCCTTCGACCTGGCTCGCCGTACCGGTTGCATCAAACGGTACGAGCGCCGCTTCCTGCGGCCGCTCGACGCTCTGTCCTGAGCGCAGCGCCACGGGTCAGGTGTGAGACCCGGGCCGGGGCCCGGGCTGTGCGGGGACGGGGGGCGGGGTGGCGTCCGGCTGCGGGCGAAGGGCGGGAAGGCCGGGCCACACACCGGTGTTTCCTCGCTCCACCTCAGGGACGGCGGACTCCTCCCGCGGCGGGCCGTGCTGCGCGGGGCGTGCGCGTGCGCGTGTGCGGCCGGTGCGGCGGCGCGTGCCTATGGATATCGTCCCCCCATGAAGATCATCGACCTCGAACCCGGCGACCCCCGCCTGGACACCGAACTCCTCCCGGTCCTGCGCGAACTGCGTCCCCACCTCACCCCGGAACTCTTCCACGAGGTGTACGAGCGCGGCCACGTCCAAGGCCTGCGCTTCACGGCCGCCTACGCGGACGACGGCACCTGCGTCGGCGCGGCCGGCTGGCGGATCGTCGACAACACCAGCACCCTCCGTCAGCTCTACGTCGACGATCTGGTGACCTCCGAGTCCGCCCGCTCCACCGGCGTCGGCCATCAGCTCCTCGCCCACCTGGAGGCCCACGCCCGCGACGCCGGCTGCTACGAGCTCGACCTCGACTCGGGCACCCACCGCACCGACGCCCACCGCTTCTACCTGCGCGAGCGCCTCGACATCGTCGCCTTCCACTTCGCCAAGTCGTTGAAGCCCGAGGCGTGATAGCAGCGGCCCCGTCCGTCCTGCTCCGGCATCAGTGGACGACGCTGAAGCTGCGCCAGGGCAGGCTGTCGGGCGCCGTCACGTTCGAGAGGGTCGTACCGACGTAGATACCGTCGTCCCGGTCGGCCTTCTCACAGTTCTCCGTCCGGTACAGGACGATGTCGACGAGGGTGTTGTTCTCGACGTGAGTGGCTCCGTGCGGAAGGGTGATCTTGTGGCAGCCCTTGACCGGGGTGCTCGTATAGCTCACCTCGGCCGGCGAGTCGTGGCCGCGGAAGCTGAGCATGCCGACGGTGGTCCGGCCCAGGCCCGAGCAGGCGGTGGCGGTCAGGAGCAGTGCTACGGCTCCCGTGAGGGTGTGGATGCGCCGGCTGTGGGACATGACCCGGTCCTCGTCTGTGCGATGGTGGCGGTCCTTGTCCACAGCCTGCCCCGGCAGGGCGCCCGCGGCTTCCGCTGCTCGGCCGATCGAGTGAACGCGGCACGGCACGGCACGGTCCGGTCCTGTGCGAGGTGGGCCGGGCGCGGCGCCGGTGCTGTGCTTGTTGCGATGCCGGGGCCATTGTCCGGAACCCCATCCTCATTTCCGCCAACTTTCCGGGCTCTTCTCCGGTCGGCCTTGCACTGCGATCATCACAGCATCCCCTTCGGTGATCTCGGCGACGGTGGGATCGCCGCCCTCAGCCCGGGCGGAGCTGCAAAGGGCGGGGCTTCCGTGAGGCTGTTGGGGAGATTGCTTTCGGCTTTGCGCGGTATGCCGGTGGCTTGTCTGTGAATAGGCCAACAGGCGCCCGCGTTAGTGTTCGCTGGTGAGTTTTCATGTTGTTATTGGGTTCGGGCCCGCTGGGGCAACCACTGCTCGGCTGCTGGTCGAGAAGGGGCATTCGGTACGGGTCGTCACCAAGTCGGGCCGCTGCGCGGAGCCCGGCATCGAGCACGTCGTGCTGGACGCGACGGACGGCAGGAGACTGATCGAGGCCGCGCGGGGCGCGGTTGCGATCTACAACTGCGCCGCACCGCCCTACCAACGATGGGTTGCTGAATGGCCGCCGCTCGCTTCGTCGGTCTCTGCGGCGGCAGAGGCGACCGGGGCCGTCCTGGTGATGCTGGGCAACCTCTACGGTTACGGCCCGGTGGACGGTCCCATGACCGAGGCGCTGCCGCTCGCAGCGACCGGCCCCAAGGGGCGGGTACGCGCCGCCATTTGGGAAGAGGCGCGGAAACTGCATGAACAGGGGCGCATCAAGGCGGTCGAGGTACGGGCCTCGGACTACTTCGGGCCCGGCGTGACCGACGGCGGGCACCTGGCCGCGCGGGTCATACCGCGGCTGCTGCGCGGCAAGCCGGTCTCCACGCTCGGCGATCCGGATGCCCCGCACAGCTGGAGCTATCTGCCCGATGTGGCCAGGGCGCTGGTCGAGGTCGCGGGCGAGGAACGGGCCTGGGGGCGCGCCTGGCACGTCCCGACGGAGCGCGCCCGGTCCACCCGGGACATGGTCGGCCTTCTTGCCGCCCGGTCGGGTACGGGGCCTGTTGCGGTGCGGGGGCTGCCGCCGGCGGTGCTGGCCGTGGCGTCGGTGTTCTCGCCGCTGCTCCGCGAACTGAAGGAGATCCGCTATCAGTTCGACCGTCCGTTCGTGGCCGATTCCAGTGCTTATGAAGCCGAATTCGCGGTACGGGCCACCCCTGTCGATGAGCAGGTCAAGGCGACGGTGGACTGGTGGCGTGAGCGCCTGACCGCCACCGGGTGACGTCGTGCTGGTGCTGCGGCCCCTGGCCGATGCGAGCGCTGACGGCCGGCCGATCGTGTCCATGCGGTGATCCGGGATGGTCGATGAGGCGCACAGCATCGGTACGGTGGGCGAACTTTCCGCCGGCGATGAGCTGCACACCCCAGAACAGCCGCAACTCGGAACGGCCGGAACCTGGAACAGCCGGCACGGTCAGAACAGGGTCCGCTCGATCCGGCTGAGCGTGGCGTTCTTTCCCGGTGTCCCGCCTTCCGAGCCTGCGGCCGGGCCGCCGTGCCGTTCCTCGCTGCTGCCCATCCGCTGGGAGAGCAGGTAGGCGATGACTTCCGCTTCCTGCTCCTGTACGTCGTCGTAGGTTGCCCGCAGGAGCATGTCCCGTACGAGGTCGGGGTCGAGGTTGGGGAAGAGGAGGCGGGCGCTCGCCTCGTCCAGCCAGCCGGCCCCGCGGTGGCAGCAGATGATGTGGCCCAGCTCATGCAAGATGATGTGCTCCTGATGCGCGCTGGTGGTGTTGGCGTCGTAGAAGATGAGGTCTTCGTCGCGTGCGGCCACCCACATCCCGCACGGCTGCGACGCGGGCATCTGCATCGCGACCAGCGTGATGGGGCGGTTCCGGATCTCACCGAGGTAGCGGCACAGTTCGGCCACATCAGCGCCCTCGGGAAGGTTCAGCTCGGCGATCCGCCGCGCGCCGTCCTTCCGGAGCCTCTTGAGCTGGCTGCGGCGGTCCTGGTCGGCGGACCGCCCTTTCCCGGGTATCCTCACTCCGGCTCCGTAGGGTCGTTGACGGGCGGAAGGCCCTGCATCTGCCGGTACTGGTCCATGATGGCCGTGATGGCCTGAAGGTTTTCCTTCTTCATCCCGGCCGCACGCATCGCCACGGAGCGGACCCCGGCCTGGCGCAGCGCCTCAATGGCGGCGACCTGGCTGAGCACCGACTCGGCGACGTCGTCGTCGAAGAAGTAGGCAACCGAGACGCCGAAGAACCGGGCCAGGGCGGCCAGGAGGTCCGGTGAAGGATTGGAGCGTTTGCCCGTCCGCAGCTGCGACAGGTACACGGCGCCGGCCTTCAGTTCGGGGTTGACCCGCTTCAGCTCCTCCGCCACCTCCGCATTGGTCCAGTGCCTGCCCTTGGGACGGACCGTCTTGAAGAGGTTGTCCAGGCGCACTGCCAGCATGGGTCGGTCGTCAGTCTCGGACACTGTGAATCTCCCTTCCTCCACCTCCTCGGCATTGCCCTCAGCTATCCACCAGTTTCGCAGATTAGCTGACAGTTGACAATCTGCCGAGAGTCGGCCACCGTGGACCTCGTCGATAGCTGCCAGCTAACTAACTTTGCTTACGGGGGTAGCCGAGTTGGCTGCCGGCCGCATCGGCCCTGCCCGGGCCGGCCCACGGGGGCACGGGGGCCGACCCGGGCAGGACACACCGCTCGGCCCGACGATGCCCGCCGCGCTGAAGACGGAAGCGGCGACCGTCCAGACGCCGAGGTCGAAACAGGCGGTTCTGGTGGTGCTCACGGCCTGATCGGATCTAGGTGGTGTGGGCGCCGTCGTCCAAAGGAACCACCAGTCCGATGCCTTCGGCCGCCACCGCGACGGCGAAGTCGAAGTACGCGGACTCGTCCCGGACACTGTCGTGGGTACGGCTGAAGACCTGGAACACCAGGAGCCCGATCAGGCTGCTCCACAGCACGATGCCGCGCTCGATGACGTCCGAGAACGGAGCCGGCGGCAGCCCGCCGAAAAGCTCCACGGCCTCCGGCCGCAGCAGCGGCGGCCCGGGCACCGCCCGCCGGGGCGGGGTGAGCTCACCGTTCTCCAGCGCGGAGCGCACGATGCCGGCCAGCACCGCGGGGGTCCGCGAGGCGGGCGGTACGGTCTCCTGCGGGGCGTGGTAGCCCGGTACGGGCGAGCCGTAGATCAGCGTGAATTCGCCGGAGTTGTCGAAGGACCACTTTCGCAGGGCGCGAGTCACCGCGAGAAGCCGCCCGCCCGCCGACGCACCGGCAGCCCTGGCGGCCTCATCGGCCCGCTCCATCGCGGCGGCGGACTCGTTGTAGGCATCGATGACCAGCGCGGTCAGCAGGTCGTCCCGATGCGGAAAGACCGCCTCCACCTCGGCAACGGCAAGACCGCTGTCCCCTGCAACGGCCTCCGGGGACAGCCCTCCGGCGCCCACTTTCACGAGCAGTTGGCGCGCCGTGGCCTTGATGACCGCCGGCGGCCTGGTGTTCTCATCAGTAGCACGCGTTCCGGAAACATCCATGGCCAAACCGTACCTGTCAGCCACCGCTTCCTCGGGGCCCATTGCCCCGACCCCGCCGGAAACCGCCGCGATCCGGCCCATCGGCGAGTCGCACGCAGTGCGGAGTGGTCCCGGTAAAGCCAAGGCCGTCGAGGTCAGCGGTTGCGCGGGGTCACCAGGCCGGATTCGTACGCGAGGACCACCAGTTGGGCACGGTCGCGGGCGTGGAGCTTGGTCATGGCCCGGTTGATGTGGGTTTTTGCGGTGAGTGAGCTGATCACCATGCGGTCGGCGATCTCGTCGTTGGACAGGCCCTGCGCGACCAGGGCGACGGCCTCGCGTTCGCGGTTGGTCAGCTCCGTCAGCCCGGTCAGCCCCTTGCCGGTGTGGGTGGGGAGCGGCTGGGCGACGTACCGGTCGATCAGCTTGCGGGTGATCGACGGTGCGAGCAGGGCATCGCCCCGCGCGGCGACGCGTACGGCGTGGAGGAAGTCTTCCGGCACGATGTCCTTGACGAGGAAGCCGGCTGCGCCGGCGCGCAGCGCGTTGAAGACGTGTTCGTCGAAGCCGTAGTTGGTCAGGATGACGACGTGTACTCCGGCCAGGGCCGGGTCCGCGGCGATGCGCCGGGTCGCCTCGATGCCGTCGACGACCGGCATCTGGATGTCGATGAGCGCAATGTCGGGCAGGTGTTCCTCGGCCAGGGCAAGGGCCTCCATCCCGTCGCCGGCTTCCGCCACCACCTCGATGTCGTCTTCGAGATCGAGCAGCGCGCGGAATCCACTGCGAATGAGCGGCTGGTCGTCGACCAGCAGGACACGGATCATGACGACTGCTCCACAGGGAGTTCGGCCTGGACGGTGAAACCACCCTCGCCGCGCGGCTCCGCCCGCAGCCGACCACCGAGCGCGGTGACGCGTTCGCGCATCCCGAGCAGCCCGACGCCGGGCACCGGGGCGGTGTCCGGTGTGGCCTTGCCGTCGTCGTCGATGCGGATCGCGAGGGCGTCCGGACGGCAGTCGATCCGGACCGATGCCGTGGTGGCGGAGGCATGCCGGGCGATGTTGGTGAGCGACTCCTGAACGATCCGGTAGGCGGTACGGTCCACCGCGGCCGGCACCCCGTGCGCGCGGCCCTCGACCGTCAGCGTCGCGTCCAGGCCGATCGCACGGGCCCGTTCCACCAGTTCCGCGACGTGGTCGAGCCCGCGCGGCGGGGCCGTGTCGTCGTCGCGCAGCGCCTCCAGGGTCGCGCGCAGCTCCCGGGTCGCCTCACGTCCGGCCGCCTGGATCGCCAGCAGGGCCTCCGGCACCTGTTCGCCACGCCTGCGGGCCACGTGGACGGCGACTTCGGCCTGCACCTTGATGATCGAGATCTGATGGGTGAGCGAATCGTGCAGTTCCCGCGCGATGTGCAGCCGCTCCTCGTCGGCGCGGCGCCGCGCGGTCTCCTCCCGCGTGCGCTCGGCTTCGTCCGCCCGCCGCTCGGCCTGCCGCAGCGCTTCCCCCGCGGCGCCGGCCGCGACCAGCCAGGCCAGCTCGAGGGCGCCTCGGGCCTGCGCGAACGCCTCGCCAGTGTCGTGCAGGCCCGAGGCCAGGGCCGCGAGCGGGAGGGCGGCCAGCATGGCTACGCTCGCCGCGATCGTGAGGGTGCGGTGTCCCGCCCGTACGGCTGCGTACACCGCGAACAGGTACGCGACGGCGGGCACGTCGAAGCCGGCCGCCTGGTAACCCACCGCGCACAGCCCGGTGACGGCCAGCACGGGCACCGGAGCCCGACGGCGCGCGGCCAGCGCCAGGCCGCCGGCCACCAGCAGCGCGTAGCCGAGCAGGTCGAGGTCCGTGGCGGAGTGCTGCCCGGACAGTCCGGTGACCAGCAGCGTCGCCGCCAGGCAGACGGCGATCGCCCAGTCTGTGACACCGGCCCGCACAGCGGACCAGGACCGTCTTCTACTCATGCGCGCACCCTAGCCGGACGCGGTCGCGGGCGAATCCGGCTCGTGGAGGAGAGGCCGCCTACCGCGCACGCAGTACCTTCGCGGCGCCTGCGGCATCCGCAGCATCCGGGGACGCCACCGGCGGCAGCGCCGAGTGCCTCCGTCTGCGGGACGACCCGAGGGGCCCCGGGCGGTCAGGATCGGACGAGACCCAAAGCAGCGCAAAGACAGCAGCGCAAAGACAGACGTACGGAAGGGGAGAGGGACATGAGCTCTTCAGGAGCCCTGATGTTGGCCGCCACCGGTGGTGTCATCGGCGACGGGCGAACCGGTGCCGTCGTGGCCGCGGTGGTGGGGCTGATCGGCGCGGTCCTCGGTGGGCTGGCTCTGGCCCGCTCCGCCGGCCGCATCGGCACCGGCTCCGGGCGGGCCGGCGCCCTGGTGGCCATGGCGGCGGGGCTGATCGGCATGGTCCTCGCCGGGCTGCATCTGGCCACCTCCACCGGTGGTTTCGGCACGGGCAACGGGCGGGCCGGTGCCATCGTGGCCATGGTGGTGGGGCTGATCGGCCCGGTCCTCGGCGGGCTGGCGCGGTCCCGCTCCCGCCGCACGGTGCCGACCGGCTGACCCACCCGCCCCGGGGCCGGTCTACAAACTGAGCGCGTCCTCCGCGTTGCCCACCCACGCGGTCACGGAATTCTTGTCGGGCGAGACGTACAGGCCGGGGGTCGGTGCCTTGAGGGGTGTCTGCTCCAGATCCGACTCGGTGTTCATGGTCATCGCGATCGAGTCGACGGACTTCCCCTTGCCGTCCTTGGTGCCGCCCATCAGCCCGGCGTAAGCCGACTCGCCCGGATCGAGCCTGATGGCGTCCTCGATGCCGGGGGCCTCACCCCGCTCCGTGGCCTGCCCGTCCAGATCGCCGAAGGTCACGACCGGATGGCCCAGTGCCCTGCAGGCTTTGGTTCCCTTGTTGGTGATCTTCAGCAGGTAGCTGCTGGTCGTGGGTTCGGCCAGGGTTGCGGTGAACTTCACGTCGTACGTGCTGCACGGGAAGACGTCGTAGTCGGGGTCGGGCGACGAGCCGCCACCGCCGCCGGACGAACCCTTGCCCGGGGACGCCGACGGCGCAGACGGCTTCGCCGGCTTCGACGGTGTCGCGGACTTCGCCGGGCTCGCGGTCGGCGTCTCGGCCCCGCTCGAAGCGTCGTCTTCGGTGGGCCCACAGGCAGTCAGGGCCAGTGCGGATACCGCGGCGAGGACGATGGCGGCTCTGCGTACGGTGCTCATGGCGGTGTACCCCCGAATGGAGAGGCGCGGAGTGCGCCGGGCTGAGCACCAGCGTCCCGCAGAAGCTTCACAGCTTGGTGACGGCGTCTTCCCGACTCCACCACGGTTGCCGGCGAGCCTCACCTCCGGCGGTCAGGCTCGCCGCATCCGTCGCATCCGTCGCATCCGTCGCATCCGTCGCATCGTTCCATGCGTCTTGTGCATGGAACGTGCATCGCACGCGCACCCGCTAAAGGCGGACCTTCCACTCCACCGTGGACTTCAACGTGCGGGCGATCTCCGGGTCCCGCACCGACGGAGTGCGGTCCTCGACCCGTACGGACAGCCGGTGCGTCCGGAAGTCGAGCAGGGGCAGACCCAGCTCGGCGACCCGCACCCGCGTCCGGCCCGCGAAGGACCGCAGCTCCCGCCCGTCCAGGTACCAGCGGACGGTGAGCCGCTGCGCGGCCTTCCCGGTCAGCCTTGGCAGGGCGATCGTCGCCGCGTGGTGGCCGCGCAGCGTCT
Source organism: Streptomyces sp. NPDC051211 (assembly GCF_040689505.1). Classification (NCBI taxonomy): domain Bacteria; kingdom Bacillati; phylum Actinomycetota; class Actinomycetes; order Kitasatosporales; family Streptomycetaceae; genus Streptomyces; species Streptomyces sp. NPDC051211. The sequence goes on from NZ_JBFBAV010000034.1 coordinate 11,666, forward strand.
GCCCGGTGGGCGTGAGCGCGGTGACCGGCCGCGCGTGGCGGTAGAAGCCGGCGATCATGGCCTCGACGCCGGGCAGGTTGAACGGCCGGTCCAGGACGCGCATCAGCGAGCCGTCCGTGGGCCGGTACAGCCCGGTCACGTAGTAGCCGCCGCCCTCGTATGCGCCGACCGTGCCGCCGTCGGGGGACGGTTCGCCCAGCCAGCGGTGCCACTTCTCCCGGCGGGCGGCCATGGCGGCCGCGTCGAGGCCGGACACGTTCGACTCGGCCGGCTCGCGACCGGTGTACCGCTCGTAGTCCGGCAGGCCCGGGTAGAAGTACTCGTCGGCCAGCCGGCCCAGGGAGTGGCCCGTCTCGTGGACGGCGACCTGACCGGACTTCTCGTTGCGGGCCGATGCCGTGGCGATGCCGTCGTAACCGAGGCTCTCGCTCGGCTCGTTGTAGCCGGCCCCGCCGTACTTCGTGCTGTTGGAGAGGACCAGCACCAGATCGGCGTCGGGTACCCGCGCCACGTACGCGTCGACCTTCTCCTGGTCGACGCAGAGCAGCCGCTCGATGTCCCCGCACCAGAAGTACGACCCCAGAGCGGTGTCCCGCACGGTGTCGCGGGCCGGGTCGCCGGTCACACCGGACTCCCGGGAGACCGCGTCGACCGTCCACACGTTGAACAGGCCCGGGTACGTCGCGTACGGCTCCACGGCCGCGATCTCGGCCCACTTCGTCCGCGCATCGGCGTGGAACTGCGCCAGTTCGTCCGCCGTGTAGCCGTCGCCGACCACGACGACGTCGAGCCGGTCGGGGGAGGGGCCGTTGTCGATCACCTTGGCGACCTCGCCGTCCGCCTGCTGCTCCGCGGCGGACAGGCGACCGGCGGGTGCGTCCTGGCCCCGGGCGGGCACGAGGGTGTGTCCCGATCCGGCGGTCACCCCGTCCTCGGGCCCGGGTATCTCCACCTCCACCAGGGGGTGCGGTCGCGGATCGGCCGCCGGCGGCGGGCCGGCGGACGCGGTACCGGGTACGGCGGCCAGCGCGGCGACGGTGGCAGCGGCCACCCCCACCGCCAACAGGGAACTGCGCAGGGTCGAGCGCATGGGATCCTCTCCCGACACGGACATTAAGCAAGCAGATAAACGAACTGAACCGGCCGCTTAAACTAGGGCGTGCCCGGGGGATGCGCAATGATCGTGTGCCCTTGAATGTTTGGGGAGTTGAAAGACCAGGGGGTTCCCATGGACGAACCGGCCGAGATCGGTCGACGGGTGCAACAGCTGCGCAAGGAAGGCGGCCTGACGCAGCGACAGCTGGCCGAGCCCTCCTACACCGCGGCATACATCTCCACCCTTGAATCCGGCCGGGTGCGCCCCTCCGAAACGGCGCTGCGCTTCCTCGCCCCCCGCCTCGGCATCACGTACGAGGAGCTCGCCACCGGCCGTCCACCCCACCTGGCCACCGAACTCCGGCTCGCCCTGACCGACGCTCAGCAGACCCTGGCCACCGGTGCGGCCGACGAAGCCGCCGGCCACTACCGCCGCCTGCTCACCGAGGCCGAACGCCTCGACCTGCCCGTCGAACAGGCCGAGGCCCTGCTCGGCCTCGGCGACTGCGCCCTGGAGGCCGGCGAACTCGCAGCAGCCCGCGGGCACTTCGCATCGGCCGAGGCGCTGCTGGCGTGCGAGCCGCTGCCCCGCCGCGCCCGCGCCATCCGCGGCCGTGCCGTCGCCCACCTCCTGGCCGGGGAACTCCGCTATGCCTGCTACCTGCTCGAATCGGCCATCGACGAACTCGGCGCCCGCGGCCTCGCCGACCCCGAGGCGCTGGTGATGCTGTACGCGGCCGTCATCAGCCCGTACATCGACATGGGCGCGCACGCCCGCGCCGCCCACGCCGCCGAAACGGCCCTCGCCCTGGCCCCGCAGGTCACCGACCCCGCGCTGGTGGCCGGTATGCACCGCCAGGTGGCCCGGACCTTCCTCGCGGAAGGGCGCACGGCCGACGCCGACGCGTCCCTCGCCAAAGCCCAGTCCATGTACCGGCAGCTACGCCTGGCGACCGACCTCGCGCACTGCCACTGGATGCGCGGTTACGTCAAGGCACAGAGCGGCGAACTCCAGGCCGCGGAAGAGGAGTTGCGTACGGCCCGCGGCATGCTCGCGGCCCGGCGCGCCACCCTCTACACCGCACAGGTGGAGGTCGAGCTGGCCGACGTCCTGCGCCGCCTGGGCCGCCACCAGGAGGCCGCCGAGCTGCTGTCGGCCCTGCTGGATCTGGACGACCACCACGGCGCCGTGCACGCCGGCGGGGCCCACCGGCTGCTCGGCCTCATGGCCGAGGAGCGCGGCGACACCGAAGGGGCGGAGGAGCACTACGTACGCGCCCTGGCCCTGCTGGAACGCAGCGGCGCGACCGGCGACCTCGCCGACCTGTGCCGACTCCTGGGCGACCTGCTGCGCCGCGCGGGCCGGACCGAAGCCGCCCTCGACGCCTACCGCACGGGCCTGGGTCACCGCGCCGCCATCGGCACCACCACCCTGGGCCCCGCCCCGACCACCACCTTGGGCCCGGACCCCTTCGGTCCGCACCGGCGGTAGGGCCCTGCCTGCAACACGCCGGTGCCCCCGCCTGCGCTTGGGCTACATCCGCAGGTAGGCGCTCGTTCCGGCGTCCACGTACACCAGGTGCGGACCGACCCGTACGACCTGGCATCCGGCGGCCGTCCAGGAGCCGGTCTGGCCGAGGCCGTCCGGCAGCGGCGTCCAGATCTCCACGAAAGTGGTGCCGTCGGGGTTCGCGCCGGATTCGACCAGGTTCTCGCCGTCCCGGCGAAGGCTGCCCACGTCCTCGCCGGGTTCGCCGACCTCGTGGTGGAAGCGGACCTCCCGGCCGTCGAAGGAGGTGAAGCCCGCGAATCCCCGGCTGTCCGCATAGTGATGGCCGGCCTGCAACCAGACGGCCTCCTGCTCTGCCAGCATCGGGCCCCCGTTGCGGCTGATCCCGCGCCGCAGCCACGCGCCGCGGGCCGGCGGCGCCATCCCCGTCACTGCGCCGTGGTGCCGTCGACAGCCACCAGCGTCAGGGGGATGTTGCCCCTGACCGCCTGGGAATAGGGGCATGTGGCGTCTGCCCGGTGCAGCAGCGGCTCCAGCTCGGTTGCCGTCAGGGCGGGGACCGCGACCGTGAGCGTCACGGCCAGCCCATAGCCCGCCGGCGTATCGGTGGTGCCGAGCCGGACCTCGCAGGTGACCTGCGCAGCGGCCGTATCGATACCGAACTCACCGGCGACCTCGGCGAGGGCGGAGGTGAAGCAGGCGGCGTAGCCCGCGGCGAACAGCTGCTCCGGGTTGGTGGCCGTCGGCGTCTTCTTCCGCGGCGGGGCCAGCTCGAGATTCAGTCGGCCGTCGTCCGTGGACACCGTGCCCGTACGGCCCCCGCTGGCGTGTGCGGAGGTGGTGTAGAGGGTTCGGGTCAGCTGCACGGTCATACGTACTGGTCCATCCGCTCGGCGACACGGCCTACCAGGGATGGTGCAGACCGCTACGGCCCCTCTGGAGAGGCTCGTGCGCGTCGTCGTGCGTAACCGGGTACGGCGCGTCTCGTCCGGGGCCGGCAGGCCGACCGCGGCCCACTGTAGCAGCAGATCCGGCCACGGCCCCCGGCAGTGGCCGGAAGTCATCGGAGTGCGCTGTGCATACTGCTGGGCATGACGTCTTCGATCGCCACCCGCATCCACCTCATGATCACCTTCGCGCTGGTGACGTGCGGGGCGGTCGGCGGAGCCTGCTTCGGCTTCCTCCTGGGCGGCAGGATGACGGCCCTGGTGGCCGGGGCCGCGGCCGGTCTGGGCGCCGGGATCGGCTCCTTCCTCTCCCGCCGCCCGGTGCTGGCCTTCTTCCGGCCCGACCGCACCGTGCCCCCGGTCGACGGGTACGCGCAGGGGATCGCCGACGCGGTCCTCGTGAGCATCGCGACGTACCAGGCGGCTGTGTTCCCCCTCACCCCCGACGGGGTGACCGAAGAGGAACGGGACGCCCGCCGCACCCTCGCCTACCGAGTCTCCGCCTACGAGGGCCTGCCCCGTGCCGTGCTGGTTTCGGCGGCCGAAGCCCTGGAAGCCGTGGACCAGGGACTGGATGCGGAACGCGCCCAGGCCGCGATGTTGGCACTGTCCCTCACGGTCTACGATCACCGCGGCGGCGGCCGCTGACGCAGGCCGGGGCGGGCTCGGTCCGTACTGCTGGAGTCGGAGTGCCACCGGCGGAAAATCATCATCAGGGCGCACCGATCGCCGGAACGGCCCCGTCATGATTCGGTCATGGATCAAGAACTCGGCACCCTTGCCCAGCAGACCGCCGACCGGCTGGCCGAAGATCGCGTCGGCGTGGTGGTGGCCGCCGTGGCGGGGGATTCGGTGGAGATCAGGGGGGCCGGCGGCACCGGCGGGGACCGCAGTGTGGTGCCCGGCCCCGACACCCTGTTCGAGATCGGGTCGGTGACCAAGCCGTTCACCGCGCTGGCCCTGGCGCGACTGGCAGTGGGCGGAACGGCGGACCTGGACGAGCCGCTGACCGCTCTGCTGCCCGACGGAGCGGCCGTACCGTCACGGGGCAGCAGCCGCATCGCCCTGCGGCACCTGGCCACCCACACCTCCGGCCTGCCGCGGCTGCCGAAGGGGATGCTCCTCCAGGCGCTGCTGCACCCCTCGAAGCCGGATCCGTACGCGGACTGCACCACCGACGTACTCCTGTCCGGGCTGGCCGGGACGCGTCTGGGGGCCGAGCCGGGGAAGCGGTTCCGGTACTCCAACCTCGGAGCCGGGCTGCTGGGTCTGGGCCTCGCCCGCCGGGCCGGCACGGACTACGAGACCCTCATCACCCGGGAGATCTGTGCCCCGTTGGGGATGACCGACACCGTGGTGACCGTGGACGGCACACGCTCGGGGCGTCTCGCTCAGGGACACAGCCGGCGCGGGAAGCCCACGTCACCCTGGCACCTCGCCGACCTGGCCGGTGCGGGCGGGCTGCGGTCGACCGCGACGGACCTGGCCGGCTTCGTCCGCGCCCAGCTGGACGGCGGTCCCGCCGGGCTCGCCGAGGCGATTCGCCTGAGCCGTACCGTCGAGCACCGCAAGAGCCCCTTCGCCTGGGTGCACCTGGGCTGGATGGCCCACCGTCTCCATCCCCGGCAGGGCGCCCACCTGCAGATCTGGCACAACGGGGGCACCGGAGGCTTCTCCTCCTTCGTGGCCTTCGACCCGGAGAAGCAACTGGGCGTCATCGCCCTCGCGAACAGCCAGCACCCGGTGGACGGCCCCGCCTCCGCCCTCCTGCGCACGCTCCAGACGCAGCACGTCTCCAACCCGGTCTGACCGTCCGGCCGTTGATGCCCGTCGTAGGCGGCGGTCACCCGGGCCTGTTCGCTCATCGCTTCGGCCTGCCGGAGCGGCGTCCGTCGCGCCGGCGGAAAATGTTTTCCGCCGGCGCCTATCGAACCGCCGTTCGCTGGGAATGATGCGTGTAATCTCCCGCCTCTGCCTGACGCCCGGTCACAGCGTCGCCCAGGCGGGCCTTCCGTAATGTCCCCTCGGGAGGTACCACGCCATGCAGCCAGGCCCCACGCCTTCGTCGGCCCCCACCCGCCGTGACCTCCTCACCGGTCTCGGTTTGGCCGCCGCCGCTCCGCTCCTGCTCGGCGCCACCGCTCGCACCACGCCCCGCAGCCGCCCGGCCCACCCGCTCGTCCCGGCCGCCGGGACGATCCTGCTCCGAGGGGCTTCCCTGGCGCTCACCATGGATCCCGCCGTCGGGGACGGCCCCCTCGGCGCCGTCGCGAACGCAGACGTCCTGATGCGGAACGGCACCATCGCCGCCGTCGGCACCGGCCTCCAAGTGCCGCCCGGCACCTGGGTGATGGAGGCGTCGGGCAAGCTGGTCATGCCGGGCTTCGTCGACACCCACACCCATCTGTGGCAGGCCTCGATCCGCGGGGGCTGCACCGACCGTGACCTGTTCGCCTGGTTCGCGGGGTGCACCGGTCCCCAGCGGAACCGGCTGACGCCCGCCGCCGTGCACAGCTTCGTCCGCCTCGCCGCCTTGGACGCCGTCCAGTCGGGCGTGACCACGCTCGTCGACTGGGTCGACATCTTCTCGTACGACCTCATCGAGAGCTATGTGCGGGCCCTGGCCGGCACCGGCGTGCGGTTCACCTACGCGATGTTCCCGCCCAAGCCCGACGCGGCTCTGGTCACGAAGGTGAAGAAGGAACTCGTGGACCCGGTGCCGCTCGCCTCCTTCCAGGTCGCCACACACGCGGCACGGGCCGTCCAGCACCTCAACCGCGCACACTGGGAAGCCGCCCAGGACCTGGGCGTCATGCTCAACTCCCACGTCCTGGAACGCCCCGAGCAGCGCGCCGACGACCCCATCGGCGTCCTCACCGACATCGGAGCCCTGGGCCCACAACTGCTGATCAACCACGCGATCCACCTCACCGACGACGAAATCGCCGCCGTCGCCGACCACGACGCACGCGCGGCCCACTGCCCGCTGAGCAACATGCGGCTGGCCTCCGGCATCATGCGGCTGTCCGCCTTCAGACAGCGAGGTGTCAAGATCGGGCTCGGCCTGGACGGCGGTACCAACGACACCTCGGACTTTTACGCGCTGATGAAGGCGGCCATCGGCCTGCAGCGCGCCCGCTCGACGGACGCCGGGGTCTTCCCACAGGTGCACGACGTCCTGCGGATGGCCACGCTGGGCGGCGCCGAGGCCATCGGTGTCGCCGACCGGGTGGGTTCGCTGACCCCCGGCAAGCGGGCCGACGTCGTCGTCCTCGACCCGGCCGCCCTCAACTTCGCACCGCGGTTCGACTGGATCGGCCAGATCGTCTTCAACGGACGCCCCGAGAACGTCCACTCCGTCTTCGTCGACGGCCGACCGCTCAAGATCGACGGCCGCCTCGTCGACGTGGACACCACCTGCGTCGTACGAGAAGCCGAAACAGCCGCCACCCGACTGCGCACGGCCGGCTGAGGCCGGTCCGGCGACGCGGTGGCCCGGGCCGAACCACAGGCTGGCGTCTGCGGCCGGGTGGCGGCCCGGATCCCACCGCGTCCCACCCGGCATGGCGGGGCCGTTGTTCCGTGAGCCCGGCGGAGCGGTCGGCGACCACACCGATAATCGGTAGGACCGTGGACAGGTGTCTGTGACAATCCACCCTGATGATCACCACCGTCGAAGAGCTGCTCTCCGCACTCGACTCCCTCCCGCACGCAGCCCGGCTCCGGCACACCGCCGTCACCGCCCACCGGTTGGCCGCCCGCGGTGAACTCCGGCCGCTGCTCACCGCACTCGACCGGCTCGGCCCGTACGAACGGCGGCTCGCCGCACTCGCCGCCCTGGCCGGCGCGGACACCGGCCACCTGGCAGCCCGCCTGGCCGACCCCGACCCGGTCGTCCGCCGCTACGCACTGCGCGGCGCCCGCAGTTCGGCCGTACCCGACCGGGCCATCGAAGCCGCCTACGACCACGCCCCCGCCGTGGTCCGCGCCGACCTGGCCCGGCTGCTTCGCGACGGCAGCCGCCCCGATCTGGCCGAGCGACTGCTGGTGCGACTGCGCACCGAACGCGGCGACCGGGACGCGGCCCTGCTGCTGCCGGGCTGTTCCCCCGAGTTCACCGCCCGGATGCTGCCCGAGCTCTCCGGTGCCGTCGCGTTCGAGGGCTGGAGCCTCCTGGCCCGCCGCCACCCGGCAGCCGTACTCGACCAGGCCGAACGCGACCTCGCCGCACTGCCCCGCACGCTGCACAGCGGCTGGTGGCCGCATCACGCCAACGGGATCGCGGCAGCCCTGCCGGCCGCCCCGGCCCGGGTACTCGACCTCCTCGAAAAGTACGGGCCCGGCGACCTGCCCGATCCCCTGCACGACCGGCTCGGCCACCTGGTCGACGCCGACGCCGAGCGGACGTGCCGCTGGCTCGCCGACCCCGACCGGCACAGCTCCCGCTGGGAGCGCACCCCGGCCCCGGCCGTGCTACGCCGGCTGGTCGCGGCCGGACCGCCGTCCCTGCACCGGCTCGCCGCCCGCTGGTACCGGCGGGGCGCGTTCCTCACCATGCTGCGGGCCGTGCCGCCGGCAGGCCGGGCGGCCTTCCACGACGCGGTCGCCGCCGCCGGCCGGCACGCCGACCCGTCGGCCGCCTCCGACGCCGTACTGGCGCTGCTGCCACCGCCCGAACGGCACGCCAGGGCCCGGGCCCAGGTCGCCCAGGCCCGCACCGAACGATGGGCCGCCTTCGAGCTGTGGTCCACCCTCGCCCTGCTCCCGCCGGCGGAAGCCCGGCCCGAACTCCTCGCCGCGGCCGGGTCCGGAGACGCGGACGACCGCGCGGCCGCCTGGCAGCACCTGATAGGCAACGCCGCGTACGCGGCAGCCCCGGCGGAACCGGCGGAAGTCCTGGACCTGGCCGCGGGCCGGCTGCGCAACGAACGCGACCCGGTCCGCAGGTCCGCCCTGGAGGCCTTCGCCGCCCTGCCCGCGCCCCTGTTCGCGGCGGCCCTCACCGGACCCGCGGGCCGGGCCGGCCGCGAGGACCTGCAACGGCTCTGCCTGGACGCCCTGCGCGCCCGCGACTGCTCGGCCGCCACCCGGACCGCCGTCCACACCCTCGCCCTCACCCTCCTCAACACTTCCGCCGACGAGGAGCTGCTCGGCCTCGCCGTGCATCTGATGGAGGCGCTCACCGCCCACACCGGCTCGGTCGCACCCGCCCGGCTGGACCGTGCACTGCGCCACGGCCGGGAACGCGCCGTGCTCGAGGCCGTACGACCCTGGCTGGACACCGCGGCCGGGCGAGGCGACCACGCCCCGCTGCTCGCCCTGGTCGAGGCATTCGGCAACCGTGCGCACCGGATCCCCGAGCTCCAGGACCGCCTCGCCGAAGCCCTCCTCGGCTGCCCCGACGGTACGTTCGCCGACCTGGCCGCCGCGTGGCTGGCCGACCCGGCGACCCGCGCCGATCGCGTCGCCGTACTCCTGGAGCGGGAGCCCTCCGCGGCAGGACTCGCCCCCGTCCTCGACGTGCTCGCCGCCGACCGCACCGACCTGCTGGACCACGCCCTGGCCGACCCGCTGCCCACCGGCCGCTTCCCGACCCCCGGCACGCCCCGCGCCCTGCCCCGCTTCCACCACGCGGACCGGTGGCTTCCGCGCCAGCAGCGGGCCGCCGTACGCCTGACCGAAACGGCCCTCGCCGACCCCGGCCGATCCCTGGACGAACGTGCCGCGCTGCTCCGAGAGGCGGCCACGGTCCCGGGGTACGGGTACGACCTCGTCCGGCGGTACGGCGCCGCCGACGAGCCGGGGGTGAACGCCGCCGCGCTGATGACCGCTGCCGTCGTCGAGGGCCCGGACGCCGCCCTGCGGCTCCTCCACGACGGGGCCGGCGAGGACGAAGCCGCCGCCCTCTGGGCGTTCGCCGACCAGGTGGCGCTCCGGGCCCGCCCGGACGCCCTGACCGCACTGCTGCGCGAGTTGCTGACCCGGGAGAGCGGGGTGAAGGTCACCGTCCGCAAGTCGGCGGCGCGGCTCGCCGCCCGCCACCTCCCGCCGGCCGACGCCGCGCGGCTCCTCGCGCGGGCGGCCCTCGGCGCCGTCGCGCACCCGGACCTGCGGACTGCGGCCGTCGCCCTGGCTCCGGCCCTGCTCCCCGCCGAAGAGGCCTGGTCCCTGCTGGAGTCCGCCGTCGCCGACGGCCCGGAAGGCGCCCGGGGCGTCGTGCTGCGAGGCCCGGCCGAGGTGGCCGCCGCCCACCGGCCCCGCTACGGCCGGCTGATCACCGGCCTGCTCGCCACCGCCGACGATTTCACGACCCAGAGCGTGTTCTGGGTCCTGGCGGACTGGGCCACGTACACGCCCACCGTCACCGAGACGCTCGCGGACATCGTCACCGACCTGGCCTCCCCGCTCGGATGGGAGTCCGCCGGCAAGGCCCTGCTGGACATCGCCGGATCGGACGAGCCCCACCCCGCGGGCGGAGCAGCCCCCACCAGCGTCCTCCACGCAACCGTCGCCCGGCTGCTGACGGCCATGACCGACGCCGAACCGGAGAACGGCGACCACGAAGGACCCGACCTGCCCGCCCGCCACCGACTGGAGCGCCTCCTCGGCTCGTCCATGGTGAGGGTGCCCCGCCGGCTGTGCGCCCCGCTCGCCCGGCAGTTGGCCGTCGACCCGCGACTGACCGGCCTGCGCGCCTCCCTGCTCGTCGAGGCCGTCGATCCGGCCGCACCGGAGCACGAACTGACCGCGGCCTGCCGCGAGCTGACCGCTGCCGTCGCGGACCGCCCCACGCTGGCCGGCCGCTGCGCCGAACAGCTGTACCAGCGGCACCGCTACGGCTCCAGCGCGGTGCCGCACCCGGACCAGGCGCTGGCGGCCGTACGCGCCCTGTCCGGCGGCGGCCAGGCCGACGGCCTGTTCGCGGCGGCCCTCACGGCCGCCCTCGGCCCCGGCCTGAGCTGGCCGACCCCTTGGAAGACCGCCGTCCGCGCCCTGCGCCGCCACCGGGACGCGGAGGTCTGCGAGGCGGCGTACGCCATCGACCTCACCGCCGACTGAACTCGGGCCGTCCCTGGCGGCCCGGCCGATGACACGACACGGGCGGGCGCCGAACGCCCGTCCGCAGAACCACGAACCCGGAGCGCCCGATGCCACAGATCACCGTCGACTATTCCGCGTCACTGTCCGACACCTTCGACCGCCGCGGCTTCGCGTCGGCACTGCACCTGTTGACCGCCGACGTGGTCAGCACCCCGCTGGAGACGTGCAAGACGCGGTTCCGCCCCGTCGAGGAGACCTTCGTCGCCGACGGGGCACCCGAACATGCCCTCGTCCACGTGGAACTGGCTCTTCTGCCGGGTCGTACCGAGGAGATCAAGGCGGAGCTGAGCCGGGCCGCGCTCGAACTGCTCCGCGAACACACGGCCGGTGCCGCCGGCCTCGTTGTGCACGGCTCCGTGGACGTGACCGAGCTGGGCGCGGCGTACCGCAAGGACGTCAGCACGAGCCGGTGACGTGGGATGTGGGCATCGACAACCCACGCCGGCGCGATGAGCAACGACTAGGTTCCTCACCTGTGACCGAGACTTCCTCGTACCTCCGCGAGGCAACGGATGCCTACGACGCCGTTGCCGTCCGCTATGCCGAACTCGTCCGCAACGCGCTCGACGCCCTTCCGCTGGATCGTGCGGTGTTCGCTGCGTTCTCCGAGCTCGTGCTCACCACCGGTGCCGGACCGGTCGCCGAGCTGGGATGCGGCCCCGGATGGGTGACCGCGCACCTGCGGGACCTGGGGCTGGAGGTCTTCGGGATCGACCTGTCGCCGGTGATGATCGATCTCGCCCGCGAGGCATACCCGGACCTGAGGTTCGAGGTCGGTTCCATGGACGCCCTGGACCTGGCCGACGGCAAGCTGAACGGCATCGTGTCCTGGTACTCCGTCATCCACACGCCACCACGGAACATGCCCTCGTACTTCGCCGAGTTCCGGCGGGTACTGGCGCCTGGCGGCCACCTCTTGATCGGCTTCTTCGAGTCGGAGGGCGAACCGGTCACGCCGTTCGACCACAAAGTGCTGACCGCCTACCGGTGGCCGATCGACGACCTCGCCGGGCTGGCCGGCGAGGCCGGCTTCGTCGAAGTCGGCCGGATGCTGCGCGAGCCGCAGGGGGAAGAACGGTTCCGACGAGGTCATCTGCTGATGCGCGCAGGCAAGTGACTCGGAGGTCATGCGGGTCAGCCGGAATCGGATGGGGGGCGGCGCCCGGCGCCCTGCCGGTCGGGCGTGACCAGCAGGGGCCGGAGGCCGCAACCCACTTCGCCCACCAGATGGATCTTGGTCCTTCACGGGGGCGGGGAAGAGCCTCAGGCGTCGGCCGGGCGGCGCGGCTCGCGGCGCATCGACCACAGGGTCGGTCCGCCGCCCGGGAGTTGGACCTCGCCGAGCACCGTGAAGCCGAAGTGCTCGTAGAAGGGGAGGTTCGACGGCTTGGAGGATTCCAGGTAGGCCGGCAGGCCAGCCGCGTCGGCCTTGGCGAGGCCCGAGCGGAGGAGGGCGGCTCCGTGGCCCTGGCCCTGGGCGGCCGGGTCTGCGCCGACCACGGCCAGGTACCAGTGCGGCTCCTGGGGCCCGTGCTCGGCGGCCGCCGCCGCGGCCTGCCGGAACAGCGGAGCCCGGTCGCCCAGGATCTCCACGAGCTCCTCGACGGTCGCCGCGTCGGGAACGGCCTTGTCCTGTGCGCCCGGCGGCACCCAGAAGGCAGCCGCCGCCGCGGTGTGCTCGCAGACGCCGTGGTGGACGTACTGCCGGCTGAAGATCGTGGCGAAGTAGCGGCCCAGCCCCGCCTCGCGGTTGGCGTCGTCGGGGAAGAACCAGCGCATCATCGGGTCGTCGTCGAAAGCGCGGGCCAGGGTGCGGCCGATCAGTGAAGCGTCGTCGATCGTTGCCGTTTTCGGAGTGTTCGTTATCGACATACGGGTCATTCTGCACCAGATGATCTTCGGCAGGCGGACCGGGGGCCCCGGGCGCGCACGAGGCCGATGAGACGCCCCCGGGGCCGCTCGGGCACCCGTACCCGCAGCGAGCGCCGGGGTCTTCAGTCCCCGCCGCCGAAGGGCCAGGCTTCGATGTCCCGGTAGCGGATCGGCCCCGGGCCGCGGCCCACGTTGCTGCCGACCAGGTGGAGGCGTTCGGAGTGCCATCGGCGGCCGGTGAACTCGGCGAGCCCGGCGGCGGCCTCTACCACGCAGGACGGATCGTTCCGAGGGGACCGGGCCAGCGTCAGATGGGGGCGCAACGGCCGGTCTTCAAAGGCGATACCGCACTCCTTGACCAGGGTGCGCACCTCGGAGGCGAGCAGGTGCAGCCCTTCCAGGTCCCCTTGGATCCCGCTCCACAGCACCCGTTCGTCGAAGTGCCCGCCGCCGTGCATTGCCAGCTGGACGGGCCGGCGTATCGCCGCGAGGTCCGCGAGCGGCTGCCGCAGCAGTGGAACGGCCGTGACCGGGAGCTCGCCGAGGAACGCCAGGGTGATGTGCCAGTCCTGGATGCGGTTCCACCGCATGCGCGGGTACGCGTGATAGGCGGGCTCCAGCTCGTGTGCCAGCTCCTCCTTCGCATCGTCGGGCGGGGCGAGGGCGATGAACACACGGACGGTCGGGTTCTGGATCTGTTCGTTCACAAAGGACTTCGTACCGTGCCTCGGATGGTCAAGTCATCTTTCTGTTCCGTGCCCGGGTGTAGTAGGCATGTTCTCCAGGCTCGGGGGGCGGCTCGGGGCTCGGGCGGCGATCCGGTGTCCGCGTGCACGCCTATATACCACCCGGTATCCTCACATAAGGTGCAATACGCCCAAACCGCTGCGGCGGTGTCCGGCTGGGCAGCCATGGATGCCGCCAGAGGAACGGATCACATGGCCGGGGCGAGTTGGGCGCGGGACGTAGTCCGTGAGCTGTCCGGCTCGACCGCCGTGCAGATCCCCGGAATCGGCCACTGGGTACCCGTTGCGTGGACGATCTCGAGCCCGAACCGTTCACGATCATCCCGAAATGACCGGGAGGGCAGATGACTCTCCACCCAGCACCCCGTCGTCGGCGCACCGCACGACGACTCCTGGCCACGTCGGCCGGCATGGCGACCGGCCTCCTCGTCACCGGCCTGCTCACAGCGCCCGCCCAGGCGCAGTCCCGCACCGGCACCGGCACCGGCACCAGCTCCGTGGCGCCGATCGGCACGGTCGCCCGGACGGTGGGCGAGGTCGGCTTCGAACCGGGCCCCTGCCCGAAGACGCCGGAACCGGTCGAGGCGCTCGAAGGGGCCCGCTGCGGAACGCTCACCGTGCCCGAGAACCGCGCCAAACCAAGCAGCAAAACGATCAAACTCGGTGTCGCGATCGTGCCCGCCGCGTCCGACACACCGAAACCCGACCCCATCGTGTGGCTCGCGGGCGGACCCGGAGACGACGCGGTGGGGGAGGCCAAGATGGCGATCGACGGCGGCCTGAACCGCGACCGTGACGTGATCCTCATGTCCCAGCGCGGTACGTATTCGGCCGACCCGACGCTCCTCTGCCCCAACATCGACCGGTTCAACGCACGCGCGGTCGGACTCGTCTACGACGCTCCGTCCACCGAGCGCCTGCACGTCGAGGCCACGAAGGCCTGCCGCGACCAGCTGGCGGGCCGCGGGATCGACCTCGGCGCCTACAACGACATCGAGAGCGCCGCCGACTACGAGGACCTGCGCACCGCGCTCGGCATCGAGCAGTGGAACCTGTACGCCATCTCCTACGGCACCCACCTGGCACTGGTCTACATGCGCCTGCACGCCGACGGGCTCCGCTCGGTGGGCCTCGACGGCATACTGCCGCCGTCCAAGGGCGGGTCGGCCCTGACCTGGAGCAGCGCCCGGCAGGGCTTCGACGGCCTGTTCAAGGCCTGCGCGGACCAGCCGGCGTGCAACAAGCGCTACCCCAACCTGTCGGCCACCTTCGACAAGCTCGTGAGCGACCTCGAAGCCAAGCCGGTCACCACCACCGTCACGCTCCCCGGCAACGACAAGCCGGTGAAGGTCGTGCTGGACGGCGGAGCCCTGGTGAACTGGATGACCTCCGCCACCCATGTGGCGCCCCAGGTACCCGCCGCCATCGACGAGCTGGCCAACGGCAAGCCGCAGCGGATCGCCCGGCAGTGGGCGGGCGGCAAGCTCAGCCCCCAGGCCATGGGCAGGGTCGCGCACGGTCTCGTCTACGGCGTCTTCTGCAGCGAGTGGACGCCGTACGAAAGCCAGGAAGAGGCGCTCCGGGGCGGACAGGAAACGTTCCCGTCGTTCCCCCGCTCGGTGCAGGCCCAGGCCCCGCAGCTCACGTTCCTCCGCCCGGACTGCGACGTCTGGAACGTCCCCGCAGCGCCCCGCTCGATCCGGGACGTCACGCGCGGAGACGTGCCCACCCTCGCCCTGTCGGGCAGCTTCGACTCGCAGACCGGGGCGGACAACGGGCCGTACGTCGCCCGTACGCTGAGCAAGGCCAAGGTCGTCACGGTCCCCTACGAGCCGCACGTGGTGTTCGCCACGTCGAAGTGCGCCCAGGAGATCGCCGTCTCCTTCTTCGACGATCCGACCGCTCCGAAGACCGGATGCCTCTCCGGCCTCAAGGCGCCGAAGTTCGAGATCGTGCCCTGAGGACGTCCTTGACGGACACGATCCCGTCGCTGCCCGCCAGGTGGGCCGGGTCAAGCGCGGAAGCGCAGATGAGACTCCGGCCGCCGCGGGTCGGGCAGGCCGGGCAGCCGGCATGTCCCGTCGGTCGTCAGGCGCGGCAGCGCAGCATCTCCAGCGGGGGGTTGGCGTAGAAGTCCGCCCAGAAGTCCGCACCGAACGTGCTCAGGCCGGCGTCGGTCACCGTCAGCGGGACCCAGGTCACCTCGCTGAATCCGGCCGCACGCAGACAGTTCTCGTAGACCTCGCGGCGCGGGCGGTTGGCGACGAACGAGATCGGCGGGTCGAGCAGCGCCGTGGTCCGGACTCGGGGTCCGGTCTCGGCCTCCTCGCCGGTCAGCTCCGTGCGAAAGCCGTACTTTTCCGGAGTGGGCCCGTCGAAGCGGTAGTCGGGCGACTGGTTGAGCAGGAAGAACTCGCCGCCCGGCTCCATGCTCCGGTGCACGTTGCGGCACATCCGCTCCGTGGTGGCGATGTCCTCCGCGTAGTTGAGCAGCTGAACTGCCACGGCGACGTCGAAACGCTGCTCGAGGGGCCGCAGTTCGGACGCATCGCCCACCTCGTAGCGCACACCCAGCGGATCGCGCTCCTCCAACGCCTGGGCCACGGCGATCATTTCACCGGAGATGTCGACTCCGAGCACGTCCGTGGCGCCGCGCCGCTTGAACTCCCTGCTGTAGAAGCCGGTACCGGAGGCCAGGTCGAGGACCGACTTGCCGCGCACGTCCCCGACCATGGCCAGGAAGCCGGGTATCACTGCGTACTGCTCCAACGGCAGGGCCTTGAAGCCCTCGTACGCCTCACCGATCTCGTCGTACTGCTGCACGCTCATGGTGCTGCCCTCCCCGTGTGTGGTCATGTTCCGGCCTCGGCTCTCCGTCTCCGGGACACGCTGCGGCCTCTGGCTGGCAGTCTCTACGGACCCGGACGGACCTTCGTACTGGCAGAACCCACAAAGATCCGGACGTGGTCCCGGCCTCCTGTACAGGCGGCCTGCGCGGCCCCGAGGGGCTCGAGAGTCCGCCGCGGTATTCATGTGGTCGGTGTTCCACCCGGCAGGTGGGGTGAAGTGGGAGAGTGGGAGTCATGTGCGGCCGTTATGCCTCATCCCGGGCCCCCGAGGATCTCGCGGGCCGGTTCGACGCGCGCCTGGATCCCGGCCGGGAGGTGTTGGGGCCCTCGTGGAACGTGGCCCCGACCGATGACGTGTGGGCGGTCCTGGAGCGGGCCGACCGTGACACGGGGGAGGTGGCCCGGCGGCTGCGGCCGGTGCGCTGGGGGCTGGTGCCGTCCTGGGCGAAGGACCCGTCGGTGGGGTCGCGGATGATCAACGCCCGGGTGGAGACCGTGCACGAGAAGCCGGCCTACCGAAAAGCGTTCACCCGGCGGCGGTGCCTGCTGCCGGCGGACGGCTTCTACGAATGGGTCGCGGTGCCTGCCAGCGCCGAGGGGAAGGCGTACAAGCAGCCGTACTTCATCCGCCCCGAGGACCAGGACGTGATGGCGATGGCCGGCCTGTACGAGTTCTGGCGCGATCCATCCGTGAAGGACGACGACGACCCGGCGGCGTGGCTGACGACGGCCACGATCATCACCACCGAGGCCACCGACGCAGCCGGCCGGATCCACCCCCGCATGCCCCTGGCCCTCGATCCCGGCGACTACGACACCTGGCTCGACCCCGCCCACCACGCCACCGACCACCTCCGCGCCCTCCTCCACACACCCGCCGGGGGCCGCCTCGCGGTCACGCCGGTGTCCACGGCCGTCAACAGCGTCCGCAACAACGGCCCCCACCTCCTGGACCCCGCCACCGCGTAGGGCCCGGCCGGCGGCGTCGGGCCATGCGGTACGGGTACGTCGCGTACGGGTGCGTTGCGTACGGGTACGCCGCGCACCGGCGCCCGCCCCTGACAGCCGACGCCCGCCCCTGACAGCCGGCGCTCAGCCGACGCCGCGGTCGGTGGCTCGTGCGAGCAGCCCGTCGACGAACGTGCGGAGTCCCTGGGGGTAGATGTCCCGTGCGGCCAGCGCGGCCCACTGGACGCCGATGGCGGCCAGGTGCGGCACCTGGGACGGGTCCAGGTCGTCGCGGTAGGCGAAGGGCCGGCCTTCGTCCCGTCGGCGGGCGGAGTGTGCGCGGACGAGGACCTCGCCGACGGTGAAGTACCAGATGCTGCGGAAGACGTCGACGCTCTGCTCGGTTGTGCATCCGTGGTCGCCGGCCCCGGCCACGATGGCTTCGACCATCCACATCGCCGATTCGTCGAGGAGGCCGACGAAACCGTCGGCCGAGAGGACCTCCGCGGCCCATGGCCAGGCCGCGAGGGCGTCGTGCATCGCGGTGGCGGCCGTGACGATGCGCTCCCGTGGGTCACTGGGCAGTTGGGGGCGTTCGATCTGCTGGATGTGGCGATTGAGCAGGAGGAGCAGCAGGTCGTCCTTGTTCCGGATGTGGTGGTACAGGGTCGTCGCCCCGATGCCGATCTCGGCGGCCAGGCGGCGGATCGTCAGCTTCTCCCAGCCGTCCTGGTCGATGAGCCGACGGGCGGCCACCAGGATCTGCGCGCGGGAGGTCAGGGGTGGCCGGCCGGTGCGGCCGTGCGGTGCGGGCGCTCGGGACATCGTCCCATCATGCCGCCCGCCGTCCTCCGCCTCGAAACGGGTGCGGGTTCGGCCTTCGTGTTCACGGCGGCCTGCCTCATGCTACTTTCGGAACGTGTTCGAAAAGTTAAACGGCAGCGCCGGCAAGGGAGTTCGTGATGACGACTGCGCCGCGACAGGAGGACCATGACCACCACCGACCTCGCCAAGGCGAGGGAGCAGTCCACACCGCAACCCGATGCCGGTTCCGCGGCGGGACATAACCTGGCGGGACCGGGACAGAACCCGGCAGGACAGAACCTGGCGGGGCTGCTGCGCCCCTATTACCTGAGTTTCGCCGCCGTTGTGATCCTGCAGGTCATCGGAGCCCTCGCGGGTCTGATGCCGCTGCTGGCCGTCGTCGAACTGGGGCGCACTCTGCTGGCGCCCGGCCCCATCGACCACGGTCATGTCCGGATCGTCGTGATCGCGGGTGCGGCCGGCTTGTTCCTCCGACTGCTGTTCACGGCCGCGTCGTCAGGAATCGGGCACGTCGTCGACGGCCAGGTGCAACTGACGTTCCGCCGACAACTGGCCGTGCAGCTGGGGCGCGTACCGATCGGCTGGTTCTCCCGGCGCCGGACCGGCGAGCTGGCAAAGGTGGTGGGGGAGGACGTCAGCGCCGTGCACCCGTTCATCGCCCACACCCCCGGCGAGCTCGTCTCCGCCTTCGTGGTTCCGCTGGCGTCGCTGATCTACCTGTTCACCATCGACTGGCGGCTCACACTGATCACGCTGATACCGGTCGTGCTGGCAGTGGCGCTGGTCCCCCTGATGATGACCCCGACCCGGCTGCGCGAGCAGGAGGAGTTCGACGCCGCCATGGGACGGATCTCGAGTTCCGTCGTCGAGTTCGTCCAGGGCATCTCGGTGGTCAAGGCGTTCGGCGGATCCGGGCGCGCCCACCGCAGGTTCCTCACGGCGGTGGACGATTTCGTCGGCAGCTTCTTCCGGATGGTGCGCGGTCTCGCCGGGATCGCCGCCGGGATGCAGGTGGCGCTGTCGCCGCCGTTCGTGCTGTTGGTCGTCCTGATCGGCGGTACGGCCCTGATCACCACCGGCGGCATGGCACCGGCCGACCTGCTGCCCTTCCTGCTGCTCGGACTGGGCCTGACCGCTCCCGTGGCGGCCCTCGGCCACGGCTTCGACGACATGCAGGCCGCCCGGCGCGCGGTCGGCCGGATCCGGGAGGTGCTCGCGGTGCGGCCGCTGCCGGAGCCCGCGCACCCGGTCGCACCACAGGGCCACCGGGTGGAACTGCGTGGCGTTCGATTCGGCTACGAAGCCGATCACGAGGTCCTGCGCGGCGTCGACCTGGTACTCGAACCGGGGACGACCACCGCGCTCGTCGGGCCGTCGGGAAGCGGAAAGTCCACGCTGGTCCAGCTGTTGCCGCGGTTCTTCGACCCGACCCACGGTTCGGTGACCCTGGGCGGTGTCGACCTGCGCGAGCTCGGCAGCCGCGAGCTCTACCGGACGGTCTCCTTCGTCTTCCAGGACGTCCGCCTGCTGCGCGCCTCGGTCGCGGACAACATCGCGCTGGCGGTACCGCACGCCGACCTCGACGACGTGGTGCGCGCCGCCCGGCTGGCGAACATCCACGACCGGATCCTCGAGCTGCCCCGCGGATACGAGTCGGTGATCGGTGCAGACGCCGGCCTGTCGGGTGGCGAGGCGCAGCGGATCGCGCTCGCCCGCGCCCTGCTCGCCCACGCGCCCGTTCTCGTGCTCGACGAGGCGACCGCTTTCGCGGACCCGCAGACCGAACAGGCGGTGCGCCGGGCACTGGCGACGCTGGAAGGTGACCGGACGATCCTGGTCATCGCCCACCGCCTGGAGACGATCGCCGACGCCGACACCGTCGTGATGCTGGACAACGGGTCCATCGTCGAGCGCGGCAATCCGGCCGAACTGCTGGCGCGGAACGGAAAGTTCGCCGCGTTCTGGCAATCCCAACGATCGGTGATCGCCGACCGGACCGAAACCCACGGAGACGTACCGCAAGGAGGCGAGCCCCGATGATCCGAATGCTGCTGCGCGTGCTGGGCCACGAATACGCCCGGCCGGTGCGCCGTACCGTGACCCTGATGACGACCACCGCGGTGGTCGAGGGTCTGTCCTACGCACTGCTGGTTCCCGTGCTGCGGGCACTGTTCGGGAGTACGCCCGAAGACGCCTGGCCCTGGCTGATCGCCTTCGGGGCCGCGGTCGGGGTCTACGCGGCACTGCGTTACGTCAGCGACCGGTCCGGATTCCGGGCCGGAACCACGCTGTTGCGCGGCACGTACCACCGTCTCGGCGATCATCTGGCCCGACTGCCCATCGGCTGGTACGACGCTGGCCGCCTCGGGGAAGTGTCCGTCCTGGCCAGCCGCGGCGTCCTCCAGGCGATGAGCGTGATCGCGCATCTGCTGGCACCGTTCATCTCCGCCTGCGTGACCCCCCTGACGATCGTTGCCGTCATGCTCGCCTACAACTGGCAGATGGGCCTGGCCGCGTTGGCCGCCGTACCGATCGTGGCGGCGATCCAGATCCGGACGGGCCGCTCGATGGCCGCCACCGACGCGGAACGCCACGAACGCGACCACGAGGCCACCGGGCGGGTCATCGAATACCTCCAGGCCCAGCCGGTGCTGCGCGCCGGCGGCCGGACCGTCGAACGCTTCCGGGTGCTCGACGACTCGCTACGGGAAGTCCAGCGCACGTCCCGCCGTTCCACGCTGTCGGCGCTGCCCGGCGTGGTGGGTTTGACGCTTGCGGTACAGACGACGTTCACCGTTGTGCTGGCCCTGGGCGCCTACCTCGCGCTCGGCGGGAACATCGGCGCGGCGGAGGTCCTGGCGATCCTGGTGCTGGCCGCCCGCTGCGCGGATCCGCTGCTGTCGCTGGCGGACATCGGTGGCCAGATCCGCGGCGCACGCTACGAGCTGGCGAGACTCGACGCGGTATTGAGCACCGAGCCGCTGCCGGAGGCTCCCGAACCGGTCCAGCCGGTCCGCCATGACCTGGAGTTCGAGTCCGTCACCTTCCGGCACGGCGACCGCACGGTCATCGACAACCTGTCGTTGTCCTTGCCGGAAGGACAGCGGCTTGCCGTTGTAGGACCGTCGGGTTCCGGCAAGAGCACACTGCTGCAGTTGCTCGCGCGGTTCTACGACGTGGACGCGGGCGCGGTACGTGTGGGGGGCGTGGACGTACGCGCGATCGACTCGGACGTGCTGATGGCTCAATTCGCCATCGTCTTCCAGGACGTCTATCTCTTCGACGGCACGATCGAGGAGAACGTGCGGCTCGGCCGCCCCGACGCCGACGAGGCCGAGGTACGGGCGGCAGCGACGGCGGCGCGATTGGACGAGGTGATCGAGCGACTGCCCGGCGGATGGTCGGCGCATGTGGGGGAGGGCGGCGCACTGCTGTCGGGCGGTGAACGCCAGCGCGTCTCGATCGCGCGAGCGCTGCTCAAGGATGCGCCCATCGTGCTGCTGGACGAGGTGACCTCCGCACTGGACCCGGTGAACGAGGCAGCCGTCCACGAGGGCATCGAGCGCCTGATGGCCGGCCGGACGGTGGTGATGGTCGCGCATCGCATGCGGACCGTCCGACGCGCCGATCGCGTCGTCTTCCTGGACGCCGGCCGGATCGTGGAGGAAGGCAGCCACGACGCACTGCTGCGCCGCGGCGGCCGCTACGCCGAATTCCGGAACATTTCCCTGACACCGGCAGCGAGCGAATAACTCGGCACGGATCGCCGGATCCGTCCGTAAATGGTGTCAGGGTGGCTCCATGACTGGAGGCGTATTCGACTGGAACAGGACGCTGCGCGAGCAGTGGGAGTTCCACTGGAACCATCAGCTCAGAGCCCGGCTCGAGGGCCTCACCGACGAGGAGTACTTCTGGTCGCCGGTGCCCGAGGCCTGGAGCGTGCGGCCTCGCGGCACCTCGACGGCGCCCGTGCAGGTCGGTGGCGGGGACTTCACGATCGACTACGCCTTCCCCGAGCCGGTCCCCGCACCCTTCACCACGATCGCCTGGCGACTGGGTCACGTCATCGTCGGCGTACTCGCCGCGCGCAACGCGGCGCACTTCGGCGCGCCCGCCGCGTCGTACGAGAGCTGGGAGTACGCCGGCAGCGCGGCCGCCGCACTCGACCAGCTCCAGGCCCAGCTCGACGTCTGGCAGGCCGGGCTGCGAGGCCTCGGCGAGGCCGGGCTCCGGGTCCCGGTCGGCGCGAAGGAGCCCTACCCCGAACTGCCCATGGCCGACCTGGTACTGCACATCCACCGCGAGCTGATCCACCACCTGTCCGAGGTATGCCTGCTGCGCGACCTCTACCTGCACACGAAACGCGCGACGAACGGAGCGACCCCATGAGCCGCCACTTCCAGGTCACCTTCGACGCCCACGACCCGTGGGCACTGTCGTCCTTCTGGCGCGACGTACTGGGTTACGTCCACCCCGCTCCGCCCGGAGTCGATCTGCCAGAGGGCGCCGACCCGCGTGCCGCGTGGGACGACTTCCTGGCGCGGATCGGCGTACCGCAGGAAGAGCGCAACTCGCGGTCGGCCATCGAGGACCCGGACGGGCAAGGACCACGGGTGTTCTTCCAGCAGGTGCCGGAGGAGAAGGTCGCCAAGAACCGCGTCCACCTCGACGTCCGTGTGGGTCCCGGACTGGAGGGGGAGGAGGAGCGGATGGCGGCGCTGGAGGCCGAGTGCACCCGGCTCCTCGCGCTGGGAGCGACGCGGGTACGTCGCTTCGAGCCCGCTCCCCCGATGGACACCGGCTTCATCGTGATGACCGATCCCGAGGGCAACGAGTTCTGCTTGGGCTGACGGATGCGGCTCCGCTGTAGTCGCGTGAGCTTGGCTCCGGGGGAGAGGGGCGGTTTAATAAATGAACAGGCATTCATTAACGAGGGGGTGGTGGAGTTGGCACGTCCCCGAGGCGTCGAGGATGCGGTGATCCTGCGCGCGGCGGCCGAGGTCATGGGCCGGGTGGGTCCTGGTGGGCTCACATTGGCTGCCGTGGCGCGTGAGGTGGGGCTGGTGCCGGGCACCCTGGTACAGCGGTTCGGGTCCAAACACGGTCTGCTCCTGGCACTCGCCGATCTGTCCGCACGGGAGGCGAGCGAGCTGGCCGGGCGGGTCCGCCGGTCGCACGGATCGGCACTCGGGGCCCTGGCGGCGCTGACAGCGGAATCGGCGGCTGCGATGGCCACGCCGGAAAGCTATGCCAACCACCTGGCGTTCTTGTGCATGGACCTGGCCGATCCGCAGCTCTACGAGCGTGCCCTGGCCGTTCACCAGGCCCAGAAACGGGCGATCGAGGAACTTCTGGCGGAGGCGGCCGCTGCCGGCGAGCTTCGCGCCGGGACGGATGTCGCGGCGCTGGCCGGCACCGTGCAGGCGATCACTGCCGGTGCGGGTCTGACCTGGGCCCTCGAACGCCGAGGCACCCTCGAACAGCGGCTCCGGCAGGAGCTCGACACCGTGCTGTCCCCGCACGTCGCACCCCACCCCGCCACATCCGCGACCCGGAGGAATCATGACGACTGACGTACGCCCGCTGGCCGGGAAGGTGGCCTTGGTCGCCGGCGGCACCCGGGGCGGCGGACGGGGCATCGCGGTCGAGCTCGGCGCCGCCGGTGCGACGGTGTACGTGACCGGCCGCAGCAGCGCTGCCGGACACTCCGGCCTGGACCGCCCGGAGACCATCGAGGAGACCGCCGAGAAGGTCACCGCCGCCGGCGGCCTCGGCATTGCCGTCCGCACGGACCACAGCCGTCCCGAGGAGGTCCGGGCCCTGGTGGACCGGATCGCCGCGGAACAGGACGGCCGGCTCGACGTCCTGGTCAACTCCGTGTGGGGCGGAGACCCGCTGACCGACTGGGAGCACCCGCTGTGGGAGCAGGACCTGGAGACCGGGCTCCGGCTGATGCGGCAGGCGGTGGAGACCCATGTGATCACCAGCCGGTTCGCGCTGCCGCTGATGGTGGCCCGCAGGAGCGGCCTGGTCGTGGAGGTCACCGACGGCAACACCGCCCGCTACCGCGGCTCGTTCTTCTACGACCTGGCGAAGTCCGCCGTGATCCGTCTCGCCGTCGCGCAGGCGGCCGAGCTGAAGCCGCACGGCGTCGCGGCCGTGGCGATCACGCCCGGCTTTCTGCGCTCGGAGGCCATGCTGGAGCAGTTCGGTGTCACCGAGGCCAACTGGCGCGACGGCGCGGCCCAGGACCCCGACTTCGCTCACTCCGAGACCCCGGCCTACCTGGGCCGGGCCGTCGCCGCGCTGGCCGCCGACCCCCACATCATGGCCAAGTCCGGCCGGGCACTGGCCACCTGGGGCCTGTACCGGGAGTACGGGTTCACCGACGTCGACGGCACACGACCGGACTTCGCCGCCCACTGGGCCAAGAACCTGGAAGAGAAGTACGGACCCCTCGGAGATCCCCTGTGACACAGCGGTTCTCCTGAGCCTTCGCGGCGACGGTGAGCGGGACTTCGTCGGCGACCTGTCCGAGGACTACGCCACCGACCATCCCCCTGACGATGCGCCGGGGCGGCCGGCATGGGTCCGTCCGCCCCGGCGGGTGGTCAGGGGGTGAGCGGGGCCGGCGCGGGCGTGCCGTAGAAGGTGATGGGCGACCAGCCGCGGGCCTCGGCCAGCTTGGTCAGGGCGTTGGCTATGTCGATGGGCGGTACGTTGTGCGTGGCGGGGGCGTCCATGGTCGATACGCTGAAGGTGATCACCAGTTCGCCTTCGCCGCCGGGGAGGGCGGTTCTGCCTTTGAACTGGGTCCCGGCGGGGAACGTGGGCGCGGCCTGGGTTCCCTGCGTTGCGTCGGCTCCGGTGGCCCCGGCGTCCGCCGCGTGGGCCGAGCCGGCGGAGGCGAGCGCCGCTCCTGCCGCGGCCGTTCCCGAGTACCCCAGCAGTGAGCGCCGTGAAATTCCTGACATGGTTCCCCTCCGTGGCGGTGGCGATTTCGTGTAGCCCGCAAGTGATCGTAGGGGCCCACGGGCTCCGGCACGGCTGAATACGATCTTCCGCAAATACCCCCGAGTCGAGCCTCCTGCAACGCCCCTAGTGGCTGCGGCCCGTCGCGGAGCCGAAGCCCAGCCAGGTGTGCCGGTTGCCCCACCAGCACCAGCCGACCTTCGGGGCGTTGCGGCGCTCGCGGCCGTCCCGCCCCGTGCCGTTGCTGATCCAGATCGCCGGGGTGCGGGCGTCCAGGGTGCCGTTCGACTTGCGCAGCCGGGAGCCGATGGTCATGAAGCAGTGGTTGCGTTCGAGGACCGCCGGCTGCTGGAGCACCCAGTGGATGCCTTCGGCGAGCAGCAGCGGGGTGCGGTCCTCCTTGGTGAGGGCGGGCAGTGCCTCGTCCGGGCTCCAGTTGGCCATGTGGTCGCCGCGGTCGAGGCCGGTGACGACGTAGAGGGGGGCGTCGGGCAGCTCGACGGTGTACGGGGCGAAGCCGTCGACGTCGGGCATGTCGGTGACGACGAAGCCGGCCTTGCCCTCGTGGCGGAGCAGCGGTGCGAGGGCGGAGGCGGGGGCGCGGTCCGGGTGGACGGCGAGCAGGGCGTCGTCGTCTCCCTGCCCGGCAGTCTCGGCGAAAGCGCGCAGCTCGTCGGCGGGTACACCCGCCAGCTCATGCACCCCGAGCTCGATCAGGCGTTCCGCCTGGGCGGCGAGCGGCGGGAGAGAGGGGACGGTGGCGGTGGATGAGATGTCGGGCAACGTACTCCTCGGTTCGCGGCTTGGAGCAATGGACCTGGGCTCAACCAAGCGGCCTGCCGGAACGTTCCCGGTGCGGCGGCACCTCGGCAGACGAAGCCGCGGTCATTGGCCTACTCGGCCGTCGATCCGCTCGCGAAGGAGGTCGGCGTGGCCGGAGTGCCGCGCGTACTCCGCGATCTGCATCACCAGGATCTCGCGAAGCTGCGCGTCCCCACCGGGTGGGGTGCCGAGGTCGGCGAACCCGGCTATGAACCGGTCGGTCAGTTCCATCTCGGCCCGCCACTGGCGCCAGGCGTCCTCCACGACCGCCGGGTCGGCGGTCGCGCCGTTCCAGTCGCCGTCGCGGTCTTCGGCGGTGCGGTAGATCCTGGGCGAGTCCTCGCCGGCCAGCCGGCGAAAGTGCCGTTCGTCCTCGGCCATGTGCCGCACGAGCCCGAGCAGGGACATCGTGGACGGTGGTACGGAACGCAGGGCCATCTGTTCGGCGTCCAGGCCCGCGCATTTCATTTCCAGGGTGAGGCGGTGGCGACGCAGGCCGTCGAGCAGCGCGCCGCGTTCACCGCCGGCCTCGGCATCGGACTCGCGCGGGTCGTTGTCCGGATCGACCCACATGTCGCGGTGGATGGTCGACTGCGTCCACCGGGTCACCGCTTGTTCGTTGATGCGTTCACCTGAGTCCATGCGCGCAGCCTCGCGCCCATCAACACCGCCCGCCACCGAATATTGATCATCCGCGTCCGCTCGCGGCGGTCACGGGCCGGTGGCGCCCGGGCGGATGGGTCTCGCCCGGGGCGTCGGCCCGCCCCGTTTGGGTTCGTGCTCGCAGGGCAGAAGCCGACTGCCGCCCTGCGGTCACGAACGCAGGGCGGACCAAAGTCCAAAGCCCCAGGCCCCGGCGGACGGTACGGAGGTGGTGGCCATGGACACGAGCGCGAGCGCCGGCCGGGCCGCCGCCGGGCAGGAGTACGACGCGAGCCCCTATCTGCCCTCCCGGGGCGGCCTGACGGGTCTGCGGCGGGCGGCGGCCGACTGCAGGGGCTGTCCGCTGTTCCAGGACGCCACCCAGACCGTCTTCGGCAAGGGGCCGGCCCGCGCGCGGCTGATGCTGGTCGGAGAGCAGCCGGGCGACCAGGAGGACCGGCAGGGCGAACCGTTCGTGGGCCCTGCGGGACAGCTGCTGCGCAGGGCGCTCGACGAGGCCGGGCTCGGTGACGAGGACACCTACCTCACCAACGCGGTCAAACACTTCAAGTTCACGGCCGCCCCGCACGGCAAGCGCCGCATCCACAAGGCGCCGAGCCTGCGGGAGATGACCGCCTGCCGGCCCTGGCTCGCGGAGGAGCTGCGGCTGGTCGCCCCCGAAGTGCTGGTGGTGTTGGGGGGTACGGCAGGCAAGGCGCTGCTCGGGTCGTCGTTCCGGGTGGGGGAGCAGCGGGGCGTTCTGCTTCCGATGCCCGCGCTGGACGGCGGGGAGCCGGGCGCGGGGCACGGACAGCTGCTGGCGACGGTCCATCCGTCGGCCGTCCTGCGGGCCGACGACCGGGAGGCGGCCTTCCGGGGCCTGGTCGCGGACCTGTCCGTGGCCGCCACCGCGCTGGAATAACCGCCTCATCGGGCCATAGACCTCATCGAGTCATGCGGAGCGGATCAGCAGGTCGACGTCCTTCTCCTGGTCTCCTGCCGCGGTTCCCCTCCCGTCGACGACGAAGGCGTCCGTGAGGGCGGCCAGGACCCGGTCCACCGCGCGGGGGCCGCCTTGCAGACCGACCCGGACGGTACCTTCCAGGCGAACGGCGGCCCCTGTCGTCCGGGGCGGGCCCGCGGCGTTCACCGTCGTGGACCACACGCTGGCATTCCCGTGCGGCCCCGGCTCGCGGGCCGGCTCCTTGGCCGAGGAAGCCGGGAAGGCCCGTTCGAGTACGTCCAGAAGGACGCGGGCGGCTTCCTCGGAGCACTGGGTGGCCAGGACCACCACTTCCGCCGAATCCGAAGACTCCCGCGGCGGGCCGGCGTCACTGGTCATCGCGTCCCGCCTTCCTCGTCCGCCCCGAGTGAGCGCCGGGGCGACGCCGGTCAGTGGCCGAGGGCATTTTTCAGCTGCTGCTTGTTCATCGTGGAGCGGCCCTCGATACCGCGCTTCTTCGCTTCCTCGTACAGCTCGTCGCGGGTGGGGCCGGACGAGCCGCCGCCGGACCGCTGGCCTCCGCGCTGCGAGGAGGAGCGGCCCTGGGTGGAGCTGCGGCTCGTCGATTTCGCCTCGCCCGAGCGGGCCCGCTCCTTGTTCACGGTGCGGGCGGCCATCTCCTCGGCACGCCCTTCGGACATGCCGCGTTTCTCGCCGGACTCCTTGATGTGCTCGTACTGGCGTTCGCGCTTTCCGCTGGAACCTCGGGGCATCACGGATCTCCTTCATCGGGGGAGGGTTCACCGCCATGCTGCGAGCACGCGTCGGTTCCCGCACGCCGGATCCGCCACCTGGCACCGTCGGCGTACTCCGGCCGGACCGGCTCGGCCACCCCGAACACGGCGCCGAACACGGCACGAACACGGCTCCGGCAAGGCCTCGAGGCGCCCGGAGCGCCACACTCGTGCACCGGCGGCCCGGTTCGGCGTACGGGTGAAACGGAGCGCCACAAATCCGCGCCACGCCGCCCCGGCCGCCGCCCCGGTGTCACAGTGGACGCGCTCATTCCTGCCACCGACCGCCCGCACGTAACGGCGCGCCTCCGGGGCCCTCGCCCCACCGTCCCCGTGCGGAGACGTCCGCGTTCATTTCGACAGGAGCTCCACCTTGCTCGAACGCAAACAGCGCAAGCACGGCACCGAGATCACCTTCGTCCTCCCGGCGGATACGCCTCCCGGCCCGGTCAGCGTCGTCGGCGACTTCAACGACTGGCAGCCGGGCGTGCACGTCCTGGCTCCTCGCAAGGACGGCCGCCGAGCCGTCACCGTCCAACTGACCGGCCGCGGGACGCACTCCTTCCGCTACCTCGCCGCCGGCGACCACTGGTTCGACGACGAGCACGCCGACAGTCACGACGGCGCCAACAGCCGCGTGCACACCTGAGATCCACCCCCCTCCCGTCCCGGGCGCAGCCGTGTGCGCCCGGGACCGGAGGGACGGCACGGACGCCCTCCGATGCCTTGATGCGGCTGCCCGCCACCCGCCGCCCGGTCCGTGTGATCCGCTTCAGCCGGCTCGCGGCTCGCGGCTCGCGGCTCGCGGCTCCCGGCCCGGTGCGTAGGCGGCCGCGGCCGGGGTAGGCGCCGCGTATGAACGCCTTGCGTCCGCTGGCCGTGGTCACCGGCGCCTCCAGCGGGATCGGCTTCGAGCTGGCCCGGGAGTTCGCCGTCCACGGCCACGATCTGCTCATCGCCGCCGACGAGGACGCGGTCCATGAGGCGGCCGACCGGTTGGAGACCCACGGGGCGGAGGTTCGGGCGGTCCAGGCGGACCTGGCCACCCTCACCGGTGCCGAAACCCTCGTCCGGGAGGTTCGGTCCCTGCAACGGCCCTTGAGCGCCGTGGTCCTCAACGCCGGGATCGGCCGCGGCGGCGCGTTCCTGGACACCGACCCCGCCGACCTGGCCCGCGTGATCGATCTCAACATCAGCTCGACGGTCCACCTGTCCCGGCTGCTGCTGGAGGACCTGACCGCCCAGGGTGCGGGGCGGCTCCTCATCACCTCTTCCGTCGCGGCGGAGATGCCGGGGCCGTACCACGCGGTCTACAACGCCTCCAAGGCGTTCCTGCGCTCCTTCGGCCTGGCCCTGCACACCGAACTCCGCGGCACGGGCGTCACGGTCACCGTGCTGATGCCGGGGCCCACGGACACCCGATTCTTCGTACGGGCCGGCCTGCTCAGCACGCGGCTCGGCCGGTCGCGGAAGGACGACCCCGCCCTGGTGGCGCGGCAGGCGTACGGGGCCATGGCGTCCGGCCGCGCCCAGTTGGTGGCGGGCTCGCTGCACACCCGCGCCCAGGAGCTGGCCGGGCATGCCCTGCCCCAGGGCGCGAAGGCGGCCCTGCACCGTCGGATGGCCGAACCGGGCGGCAGCAGAAGCCACCTCTGAGGCCAATCGCCTGAGGTCGGTCGCCCGAGGCCAGTCGCCCGAGGCCAGTCGCCCGAGGCCAGTCGCCTGAGGCCAGCCGGCTGAGGTCGGTCGCCCGTGGTCGGTCCGAGGACCCGAGCAGGTCGGACGGCGGCTACCCCCGTCCGGGCGGGGCGACCAGGAACTCCGCGATGCGCTCCCCCCAGGTACGGACGTCAGCACGGGTCCCCGACACGTGCAGCTCCGCCCCGGGCAGTGCGTCGGCCAGCGCCCGGGCGGTGGACAGCGGGTGACCGGGGTCGTCCGGCCAGGCCAGGATCAAAGCCGGCATGCGCAGCCCCGCGATCTCTGCGGGCGAGGGCAGGTCGGACCGGGCCAGACCGCGCAGGATGGACGGCAGGATCCGCTCCGGCGGCGTCGGCGCGAACGCGGGAACGTCGGACACCACCGCGGGGGGCTGCTGCCGCCTCCTCCCGGCGAGCCAGGCGTCCAGCCCCTCCCGGATGAGCGTCTCGGCCGCCTCCCGGTTGGCCCGCGCGTACGCCTGTCTCGTCGCCCACGCCGTCGGGGGGATGAGCAGCACCAGCCGGGAGAACCGCTCGGGCACCCGTACCGCCGCGTGCAGCACGCTGCCGCACCCCATCGAGGCCCCCATGGCGTCGACGGCCCCGGCGGCACCCAGATGGTCGAGCAGGGCCAGCAGGTCGTCGGCGAGCGACGGGTAGGTGTAGTCGGCGGCCGAGGGGCCGCCGGTGGACCTTCCGTGCGCCCGCGCGTCGTAGCGGACCAGGCGTCGCCCCGCGTCCAGGACCGGCGCCCAGTCGAAGAGGCCCATCCGGTCCTCGACGGCCTGGCTGACGAAGCCGCCGTGCGCGTACACGGCCAGCGGCCCCTCACCCGCATCGTCGAAGACCAGCCGTGCCCCGCGGTGGTGGAAGTGGCCTTCCCTGACGGCATGGGGCCCCTCCGGCCGGGCTGCTGAATCCGCCTGTTCCACCGTGGCGCCCTCCTCCGAACCCCCTCGGTCCACTCTCGCACTGCTCGTACATGCGGTGCCGTAACGGCAGGCGGGCCGAAGGAGCGTCCGCATGGCGGCGGACGGACGGGGCAGGCGCGCCGGAGAGCGTCCCGGCAAGCCCTGCCGGGCGGGCACGAGGAAAGGAGCACGGCCATGGGACACGGCGGAGACGTCATCGCGGAGCTGACCACGGACCACGACGAGGTCAAGGAGTACTTCCAGGAGCTGGGCAAGGCCTCGGCCGGGGAGGAGCGCCGGAACATCGCCGACAAGCTGACCATCGAGCTGGTCCGGCACTCGGTCGCCGAAGAGCAGTACCTCTATCCGGCGGTTCGCGAGCACCTGGACGGCGGTGACGAGGTCGCCGACCGGGAGATCGCCGACCACGGACGGGCCGAGAAGATGCTCAAGGACCTGGAAGACCTCGACGCCTCGGGCGTCGAATTCACGGCGACCGTACGCGCGCTGGAGACCGAGGTGCTCGCCCACATCCGCGACGAGGAGGAGAACCTCTTCCCCGCACTGCGCCGGGCCTGCCCGCAGGAGGTGCTCGACGAACTGGGCGACAAGACCCGCCGGGCGAAGAAGCTGGCCCCGACGCGGCCGCACCCGGGCGCGCCGTCCACGCCGCCCGCCAACAAGCTGCTGGGCCCCGGTATCGGCCTGGTCGACCGTGCCCGCGACTTCCTCACGGGACGCGGGAAGGACGACGAGACCGGGCACAACGCGGCCTGAGCCGTCGTCACCTGC
This sequence comes from Streptomyces sp. NPDC051211, assembly GCF_040689505.1. Lineage (NCBI taxonomy): Bacteria > Bacillati > Actinomycetota > Actinomycetes > Kitasatosporales > Streptomycetaceae > Streptomyces > Streptomyces sp. NPDC051211. The sequence continues at coordinate 43,135 of NZ_JBFBAV010000034.1, forward strand.
CGTGCCGGCAAGCCCGCCCCGTCGCCGTGGACCGCCGACCGGGGCGCCCTGGAGGGAGCGCAACATGAGCAAGCACAAGAGCAAGCACCCGCACCACCGCACCCCCACCCCGCCGTCGCAGGCCGTAGGTGAGAGCGGAGACCGCGAGGCCCGGCAGGCCGCGGACGAGGCCGTCGTCGGCCGCACGGGAGACACGGATCCGGGTGACGCCGGAGCCCATTCCGCCAAGCGGCAGCGCCCCGGAATCGGCCGGGAGGAACAGATCCGGCGCCCTCCGCAAGGAGACGATCCCCCGGCCTAGACGAGTAGGGTGTCGTTGACCGACTCGATCAGCTGCCGGATCGGCTTGAGCAGGTGTTCGCCCGGCCGGGGTGTGCGGTTGCGGTAGCTGGGCCGCAGAAGGGCCAGGCCGTGCCCGGTCATGAAGGCGTCGAGGTGTTTGGAGACGTAGCTTTTGTCACCGACGATCGTCTGCCCGGGGTGCGTGGCCAGCAGGTCCCGGTCGCCCGTGAGCATGTCGGCGAGGACTTCACGTTCGTCGACTTTGGGGTTGGCCAGGGCCCTGGCGATGGGCAGGCCGCCGGGTGTGCAGACCAGGTGCAGCTGCAGGCTCCAGAAGAACCGTGAGTGCGAGGGGCAGTAGCCGTAGCCGGCCCAGCCGGCCAGTTCGGAGCGTTTGACGGTAGGCCGGGAGCGGGCGCATTCCACCGGGGTGGAGTCGACGACCCACACGTCGTCGTGCCACAGGTCGGTGTCCCGGGCCAGGGTGCGGATGGACCTGCTGATCAGTGTGTTCGCTGCGCGCAGGCGCTTGTTGTAGCCGGACGTCCGCGATCCAGGCCAGAGCCCTGGCGATGTCCTCGGGCGGCTCCTCCACTTCGCGGCGGGCCCGCAGGACGTTGTCCTGGTCCTTGACCGCCCGGAAGGCCCAGCCATAGAGGGCGCGGCGCAGCTCGTCCGACCTAATCTCTGACCAGCCGAACCGGTGACATGGGCAATTCGTTCGGACGAGCCTCCTTGGCGAGGAACAAAACCGACTTAAGGATTCTGCTACTGGATCACCTACAGGCGCGCACAGTCCGGCAGCCATACCCGGTCAGCTGGAACACGAGACGCGGCACCCCTGTCAGGAGATGCGCATGCACACCAGCCGGGACGAGTGCACCCATGTCCCCGAGCGACGCAGGAATCAGAGATCGAGGCGGGCGCGTCACTGTCGACGGGCACGGGTGGTTGGGGCCCTGGCCGCACTGTGCACCGCACTGCTGCCCGGCGTCACCCCGCACGCCTCGGCAGACGAGCACCCAGACCCGCAGTGCTCCCACACCGCCTACGTGGCCAACTCCGGCAACGACAACGTGTCGGTGATCGACTCCAACACCAACACCGTCACCGCCACCATTCCCGTCGGCGACAACCCGATCGGGGTGGCGGTGGACCCGCCCCGTGCCCGCGCCTACGTGACCAACGGCGCCGAGAACACCGTGTCTGTCATCAACACCAGCAACAACACAGAGATCTTGCCCCGCATCAACGTCGGCACCAACCCGGCCTCGGTGGCGGTGGACTCGACCCGTGCCCGCGCCTACGTGGTCAACTTCGTCGACCGCACCGTGTCGGTCATCAACACCAGAAACAACCGGGTGATCGGCTTGCCCATCCCCGTCGGCGGCAGCCCTAGCGCGGTGGCGGTGGACCCGCCCCGCAACCGCGCCTACGTGACCAACGCGAGCGACGACAACGTCACAGTGATCAACACCAGGAGCAACCGGGTGGTCGGATCGCCTATCCCCGTCGGCGACGACCCGGAGGGAGTGGCGGTGGACCCGTCCAGTGCCCGCGCCTACGTGACCAACTTGGGCGACAACAACGTGTCGGTGATCAACACCAGCAACAACACAGAGATCCTGCCCCGCATCCCCGTCGGTAGCGAGCCGCTCGGGGTGGCGGTGGACCCGTCCATTGACCGCGCCTACGTGGCCAACTCCGCCGACGACACCGTGTCGGTGATCGACACCAGCAACAACACGGAGATCCTGCCGCGCATCATCGTCGGAGACCTCCCGTTCGGGGTGGCGGTGGACCCGCCCCGCGACCGCGCCTACGTGACCAACTTCCTCTCCAATGACGTGTCGGTGATCGACACCACCAACAACGCAGTCACAAGCGTCACCGTCGGGGCCCAACCGCAGGGGGTCGCTGCCTTCTGATAGCCGCAGCAAAATCCAGGCCGAATCGCTTCCAGCAGCACAAGACAAGGCGCCGATGCTCCAGGAGCGCGGGAGAAGGCCACCCGTGCCGCCTGCGTGCCCGATCAAGCAGCGCCCGGCGGGGAACAACCCGCAGGCTGAGGTGTCCGCAGGGCCCGGTCGATCAGCTGGTTCGACGCGTGCTGCCGGCCCTGAAGGATCTTCGCGTAGAACTTCCAGAGCACCGCGGGACTGTGCCGTGCCCCGCCTGCCGGGCCACTTCCGCTGGGGTACTGGCCCGCGTCGGCCAACGCATCCTCACCCTGACCGCGGCCATCTGGCACAACCGGCAGACGGGAACACCCACCACCCGCTCACTGATCGCCTACGACCACTGACCCGAGCACTTCGGAATACTCGTCTAGGCCACGGTCCTCCGCGGCCGCCCCGGAAGGCGCGCCGCCCCGGAAGGCCGGCCGGCCAGGCTCCGGGGCCTTCGCCGCGCCACTCCGCCGCGACCCGACCGTCCCCGCCGGCACCGGCGTACCCGTCACTCCTCCACGAGGACGCGTACGCCGGTGACCTCCGTATCCACGGCGTCCGGCACGACCATCCCCGCCTCCACCCCCGAGCGGAGGTAGTCCAGGACGTCACGGCTGAGGCGCTCGCCCGGCACGGCCACCGGTATCCCCGGCGGGTAGGGGGTCAGCATCTCCGCCGTGATCCGTCCGGCCGCCTCCGCCAGGGGAACCTGCTCCGTACGGCCGAAGAACGCGTCGCGCGGCAGCTCCGCCTGGTCCGGGCGGAGCCGAGACGGATCGGGGACGTCCACCTGCCGAGCGGTACGCACCTCGCGCGAGCGGGCGGCCAGATCGCGCAGGCCGGCCAGCAGCGCGTCCGCCGTCTCCGCATCATCGGAATGGGTGAACTGGGCGCTGACGCGCCGGTGGTCGGAGAGGTGGAGGTTGATTCGGTGGTGGTGCCGCAGCCAGTCGGCAGCCCGGTAGCCGGTGGTGCCGAGGCCGGTGATGTCGACGATGACCTGAAGGGGGTCCATGTCGGCTGCCCCGCCCGGCCCGCAGAAGTCCGCTGTGCCGTGGACGTGCATGCCTTCGATGCCTTCGATGCGCTCCCGTACGCCTGCGACGAGCGCGAGCGCGTGATCGTAGAGGGCGCGCCCCTGTTCGACCATCTGCCGACGCCAGCCGTCGAGAGCGGCGTAGACCAGGACCGAGGGACTGGTGGTTCCCAGCAGGTCCTCCCTGCTGCGGAGGACTTCCGGCCGGACCAGGTCACCCTGCAGGTGGAAGACGGAGCCCTGTTCCAGGCCCGAGCCCATCTTGTGGACCGACGTGACGCAGATGTCCGCTCCCGCGTCCATCGCCCAGGCGGGCAGATCCGGGTGGAAGGGCAGGTGGGCTCCCCATGCCTCGTCGACGATCAGGGGTTTGCCCCGGTCGTGACAGATCCGTGCGATGGCCGCCAGGTCCGAGCACGTGCCGTAGGGGGTGGGGGTGGTCACCAGCGCGCCGCGGGCATCGGGATGCCGGTCGAAGGCGGTTGCGAAGGCCTCCGGGCCTGGGGGATGGGCCAGGTGCCGTTCCGCGTCCCACTGCGGATCCACCCAGACCGGGCGGATCCCGGAGAGGATCAGCCCCGACACCACCGACTTGTGGGCGTCCCGCCCGACGAGCAGCTTCTCGTGCGGGCCTGCCACCGACAGCATCGCGGACTTCACCGACAGCGAGCTCCCGCACGTGGAGAAGAAGGCATGGTCCGCCCCGACGGCCTCCGCCATCAAGGCCTGCGCCTCCTCGATCACCCGGTGCGAGGAAGTCCTGTCGTCGAGACCGCTGGTGGCCAGGACGTCCGCAGAGAAGACGGCGTCTCCGAGAACTGCCCGCACCCGGGGGTCGGCGCCTCTGCCCTGTTTGTGGCCCGGGGGTGTGAAGGGGGTCTGGCCGCTCCGGTGGTAGGCGGCGAGGGCGTCCAGTACCGGTGTCTTCGACTGGTCCATGCCGCCCGCTTGCCCGATGTGCGATCCGACAAACGCGGGCGTTTCGACGTCGCGCGCCAAGGCCGAAGCCCGGAGGGGCCGGTCCCCGGAGGGGGCCGGCCCACCGCTTTGTCAGACGGACAGGGCTTCGAGCAGCTCTCCGACCTTGGGGTCCGGCAGGGCGCGGGCCACGTCGGCCTGGGCGACGATGCCGACGAGGGTGTGTCCGTCGATCACGGGCAGGCGGCGCACCTGGTGCTCGCTCATCGTGTGCAGGATCTCCTCGACCGAGTCGTCGGCCCCGATCGTGACCGCTTCGCCCTGGGCCAGGTCGCCCGCCTTGGTCTCGGCAGGGTCCTTGCCCTCTCCGAGCACCTTGACGACGATGTCGCGGTCGGTGAGCATCCCCTTGAGCTTGTTGTCCGTTCCGCAGATCGGCAGGGCTCCGACGCCGAGCTCCTTCATCTTCCGGGCCGCCTCCAGGACCGTCTCCTGGGCCCCGATGCACGTGGCGTCCGGAGTCATGATGTCGCGTGCTTTTGTCATGATCGTCCTCTCCTCGGTTCCTTCTCGGTTGCCGTTGGCCGGTCTGTTTCGCGCCTGCCCCGCCCCGATGCGTGCACACATCTGCGCGTCCGGGTGATCGCACCGGTGGGCGAAGGCCTGAGGAACACGTCCCGGGCTGCGCAGAAACCGGTGAGCCCGACGCATGGCGGGCCCGGGACGGGGGAGCCGCCCGGTATGAACGGATACACACCAAGCAATCCCGACCCGGACCCCCGGGTCACCCCTGGTCTGGAACCCGGCGGCGGCGTGCCGCCCGGTGAGACCCCACCCGCCGAGTCGAGCACGGCCACCGGGGCCGGCCCCGAACGCCCGCTCAGCCGGGGGTGGGCCAAGGGCCCGCTGATCGCCATCGTGGCCCTGGCCGTGGTCGTCGCACTGTTCTTCCTCGTCTACGCCATCCTGCTCGCCGGCTGAGCGGGAACCCGGAAAGGAGGCGGCCACCATGAGCACGTCCGAAGCCCGCGGCAACGACGTCTACCAACCCCAGGAAGAAGCGGAACCCGCCGAGTCGCAGCCCGACATGCAGAACGCCCTCGGCGAACCGGGGCTCGACGAAACCATGGACACCGGTTACTCGCCGCCCGACCGGCCGCTGGCGGCCACCCGCTACGGCACCACCGCCGGCGAACAGCACGCAGGTGAAACGCTCGACCAGCGGCTCGCCCAGGAGGAACCCGAACCGGACCCGGACGCCCCGAGAGATGTCGAAGCGGGACCGGCCTCGGACCTGGACGACCTGCCCGAGGACACCGACGGCGAGGACATCACCCGTGACCCCGAGGGCGACAGCCCCACCGCGGGCCGGGCCCGCGCGGGCCGACTGACCGCGACCGATGAGGAAGCCCCGGTCCGCCACATCTCCGTACTGGCCCACGACACCGGGATCGACGGAGGCGCGGCATCGGCAGAGGAAGCGGCCGTCCACGTGATGGACGAGGACCAGACCGAGTCCTGACGCGCTGCCCGCCGCACCCGGCGCTGGCGCGGCGGTCTCGTGCCATGCTCGAACCATGAGCAGTGCGCGAGACGGGGCCGAAGAGGCCCCCGACGTGTCGGCCCTCACCCAGGTCGTCTCCCGTCTGCGGGACCACGTCGCCCAGCTCGAGGGCGCGGCCGCCGGCGCAGCCGTCCTGGAGCGGGCCAAGGGCGTCCTGATGGCCTCCCTGGGGCTGTCGGAGGCTGACGCGCACCAGGAACTGATCCGCCGGGCCGAACGGCACGACCGCCCCCTCACGGAGGAATGCGAGGCCGTACTGGGCGTGAGCCCGCGCGGCCTGCCCGCCACGAGCCCTCCCGCAGCCACGGAGGAATCCGCCGGTCCGGTCTCCGGCCGCCGCCGGCACCTCGCCCGCCGCCCCGGCCAGAACGACCGCTTCCGTCCGGCCGAAGAAGTCCTGGCCGGCCTCGCCGCCGACCTGGCCCAGGCGCACTCCGCGCCGACCGTGGCCACCTGCCTCCGCAAGCACCTGCACGGCCCGGCTGACGTCGACGCGGTCCTGATCTACCAGAGCGCCGCGGAGGCCGGCCTCGACCTGCGGGCCGACGCCGGCCTCGACCCCCTGCTGTCGGCGCAGTGGCGCCACGTACCCCCCGCCGCCCGCATCGCCCCGGCGGAGGCGATCGCCACCGGCAGGCCCGTCTGGCTCGAGGATTCGGGGAAGGACGCCGGCCGGTACGCGCTCATCGGTGAACCCTCGGACCGATGGCCCTCCAGAGCCTGGTTCCCCGTACCGGCGGCGCCGGCCGCCGGCATGGCCGTGGGCCTGCTGTGCAACCGGCCGGGGCCCTTCCCCGCCGCCACCCGGCAGCTGCTGCAGGAGGCCGTACGGCTGTGCACGGCGGCCCTGGACGGCGCGGGCCCCGGGGCCGGCCGGGCCGCCGACCCGGACAGCGACCTGGTCGCGGACCTCTTCGCCGCCCTGCCGGGATCCGCCGTACTCCTGACACCCGTCCGCAACGACGGAGTCATCGAGGACTTCCGGGTGGAGGCGGCAGCCCCGGACACCGTGGACCCGGCCGGCCGACGCGGCAAGGAGCTCGTCGGACTCCGGGTCCTGGAAACCTTCCCCCACGTCGTCGGTACGCCCCTGTGGCAGGGCTGCATGGACGCGCTGGCCACCGGCACCACGTACGAAGGCGAGCTCTTCACCAGCCGGGAGGCCGACTCCGGCCTCCCCGACACCTCGACCTGTGCGGTCCGCGCCGTCCCCTGGCACGGCCGCCTCATCGCCTCCTGGACCGGGCGCACCGGGCGGACCGGGTGGACCGGGCCGACGGGGCACGACGGCGAATCCCGGCAGGCACACCGGCTGGCCGTGCTGCAGCGCCTGGGCAAGCTCGGCTGGGCCGACTGGGACCTCGTCGCCGGCACCGTCGTATGGTCCGAGGAGGTCTACGGCATCTTCCACCGCGACCCGGCGGCCGGCCCCCTGCCACTGGACGAACTGCCCCTCCACCTGCTGCACGACGACCTGCCGGCGACGGCCGCAGCGGTCCGGCGGCTGCTCGGCGACGGCGAGCCCATCGACCACACCTTCCGCGTCGTCACGGGCGAGGGCGTCCGCCACATCCGCATGCTCGCCGAGGCCGACACCGACGCCCAGGGCGATCCCGTCGAGGTCCACGGGTTCTTCCAGAACCTCACCGCCCAGCGGCAGGCCGAGCTCGAACTCGTCGAGAGCGAACGGGCCCTCGTCGTCCAACAGGGCCTGCTCGAGGCCGAACGCCAACTCGCCCGCCGGCTCCAGCACGCCCTCCTGCCGATCTCCGAGCAGTCCCTGCGCCTGGCGGGCCTGGACGTCGAGGTCGCCTACCTCCCGTCGGAGGGCGGCATCAACGTCGGCGGCGACTGGTACAGCGCCATCGAACTTCCGGGCGGGCACGCGCTGTTCGTCGTCGGCGACGTGGCCGGACACGGGCTGGACGCGGTCGCAACCATGGCCCAGCTCCGCTTCACCGCCAAGGGCATGGTGGTCACCGGCTCGCCCCTCACGGAGGCACTGCGCCGGCTCAACACCCTTCTCCTGCACACCGCCGACAGCCAGAACGGCACCGCCACCCTGATCCTCGCCCGCTACGACCCGGCCGGTCACCGGCTCTCCTGGGTACAGGCCGGCCACCCGCCGCCGCTGCTCGTCCGCGACGGCGCCGCGGACTTCCTGACCCCGCCGGAAGGCATCCTCCTCGGGGCGACCCGGGAGCCTCACTACACCGAGGCGCACTACGACCTGCGCGCCGGAGACCACCTCATCTTCTACACCGACGGCCTCGTCGAGAAGCCCAGCGAACACCTCGACAAGGGCATGCACCGCCTCGCCCAGGCCGCACGCACCGCCTTCGCGGGCCCGACCCCGGAGAGCCTGCCGCACATGCTCTCCCGGCTCCTGCCCCGTACCCAGCGCCGGGACGACACCTGTGTGCTGGCCCTCCATCTGCCCTGAGCCGCCGCCGTTCCGGCAGCCGCTCTCCAGCAGCCGCAGCCGCAGCCGCAGCGGATCGGCCGAATACCGGCCGCGTTTTGCTCCCGCTCTCCCGGGCAGCCGCCAAGCGCGGGAGGGCAGCAGGAACGTAACGGGAGGTCGCCATGAAGCAACAGGGTGGAGTCGGCGGGGTGCCGCGGGACGACCGCGGCGACGACGCGCAGCACCGCAAGGCCCCCGCGGCGCGGTCCGGGCCGGGCCGGGCCAAGCAGGCCCGGCACGAGAAGGATCAGGTCACCCCGGCCGCGGACACGGACGAGGCGAGCCGTCTCGACCGGCCGCAGGACCCGGACAACCCCCGCAAGGACCGTACGGTGTGGGAGAGCCCTCACGGCGACTGAGCAACCGGCCTGATCGCCGCGACGCGGACCGGGTGCGCGAGCTGTCAGTTCAGGAACCCCACGGTGGTCGACACGAACCGGTCCGCGTCATCCAGCCACGGGTAGTGGCCCGCGCCGGATTGCACGACGAACTCGGCGCGCGGGAACAGGTCGGCGAAGCGGGCCAGTACGTGCGGGGGCGAGGCCAGGTCGAACTCCCCGGCGAGGACCAGGACCCGCGTGTCGAGCGTGGAGATCCTCGCCCGGGTGGCACCCGGGTCGAAGGCTCCCTCGGATCCGAAGACTTCGGCCGCCGCCGAGTTCCACTGCGTCCCCTCGGCCGCCCGGTGGGCCTGCGCCGTCTCGTTCCAACGGCCGTAGAGGAACGGTGCGATGGTCACCCAGTCCTCGGCCGCGGCTTCGCCGGCGTCGATGGCGTCGAAGGCCGCCGACGCCGCCGCGTACCAGGGCTCGCCCTTGCGGAGCCGCCCGACCTCGCGCCGGTCCTCACCGGTGACGGTCAGACCGACGGCGTCGGTGCCGGGCGTGATGAGGGCGAGTCGGCCGACGCGGTGCGGGTACTGCTCCGCGTACCGCACCGCCAGGTTGGCGGCGGCGGAGTGCGCGAGCAGGTCCATGCGGTCGAGGCCGAGGTGTTCGCGCAGCGCCTCGACATCGCCGACCAGGCGGTCGCAGCGGTAGGAGGCGGGGTCCTCCGGCGTCGCGGACAGTCCGGCGCCCCGCTGGTCGGCCACGATCAGCCGGCGGCGCGCGGCGAGTCCACCGAGGTCGCCGAGGTAGACGGAATCCCGCATCGGTCCGCCCGGCAGGCAGACCACCGGGGCGCCGGTGCCGTCCCCGAGGACACGGTAGGCAAGCTCGGTGCCGTCAGGCGCAGTAAGAGTAGGCATGGTTGTGATCCCAACAAGTGTGCGATGTCATCGTGGAGTTGAAGCGGTGCGGAGCGTCGAACGCCCACCGATGGAGATCAAGTGGCAGAAACCTACCCGTCGTCAAGATCATTTGGCAACCGGTCCGCTGCCGCGTCGCCCGTGTGTGCGTGGACGGCGGAGCGGCGGAGCGGCTGACGGAGGCCGCGCAGTTCCCGCCGCTTCCGCGGATAGGGTGACCGCATGACTGTGCTCGTGTACGAAGACTTCGGCACCGGACGCCACCGCGAGGCCTCCCTGATCCGGCATGCTCTGGGCAGCGTCCACGACGAGGAGCTGGTTGCCGGCCTGGCCGGGGGGATCGGCTTCATGTACTTCGTCTTCGAGTACGAGGGCCGGCTGCCCATCGTCACGATCGTCGCGCAGGCCCACCCGGAGCCCTGGGTGCAGGTCGCGCTCGGCCGCCTGGGGATTCCGTACGAAGCCACCCGCGCGATGAAGCCCCGCTGGGGCAGGGTCCGTGCCGCGCTCGACGAGGGGCAGCCCGCCTTCTGCGTGGTCGACCGCTCCTCCCTGCCCTGGCACGAGGCCGACCCGGACGCCGAGATGACGGGCACCGACGCCTACACCGTCGTCATCGCCGGGTACGAGGGCGACGACCTGCTGATCGAAGACGGTGCCGAGACCCCGTACCGGATCGACCGCGAGGAGTTCGGTGCCGCCTGGACCGCGCACCGCAAGGGCCGCCACCAGCTGATCGTGCCCACCGGGCCGGCCGAAGGGGAGCCGGACGTGGCAGGGGCGATCGCCTCCACCGTCACGCGCCTCACCGGGCCTGTTCTGGGCAACAGGTTCGACGTGAACTTCGGCTTCACCGGGATGGAGAAGCTCGCCGCAGAGCTGCGCGACAGCACCACCGAGGCGGGCTGGGAGCGCCGGTTCGGCAGCTCGCCCGAGGCCTTCCGGGCCGGCACCGGGCGGCTGTACGCCTGCCTGGAGGAGGAGTGGACCGCGCCGGGCGCGACCCGGCCGCTGTACGCCGACTTCCTGGACCTCGTCGGGCGCCCGGAGGCCGCCGGACTCTTCAGGGAGTCCGCCCGGCACTGGTCGGAGCTGGCCGTGCTCGCCCGGGACGCCGGGGCCGACGCCGACCCGGATGCCGGTGCCCAGGGGCGGCGAGCGCTCTTCGACGCGTGTGCGGAGCGCGTGGACCACTGCCTGGACCTGGAGCGGCAGGCGGTGCGGGCGCTGCAGAAATAATGCCCGCACCTCGCCCATCGTCCGTCCGCCGTCGGGCATGGGTGGCGCCTGGGTGGAAAGGCGCAGGGTATGACACGTACATCCAAGTCGGGGCAGGGCGACAACCACGGGCACCGTGACACGGGCCGCGAGGCCCCCGTAGGGCCGGATGAGCAGGTCGAGCAGCAGGCACCGGACCGGCTGTCGGATCTGCCCAGACGGTCCTGGGTGGCGGTGCTGCGCGGCACGCTGAAGGAGTTCAAGGACGACGAGCTCACCGACCGGGCGGCGGCGCTGACCTACTACGGGGTACTGGCGCTCTTCCCGGCCCTGCTTGTGCTGGTGTCGCTGCTGGGCATCGCGGGGGAGTCGGCGACCAAGGAGGTTCTGGACAACCTCCAGCGGCTCACCCCGGGCTCGGCGCGCGATGTGATCAGCAATGCCGTGCAGCAGTTGCAGGGCAATGCCGGCGTCGGCTCGCTGTTGGCGATCGTCGGTCTGATCGTCGCGATCTGGTCCGCTTCGGGCTACATAGCCGCGTTCATCCGCGCCTCCAACGCCGTCTACGACATGCCCGAGGGGCGTCCGGTGTGGAAGGTCCTGCCGCTGCGGCTGGCGCTGACCGTCACGCTGATGATCCTCGCCGTCGCCAGCGCCCTGATCGTGGTCTTCACCGGCGGCCTCGCCCGCCAGGCGGGCGCCGCACTCGGGCTGGGTGACACCGCGATGACGGTGTGGTCGATCGCGAAGTGGCCGGTCCTCGTCCTGCTCGTCACCATCATGATCGCGCTCCTGTACTGGGCGGCTCCGAACACCAAGGGCCGTGGGTTCAAGTGGGTCACCCCCGGGAGTTTCCTGGCGCTGGTGATCTGGATGATCGCCTCGGCGGGTTTCGCGTTCTACGTCGCGAATTTCGCCTCGTACAACAAGACGTACGGCACTTTGGCGGGCGTGATCATCTTCCTGGTGTGGCTGTGGATCACCAATCTCGCGATCCTCCTGGGCCTGGAGTTCGATGCCGAGCTGGTCCGCCAGCGCGCGATCGCCGGCGGCCATCCCGAGGACGAGGAGCCCTACGTCGAACCTCGGGACACGCGGGGATGGAGCGATGAAGACCGCCGCCGCCTGGAGTGACCACCGTGTGGAGCGGCTGCGTCTGCAGCCCCGGCTGAGCACTGGCAGCCGGCGAGTGACCGGCCCGTCGCGGGGTAGGCGCGCCACGACAGCGGAGTCACAAGAGGGAGGGGCTGCGATGGCGGCGCGCTTCGAGGTCCTTGCACCAGCCCTACCAGCCCTACCAGCGCCATCGCGCCGAAGAGCTTCAGCCAGCACGTGAAGGAAGGTGGGGATTCCATGAGCACCGCCGGACGGCCGGGCCACGGCACTACCGACGAGTCGGTGGGCGATCTCGTCTCACGAGCGTCGCAGCAGATCTCGGAGCTGGTCCGCGAAGAGATGCAGCTGGCCCGGGTGGAGATGACCCAGAAGGGCAAACGCTTCGGGATGGGCGGCGGCCTGTTCGGCGGCGCCGGCCTGGTCGGCATCCTGGCCGCTCAGGCCCTCGTCGCAGCCGTGATCGCAGCCCTTGCCCTGCTCCTTCCGGTCTGGGCCTCGGCCCTGATCATCGCCGCCCTGCTGGCGGTGGTCGCCGCAGTGATGGCCGCGGCCGGGAAGAAGCAGATCGCCAAGGCCGGCACACCCGCGCCCGAGCAGGCCATCGACAGCGTCAAGGCCGATGTGGCCGAGATCAAGGAGAAAGCACACCGATGACGAATCAGCCCCAGGGCGAAGAATCCGCGCCCACACCCGAGGAACTGCGCGAGCAGATCGAGCACACCCGCGAGGAGCTCGGCCAGACCGTGGAGGCGCTGTCCGCCAAGGCCGACGTCAAGGCCCAGGCCAAGGAGAAGGCGGCCGAGCTCAAGGAGCAGGCCGCCGACAAGGCCACGCTCGTCACCGACCAGCTCCGGGAGAAGGCGGCGCACGCCGCTCAGTTGGTGAAGGAGAAGACCCCCGACCCGGTCCTCGACAAGGCGGCACACGCCGCGGCGCAGGCCCGCGACACCGCGGCACGCGCCGGCCACCTGGCCGCCGACAAGACCCCGGACCCGGTCCGCGAGAAGGCCGGGACGGCCGCGACCATGGCGAAGGCCAACCGCGCCCCGCTGATCGCCGCGACCGCCGCCTTCCTCGTCTTGCTGCTCGTACGCCGCAGCCGGAGGCACCGGAAATGAAGGCATCCAAGATCGCTTACAAGCCGGTCGGGCTGACGCTCGGCGCCGCCAGCGGCCTGATCGCCGGCGCGGCCTTCAAGCAGGCATGGAAGATGATCGGCCACGAGGACGATGCCCCCAATGCCACCGACGAACACCGCACCTGGCAAGAGATCCTGCTCGCCGCAGCCCTGCAAGGCGCGATCTTCGCCGTCGTCAAAGCCGCCGTCGACCGGGCAGGAGCCGCCGCCACCCGACACCTGACCGGCACCTGGCCCGGCTGAACCGGCCTACGCCGGCGCCGGCCCCGCCCCCCGAGGACCGGCGCCGCCCGCCCCGTGGCCCGAAACCGGAAGGGGAGGAAGCGCGGCCGCGCTCCCGGGCACGCTGCCGGACGGATCAGCTCCGGGCACGGCGCGCGGACGCTGCCGGGTATCCGTGCCTGCCGGGTGGTGATGGCGGATCGTGGTGGCCGTGATCGATGTGGATGCGGTGGTGCGGGAGCTGTACGGACTCAGGCCCGGGGAGTTCACCGCGGCCCGCGACGAGCAGGTGGCCCGGGCCCGCAAGGACGGTGACGCCGCGGCGGCGAAGGAGATCGGCCGCTTGCGGAAGCCGACACGGTCGGCATGGTGCTCGAACGTCCTCGTCCGATCGGATCAGGCCCACGTGGAGCAGCTGCTGCAGCTGGGCCAGGCCCTGCGGGAGGCACACCGGACCCTGGCGGGCGAGGAACTGCGGGAGTTGTCGCATCAGCAGCACGTCGTGATCGCGGCGATGGCCCGGGAGGCCTGCCGCCTGGCCGCCGAGGCCGGACAGCCGGTGTCGGAGACGGTCCAGCGGGAGGTCGAGCAGATCCTCCACACCGTCCTCGCGGACGAGGACGCCGCCCGGCAGTGGGCACGCGGCACGCTGGCGAAGCCCCCGCCCGCCCCGGTCGGGTTCACCGGACTCCAGCCCGCCCCCGGCGCCACCCCACCCCGCGCACCGGCAGCCCGCGCACCGGGAGCTCCGGCCGGCAAAGCCGGACGGCCCGAACCGGCCAAGAAGCCGCCGCGGCCCACCGCCCGGCAGCGCGCCGGGCTGGAACGGGCCACGGCGGAGGCCGAGCGTGCCCGGCAGGAAGCCGAGCAGGCGGAGGAAGCGCTCGGCCTGGCCGAGGCGGACCTGGAGCAGACCCGGGCGGCCCGGGCCGCCCTCGACGAGCGGGTCGCCTCGCTGGAGGAGCAGCTCGGCCGGCTGACGGAGGAGCGCGACCGGGCCGCCGAGGCGGCGGACGCGGCTGACCGGCACCACCGCGATGCCTCGAGGGCGGCGCAGGCGGCGCGGAAAGCGGCCGACCGTGCCGCACGGGCCCAGGCACGTCTGCAGGGCGGCACGGAGGTGTGACCCCGGCCCGCACTGCCGTACCGGCGGCCCGGCTGTCCCCCCGAAAGGGTGGCGCGGCCGATCAAGCCCCCGTCTTGTCCTGCTGTCGTCGCACCATCTCGGAGATCCAGACGGGCGCGAACGGAGACGTGCAACCCGGGGAAGTCGGGTAGTCCTTCAGCACCTCCAGGCGCTCACCGATGTCGATCGCGCGGGCGCGGAGCTCGGCGTGCTCGATTCCGATCTGAGCCAGGCAGTGGTTCATCGCCCACTGAAGGCGGTCCGGGGCGTCTTTCATCTCCGCCTCGATGACGTCGAGCAGTCCGGGGAGGTCGAGGCCCTCGGGCTTCTTCGTCACGCGTTCGGTGGTCAGGGCCCAGCCGGCACTCGCGACCACCGGGTCGGGATCGGCGGACCAGGCCAGCCGCAGCTCTTCGCAGTGCGGGTTCTTCTTCACCACGTAGTTCACGAGCCAGTCGCGCACCTTGGGTGTGCGCGCCTCGCGCACCATGGCGTCCAACGCGTCACGCTCGAACGCCTTCGGACGGCAGATGAGGGTGGCCAGCAGGCGTGCCGCGCTGTCATCCGTCTCCCAGAGCCGGCACGCGAGTTCCTGCTGCGTCTTCAGCCGCTTCGCGAGCGCGCGCAGCTTGCCGAGGTTCACACCGTGATCGTCACCGTGCCTCTCGTTCACCTCGCGTGCCCTCGGGTCCTCGAGCTCGGCCAGCTCGGCCATCACCTGGGCCATCACCTCGGCCGGCGTCGTCTCGGCCACCTGAGCCTCCTGTCCCTCACGTGCGAGATTCAGCCTACGAGGGAAGTCGGCAAATGCCGGGCGAAGAACGACCGTACGAGGTCGCGCACGGCGGGCACGGTGATGCGCGGGTCCACCCGGCCGACCATGG
Source organism: Streptomyces sp. NPDC051211 (assembly GCF_040689505.1). Classification (NCBI taxonomy): domain Bacteria; kingdom Bacillati; phylum Actinomycetota; class Actinomycetes; order Kitasatosporales; family Streptomycetaceae; genus Streptomyces; species Streptomyces sp. NPDC051211. Next base: position 58,301 of record NZ_JBFBAV010000034.1, read on the forward strand.
CCGCGCGCCCGGCAGCGGTCATCAGTCCGGCCCCGTGGAGCCGGGGGACGAGGGCGGCGTAGTCGGTGAAGACCCAGTGGTGGGTGTCGTCGAGCTGCCGACGGGTGACGGGGCCCGAGTGGGCGAGGAGGGCTGCCCAGGACCGGTCCAGCCGGGCGTTGCGGAAGCCGTCGGTGCCGGCCAGGAGCAGCGGCCGGTCCGTGCCCTGCCGGGCCACCGGCAGCAGGTCGCCGTCCATCTGGTCGAGGTACCCCTCCAGGTTGACGGCGGCGGCGATCCGCCGGTCCGCGTGGAGCGCCTGCGCGGCCGCGGTGCCGCCCGCGGAGTGCCCGTAGACCCCGACCCGCTCCAGGCCCAGGACGTCGAGGACGAAGCGGAGGTCGGCGACCCGGGTGTCGATCATGGTGTGGAAGGTCGCCGCGTCGAAGTCCGGACGCAGCACGGTCGTCCGGACCCGGCCGCGTCCCGGCCGCCGGTCGGGGAACTCCACCTCGCTCGCGTCCCCGGGATGGTCGACGGTGACGACGGTCCAGCCGTACGAGGCGAGGTCGATCGCCAGTGAGCTGCCCATCGTGCGGGCATCGCCGCCGCCGGGGCTGTAGAGCAGCACGGGACGCCGGCCGGGCAGGCGCGGCGCCCCAGCCCGGGCATGGGTGAGGGTGGCCGCCCAGTCGACCCCAGCCGCCGGGAGGTGCGGACGGACCAGGTGGGCGAGGAGGGCAAACTCCGCGGCGGCGCCGGGCGTGAGCTGGGGAACGCGCGGGAAGCCGCGGCCGGGCACGGCCGGCCGCAGGACGGTGACCATGAGTTCGCGTACGCCGATCCCGGGCTCCCAGGGGTCGTTGCGGGAGTGGTCGACGAGGTGGAGGACCCGGGCGCCGACGGAGTACGGGCCGGTGGGCGCCGGCAGCCGGAGGAGGGGCGAGCCGGAGGGCCCGGAGGCCGAGGCGGCGCCGGGGGCGGCGGACGCGAGGAACAGGGCGCCGGCGAGGGCGCCCTTGGCAAAGGAACGGCGGCCGGATGTGAAGGAGTTGGTCATGGGCGGCATCCTGGGGGCGGGCGCGGTGCCGGGGCGAAGCTTGCGGTCCGGCCCGAAAGGTTTGCGCGGAGCAGGGGGATGTGCGTGGTCCGGATCCATTTCACGGCGGACGATTTTGCCCGGGTACGGTTCGCGCCGCGGCCCTCGCCCGTGCCCGAGCTGCACGCGGCCCTGATGATGCTGGGCACCCGGCACGAGGAGCTGTTCTTCGGGCGCTGGCGGAGCAGACTGCTGCGGAGACTGCCGAGCGCGGTCGAACCGCTCGCGGACCTGGTGCCGGACGGGCCGGCCCCCGCCTTCCTCGACGTACTCGGAGACACGCTGGACGAGGGGGTCGCGCTGATCAGGGCGGCCCGCCCGGAGCTCGTACGGGCCGGGATCCAGCAGGTGTACGCGCGACGGCCGGCCCCGCCGTGGATCCGCGCCCTGCACGGCGGGACGGCCGACGCCTGGCGGACGCTGGACCGGGCGCAGCGGGCGGCGTACGAGACGGTGCTCGCGCCGGTGTGGCCCTTGGTCCAGGACCTGCACCGGACGGAGTTCACCCGGCATGCCCTTGCCGTCGCCGAACACGGCATCGGCGCCACCCTGACCGACCTGGCACCGGGGTCGAGGCTGCGCGACGGAGTCTGGGAATGGCCCCTGACGGGCGTCCCGGGCGTGCGAGAGGTACGGCTCGGGGGCCGCGGACTGCTCCTGCGCCCGACCTTCCACTGGCGTCGCGGACCGCTCGTCCAGAACCTGCCGGACCGCCCGGTGGTGCTCGCCTACCCGGCAGGGCGGGGGCTGCCGCCCCTCCCGGACGGTGGCGGCCCACCGGACGAGCCCCTCGCGGCTGTTTTCGGGCGCACCCGGCTCGCGCTGCTGCGCTCCCTGGACGAGGCGCGTACGACCACGGGACTGGCGCGCCGTATCGGCGTCAGCAACGCCACGGCCTCGGCCTACGCTTCGGCGCTGCGCGCCGCTGGTCTTCTCACCACCACCCGCACGGGCCGCTCGGTGCACCACACGCGTACGCCCCTGGCGGACCTGCTGCTCACCGGCGCCAGGAGGGGTGATGCGAAGGGTGAGCGGTCTTAGGCGGTCGGTGAGCGCAGGACCGGGCCGGCCGTCCCGGTCCACAATGGATGTGGTGAATCTGCGCGACGCGGCGTCCACCTCCGCACGCCCAGCGTCGAATCGTCGAGCGACACGACACCACATCAGGAGGACCCCATGTATGCCGTGGTCCAGCACAAGATCTTGAACCCGGAGACAGCGTTTTCCCGCGGCCAGGCTCTGATGGACGGCACCGGAGCGCCCGATGGCACCCGGGTGCTGCAGTTCTTCGTACACGTCGACGGCTCCGCCGCGACGTGTCTCTGGGAGACGAACTCCGTTGAAGACGTCCAGGGCTTCGTCGACGAAACCCTCGGGGATTCGAGCGTCAACGTCTGCTACGAGGTCGACGCGGAGAAGTCTTTCGCCGAGAGTCCAGCCGGCCTGAGGTCGTCGTCGGCTCCCGCCACCTGAAAGGCCTCACTGCTCCTTCGGGGCGAGTTCTCGAAGCACGGCCCCCAGCCGGCGTGCCCCCTCCTCCAGCTCCGTGTGGTCGGCGCCGGCGGCGAAGCCGAGGCGGAGGTGGGCCGCCGGCGGCTCGGTGGCGAAGTAGCGGCTGCCCGCGCTGACCGCCACGCCCCGCTGCCGGGCGGCGGCAGTGAGTGCCGTGTCGTCCACGCCGGGCGGCAGCCGGAGCCAGAGGTGGAGTCCGCCGGCGGGAACGCTGGTGACGGTCGCTGTCGGCATCTCGCGGCCGAGAGCGGCAGTCAGCCGTGAGCACCGCTCCCGCAGCTCGGCGCCGAGCGTCCGGACGTGCCGGTCCCACGACGGGGAACTGAGCAGCTCCAGTGCCGCTTCCTGGAGCGGGCGGGTGATGAAGAAGTCGTCGACCATGCGGACCGCCCGCATGCGCTCCATCACCGGCCCGCGGGCGACCAGCGCCCCGATCCGCAGGCTCGGCGCCGCGGGCTTGGTCAGGGAGGTCACATGGACGACCGTGCCGTCACCGTCGTCCGCCACCAGCGGCCGCGGCACGGGACCGCCGTGCCCCAGGTGCCGGGCGAAGTCGTCCTCGATCACGAAGGCGCCCGAGGCCCTTGCCACGTGCAGGATCTGCTGCCGTCGTTCGGGTGCCAGGACCGTGCCGGTCGGGTTGTGGAACGTCGGCTGGCAGTACAGCAGCCGTGCCCCGGTCATCGCGAAGGCGTCGGCCAGCAGGTCGGGCCGTACGCCGTCACCGTCGATCGGTACGGGCACCGGGCGAAGCCCCGCGGCGCCGGCTGCGGCCAGCGCGCCCGGATAGCTGGGCGACTCCACCAGGACCGGGCTGCCCGGCCCGGCGATCGCCCGGAACGCGATCGACAGGGCGCTCTGCCCGCCCGAGGTGACCAGCACGTCGTCGGGAGTCACGCCACCGCCGGCGATCTCGGCGAACACGGCGCGCAGCGCGGGAAGTCCGCTCGCCGTGGCACGGTCCCAGGCGTCCGGGCGGCGCGCCGCCCGCGCCAGCGCGGCGCTCAGTGCCCGGGTGGGCTGGAGCGAGCGATGGATGTAGCCACCGTCCATCGTGATCGTGCCGGCCGGCGCCGGTCCGAGCGGTTCGGCGATCAGGCGTGTGTCGACGGTGCGGTCGGTGAGCGCGACCGTCTGCCAGGCGGTGTCCACGACCCCGGGTTCGGACCGGGTTCGCACCGCCACGTACGTACCGCTGCCAGGGCGGGTCACCACAGCGCCCTCCGCCGCCAGGACGGCAATGGCCCGAGCCACGGTCGCCGGGCCGACCCGGTACTGCTGGATCAGCTCCCGGCTGCTCGGCAGCCGGTCGCCCGGCGAGAGCCGCGCGAGCAGCTCACGGAGTCTGGCCGCCAACTCAACAGAAGTGCTACTGTCTGACATGAGAGATCACAATAGCGCTTCTGAAGCAAACGAGGAAGCACTTCAGCTGGACGTCCCCGCCCTGCGAGCCGACACCCCCGGATGCCGACAGGTCATCCACTTCAACAACGCCGGCTGCGGGCTGCTGGCCGCCCCGGTGCTGACCGCGATGGTCGGCCACCTCAACCTGGAGGCGCGGATCGGCGGTTACGAGGCATCGGCCGCCCGGGCCGACGGAGTCCGCGAGTTCTACACGGAACTCGCCGCGCTGATCAACACCACGCCCGACAACATCGCCTTCGCCGGCAGCGCCACGCACGCGTACGCCAACGCCCTGTCCTCGATCCCGTTCGAGTCCGGCGACACGATCCTCACCACCCGCGACGACTTCGTCTCCAACCAGATCGCCTTCCTGTCCTTGCGCAAGCGGTTCGGCATACGGATCGTGCACGCGCCCAACACCCCGGAGGGCGGGGTGGACGTGCCGGCGATGGCCGAGCTGATGCGGACCCACCGCCCGCGCCTGGTGTCCGCCACCCACGTCCCCACCAACTCCGGCCTGGTCGCGCCGGTCGCCGAGATCGGCCGGCACTGCCGTGAACTGGACCTGCTCTACCTGGTCGACGCCTGCCAGTCCGTGGGCCAGTACCCCCTCGACGTCGAGGAGATCGGCTGCGACCTGCTCACCGCCACCTGCCGGAAGTTCCTCCGCGGCCCGCGCGGCTCCGGATTCCTCTACGTCTCCGACCGCGTCCTGCGCGCCGGCTACGAGCCCCTGTTCATCGACATGCACGGCGCCCGCTGGACCGCGCCCGGCAGCTACCGGCCCGTCGGGACGGCGGCCCGCTTCGAGGAGTGGGAATTCCCGTACGCCACCGTGCTCGGCAGCGCCGCCGCCACCCGCTACGCCCGCAACGTCGGCCTGGAAGCGATCGCCCGCCGCACCCCGGCGCTCGCGGCGAGGTTGCGGGGCAGGCTCGAAACCGTCCCCGGAGTGCGCCTGCTCGACCGCGGCCCGCAGCTGGCCGCCCTCGTCACCTTCGCCGTCGAAGGAGGCTGGCAGCCGCAGCCGTTCAAGGAGGCCCTGGACGCCCGCAAGATCAACTCGTCGCTCAGCCTCCGCGAGTTCGCCCAGTTCGACTTCGGGGACAAGGGCGTCGACTGGTGTCTGCGACTGTCGCCGCACTACTACAACACCGAAGAGGAAGTGGACCACGTCGCCGACGCGGTCGCCGAACTCCTCCGGCAGGAACGGTGATGACGGCCACGCAGCAGCGCGTCCAGGCCGGGGGGAGCAGCCGCAGCCTGTGGCACAACCGCGACTTCCTGGTCTTCTGGCTCGGCGAGACGCTCTCCCTGCTGGGCACCCAGGTCACGAACCTCGCCCTCCCCCTGACGGCCATCGTCGCCTTCGATGCCACCGACGAGCAGGTCGGCGTCCTGCGGTTCCTGCAGCTCGCCCCGTACCTGGGGCTCGCCCTGGTCTTCGGCGTGTGGGTCGACAAGTCCCGGCGACGACGGGTCATGCTCGGCGCCAACCTCAGCCGGATGGTCCTGATCGCCCTCGTACCGCTCCTCTACTGGCTGCACGCCCTCGACCTGGTCACCCTCCTCGTGATCGCGTGCGCCATCGGCATCGCGTCGGTGCTCTTCGACGTGAGCTGGATGTCGTACGTCCCCACGCTGGTGCGCGACCCCAGGGACTACGTCGAAGCCGCCGCCAAGATGGGAGCCAGCTCATCGGCGGCCGACGTCGCAGGCCCCGGGCTCGCCGGCGTTCTGGTCGGCGCCCTGACCGCACCGGTGGCACTGGTCGCCAACGCCTTCTCCTACCTGGTGTCCGTGATCTCGCTCCTGCTGATCCGCACACCCGAGCCCCGGCCCGGACCGGCGGCAGCAAAGCGACGCATGCTGCCCGAACTGCGCGACGGCCTGCGCTGGGTCCTGCGGAACCGGATCCTGCGGGCACTGGCGCTGGTCGGGTTCTGCTGCAACTTCTCCATGATCACCGTATGGACGATGTTCCTGCTGTACGGAACCCGCGACCTGCACCTCGGCTCGACCACCCTCGGAAGCATCTTCGCGACCGCCTCCGTGGGCGGTTTGATCGGCGCGACGATCTCGCGGAAGGTCATCCAGCGGTTCCGGCTCGGGAGGGTCTACCTCGTCGCCCAGTCAGCGCTTCTCCTGGGCCCGGCCCTGATCGTCCTGGCCGTCGGCCCCCGGCCCGTGATGGTGGGGATGTTCGTCCTCTCCTTCTTCACCACCTACCTCGGCCTCGGCGTGGCCAACGTCATCATCGTGAGCCTGCGTCAGACCAGCACCCCCCAGTCGATGATGGGACGGATGACGGCCGTCTTCCGCACCCTGCTGTTCGGCGGCGGAGCCCTCGGCGGCCTCTTCGCCGGCCTGCTGTCCGGCGAACTCGGCCCGAAGGGCGCCCTGACAGTGGCGGCGATCGGCTCCGCAGCCGTGCTGATCGGACTCGCCGCATCCCCCGTGACCCGCCTCCACGGCCTCCCGCCGGCCGCACCGGAACCCGTGACAGGGGCAGCAACCGGGCGTGCCACAGGCTGAGACCCGGACGGAGCCCGCCCCATGACATGGCGTCATGGGGCGGACCGGGGGAGTTCAGTTCTTGATCACCCTGCGTTCTTATGGCATGTGAAATATCACATGCCATAAGAACCGTCCGGAGTCACCGGACGGCGATCCTGACCGAGGAGAACCCCGATGAACCGCTTAGCGCTCCTTGTGGCCGGTGCCGCCGGTCTGGCCGTTTACGCGATCGCCCCTGCCGGTGCCGCCGTCCTGCCGGCCGACACCAACGAGACCGTCACCTCCTGCGGGTACTCGGGTCGCCAGGCAGGTCTTGCCACGCGGGTGTGCGCCGAAATCACCGGTACCACCGTCGAGTTCTACGGCACGGTCGCACTCGCCGGCCCGCCCTCTCCGGGCAGCCCGGTGCCCGCCGCCAGGGAGCTGTTCACCACGCTGTCCGCAGAGGTCGTCGGCGGCACCACGCCGGACACGCAGACCAAGACGGTCATCTTCGCCTCTTCGAACCTCGAAGTACGCGGTCTGGTCGGCACTGCCCCATGCGGCTCGACCGTCCGCGGCACCTTCGGCGTGTCCTCGTTCCCCTGGACGGCCAACCCGGTGGTCCACGAGGTCACCGTCACCTGCTGAGGGTTGACGCACGCGCTGAGGTGAAGTGACGGCAGGAAGCCCCCGGTGTGCCGGGGTCCGCAGGACTTCCCAATGTGCTGGGTTCGTAACGGCCTCGCACGCCAGGGGCACCGGGGCGGTGGACCGGGTACAGAGCCCGTGGATCGACCACATCATCGAAGCACGTGAAGACACACGGGGGACGACCATGCGCACTGCCCGCAGAAGCCTCAGCACTTGTGTTCTCGGGGCCGCGGCCCTCGCCGCGCTCTTCTCGGCCACGGCCTGCTCGTCGAACGACAGCGACCGCGGCGAGGGCACCGGCTCCTCCGCCGGCCCGGGCGCGACGGGCTCCGCCGCGCCCGGAGGCGGGGGCTCGGCCCTTTCCGGCTCCCCGAGTGCGGGCGCCTCGCCCGCGCCCGGTGGCGGGGGCACCACCGTTCCCGGTCCGGCGGGTTCTGCCTCGCCCGGCGGGTCCGGGAACTCCGGTGGTTCCGGCAGTGGCGGGCAGGCCGCGACGGCGGCCTGTACCGACGCGAACGTCTCGATCACCGGGTCGTTCGAGCGGCAGGACAGCGGCCAGAACCTGTTCCTCACCGCCGTCAACACCGGTGACGAGCCCTGCACGCTCTACTACTACCCGCTGGTGGACTTCGGCGTCGCGACCGACGTCCCCCCTCCGCCGATGGAGTCCCCGGCGCGGGCCCTGGCCACGATCAAGCCGGGCGAGAGGGCGTACGCGGGCCTGCGCCTGTTCCGCGCCGGCGAGCAGACCGACGCGGTGACGTCGGTGAAGATCGCGTTCCACAGCCGCGTCGCCAACACCGAGACGGGCCGGCCGGCCGCCGTCGCGCTGCCCGACAGGTTCGTGAACATCGACTCCAAGCCCTTGGTCACGTTCTGGAACCGCGACGCGGACGCGGTCAAGAGCTACACGTTCAAGGCCAGGTGACGGCCGGCCGGCTCGTCCCGATGTCACGCGCCCGCCCGCCCGCTCCCGTTCCCGCTCCCGTTCCCGCGCCCGCACGAGCGCGGCCGCCGCGAGCGCGCCGACGGCGGCGGCTGCTGCCGGCAGGCGGACCGGGCCTGGCTCACGCGAGAACGCCGATTCCCGGGCTTTCAAGGGCTCAGACCATGAGCAGGAGCCGTGTGTGCGGTACCAGCTTGCGGTTCACGCTGGTGCTCTGCACGAAGATCGTGAAGTCGTCGTTGTGGTCGGGCTTGACGCGTACTTCCGTGTCCGGCAGGCCGAGCAGGGCGCGGGCCTCCGGCCCCGTGTACACCCGGTCCGTCTTCTTCTCCAGTACCGCAATCTGCTTTCGAGCCTGGATCTTTTCCGACTTACTCAGCTGATAGAACGTACTACCCGAACGGAAAGTGTGCCCGCATTCGATGACCCAGTCCCGGATCGCCGCTTCGCGAGCCACGGGAATCAGCTGGTACTCGGACGGATCCGCCGGGGTGAGACCGGCTGCCTCGATGGTTTCCTTGTTGACCGCCTCTGCACCCGTGGAGAACACCGCCCGCGATCCCCGGATGCCCTGCGCGCGGCCTGCCATGAATTTCTCGGTGGCCTGCCGGATGACCTCTCCGGCCTCCTCCAGACCCTGTGTGCTCGCGGCGTTCCAGATGGCTATGTTGTCCTTCGGGAAACCGCACTGCATGGCCTCGCGCTTGCCCGTCTGATCCGGCACAAGGACGGCCAGCGTCCAGTTGTCCTCCTGCGTCTCGATCATCCTGGCCACGGCCTGCACCAGTTCACGCGGGTGCCTGGCAGGGGCATCCGGGCAGCGATGACTCGCGTTCTCCTGTCCGTCGGTCAGTACGAACGTCAGGAAGCTGTGGTCGCCGTAGAGTTGGGCCGTCTGCGCCAGCTCCCGCTGCGATTTCAGCGTGGCCGCCAGCAGAGCCGTCATTCCCCCGACCCGGTACAGCTGCTTCAGGGACGGCATTCGCAGCACGTCCTTGTCGTAGATGACGCACTCCACCTTGTCTGCGAAGACGTACACCGTGACACGGGTTTCCTGGTCCAGTTCCTTCGACCGGCGGGCCAGATATGCAATCTGCTGGTCGGCGACCTCGATGACCTTGCGGCTCAGGTGTGACATGGACGAACTGGCATCCAGCACAAGAGCAACGTGATTGATGTAGTTCTGGTTTCCGGACATGACCGCTCCCCCTTTTCCGACTTGATGCTCCGATCCTCCCACCCACCACTGACAATCGACCGTGGCCTCCGCACCGGATGCAGACACGACCAGGGTGGCCATGGCCCCGGGCGATGGTCCGCCGCGCGATCGGCCATCTGGCACGCCACCGCCGTCACTTGATGCTCGATCGCTGCTGCGTCCTCAGCGTGTGGCCCGCTCTGCTGCTTCCCGGGTGATGTCGGCGTAGAGGCGGAAGAGGGCCGGGCGGGCTTCGCCGCCGTCTCGTTCGTGCAGGGCCGCCCAACACCGGGCGACGAGCTCCCGCGCCTCGGCGCCGGGCCAGGGCCGGGGCAGGAGCTGGGGCGGCAGCAGCGGGTCGGGCTCCATGGCGCGGGTGAGTTCGGCGGCCAGCTCGACCGCGATGGTGAGGAGTGCGGACGGGGAGAGGCCGGCAGGGCCGGTGAGCCGGGCGAGGCGGGGCCGGGCGATGCGGCCGAGGCGGTGGTAGCGGTCGGCGATCTCCTGCAAGGGCCACAGTTCACGGGCCAGTCCGGCAGGCTCTCGGCTGTCGCCCCTGCGCAGGTCCGTCGTGGTGAGGAGGGTGAGCGCGCCGTGGGCGCCGAGGCGTTGGGCCGCTTCTTCGACGTACGGTTCCCAGGCGTTGGCGCAGACGTACAGTCCGCCCTGCAGCGGGGCGCCGCCGAGGTGGACGAGCGTCTCGCGCAGGGCGTCCCGGGCCGTGCGCGCCGATTCGGGCACCGCGAAGGCGGCCACGTGCCAGACGCCGTCCCAGGGCGCGAGCCCCGCGTCCTGCTGGAATGCGTGCCGGAGGAACTCCGCGTTGGGGGCGAGGGCACGCGTGGTTTCCGCCGTCGCATGCAGCTGCGCCTTGCGGCCCCGGCCCTGATGGGTGAACCGGCCGTCGGCCACGAGGCGTTTGATGCACAGCCGCACCTGCTGGTCGCTCATGCCCAGGGTGTTGGCGACGCTGTACAGCTCCTCCGCGCAGACGGTGCCGTCCTCGCGGATCAGCGCGTGGACGAGCATGCGGGTGGGGATCTCGACGTGATCGGTCATGGTGTGCACATTCCTCTCGGCCCGTTCGCCTCGACACGGCGGTGCATGGTGGTCACCGCCCCGAACCCCAGCAGCCGGCGCAGGTAGGGCGTGGGCTCGGTCCGCACGGCCGTGAAGCCGCGCCGCTCGTACAGGGCCCTGGCCCGCGGGTTGGTGTCGATCACATCCAATCTGATCTCCCGGCAGGCCTGCTCCGCCGCGACGGCGGCCACTTCCTCGATGAGCAGGCTCCCGACGCCGCGGCCGCGGAGGCCCGGGTCCACGGCGATGCCGTCCATGACGAGCTGCCCGGGGGCCGGGCGGCGTTCGAACAGGGCGAGGAGCAGGATCCGGTGCAGCCCTCGCAGGCGTCCGTACGCGCTCAGCACGGCGGAGGCCGATCCCCCGGTGAGTGCCCGGCCGTCGAGCTGGTAACCGGCGAGGCCGACGAGCTGTCCGTCGAGGAGCGCGCACACCGCGCGGTCGGCGTTCAGGTGGGCGGCGAGGAAAGACACCCCCTTGTCCGGCGGATTCAGGGCGGGGCCGAGTTTCCGGCCGAAAGCGCCCCAGTACAGCTCCGCCGCCCGCCGCTCGGCTCCGGCCGGAACGCCCCGCCGGACCATCACCGGGCCAGTGCCGGTACCTGTCACGTCCAGTCCCATGTCGTGCCCCTCTCTCGTCGGATCCGCATCCTCAGCCCAAATCTATCATCACCGCGACGACCGTTCTCGAAATGATAGTTTCAATCTTACGTGCACCCGAACAGAGGCGGTCAACTCTCATGTGTCCCAAGGTCCAGCCCGGCCGGCGCGGGCTCCGTATCACCGTGTGGTCACTCGCCGCGGTCCTGGTCATGGCCGCCGGTCTCGTCGGTGTGGTGCTGTGGCAGAACTCCTACGAGCTGAACGAGCAGCGGGTCTCGATCCGCCACGGCGGCCACACCCTCAACGGCGTACTGGCCACCCCGAAGGACGGCCGCGAGCGCCACGGTCTGATCGTGTACGTCCACGGCGACGGCCCCATCGACGCCACCCACGACGACGGCTACAAGCCCCTGTGGGAAGCGAACGCCAAGGCCGGGTACGCCTCCCTGTCCTGGGACAAGCCCGGCATCGCGGGCGCACCCGGCGACTGGCTCGACCAGTCCATGGACGACCGGGCCGACGAGACAGCCGCCGCCATCGCCTGGGCGCGCGCCCGCCCGGACATCGACGGCGACCGGATCGGGCTCTGGGGCGCCAGCCAGGCGGGATGGGTCCTGCCGAAGGTCGCCGCCAAGACGCCCGTGAACTTCGTCATCGCCGTCTCGCCCGCGATCAACTGGCTCCAGCAGGGCCGCTACAACCTCCTCGCCCAGCTGCACGCCGACGGCGCACCGGAAGCCCGCATCAGGGCCGAGGTCGCCAAGAGCGAGACGACCCGCCGGCTGCTGAAACGTCACGCCACCTTCGAGGAGTACGTCACGGCGATGGGCGGCGACGCGGACGGCATGACCGCCGATCGCTGGGGGTTCATCTCCAAGAACCACACCTCGGACGCCACGCAAGACCTCCGCGCCCTGCGCGGCATCCCTGTACTGCTGGTCCTCGCCGGCCATGACATCAACGTGGACACCGCCGACACGGAGCGCATCTACCGCCAGGTGCTGGACGCAGGCGGCGCATTGACCGTCAAGCACTACCCGGACGCGAACCACTCACTGCTCAAACAGACCATCGGGCAGTCGGACCTCAAGATCACGCTCACCGCGCTCTTCTCCCCCCGCTCCCTCTTCGCGGACGGATTCCTGGACGGCCAACGCCGGTTCCTGACGGATCAAGTCTGCCGAAGGGGTTGCGGGGCTAGCTGACCGCGTGCGCGCGGGTCCGTTCACGGAACGCGCGCTCGTCGGCGTCCGCCAGCCAGAACCAGATCGGCGGGAATACCAGCTCGATCACGGTCAGCACGACCTGGAACGGGTGCGGCCAGCCGTGCACGGCCAGGGACAGCAGGCGTCCGACCCCGCCGAGCAGGAACACCGCGGCGAGCCACCGCACCACGCGCGCCGGGACGGGCTCCTGCCGGGCCGCCCACAGCCAGACCGACCCGTACCCGGCGAAGACCGCACCGAGGAACCGGCCCAGGCTGTCGAGGGTCGGGCCCGCGTCGGCCTCGCCGGGAACCGCGGCGTTGCCGGCAACCACATGGAACAGCCCGATGGCCACACAGGCGAGCCCCATCACCCACGCGAATGCCCTGAGTGCCTTGTCCACGACCCCACCCCCGCTAGTTGACATGTGTCTACTAAGGATCAGGGTAGGCGCTCCTGGTAGACACATGTCAAGTAATCTGCGCGTGTGCCGCCCCCTCGCCGACGTCTGACGCCCGCCGACCGCCGCGCCCAGCTGCTCGCCGTCGGCGCCGGGCTCTTCGCAGCCGCCCCGTACGACGACGTGCTGATGGAGGACGTCGCCCAGCAGGCCGGGGTGTCCCGCGCCCTGCTCTACCGGCACTTTCCGAACAAGCACGCCCTCTTCGCGGCGGTCTACCAGCAGGCGGCCGACCGGCTGCTCGCGGCGACCCGGTTCGATCCCGAGGCCACGCTGGTCGAACAGCTCGCCCAGGGCCTGGACGCCCACCTCGACTACTTCATCGCGAACCGCCACGCCGTACTGGCAGCGAACCGGGTGCTGGCAGGGGACCCGGTCGTCCAGACGATCATGGCGGACGAACTCGATGCCCTGCGCTCACGCCTGCTCGGCGTGCTCCCGCTCGCCGACGAGCGGATGCGCGACGCCGTCTCCGCGGCGCTGAAGGCGTGGCTGGTGTTCGTCCAGGTGCTGTGCGTGGACTGGCTCACGTACGAGACCTGCAGCCGCAGGGAGCTGCGCGACACCTGCATCGGCGCCGCGGTGGGGGCCCTGCGGCCGTTGCTCCCCACGGACCCCGCCCCCGACTGGCCGCCCGCCGCCGCGGCAGGGGACCAGTAGTACGTAGTAGCCAGTAGTACGTAGTAGTACGGGACGTGCTCGGCCGGTCCGACCTCGCCCGTCTGCCGGTCGGTTTCCGCTGCTCTCGAGTAGGTGTAACAGGACGGCGAGTACCGCTGCTGAGGCGGCGATCGCGCCGACCGTCCGGCACTGCCAACCGGTTACGGATCACATGCTGCGCTGGTCGTGGGTGTCCTGGCGGAGCCGGTCGGCGTGTCGGGTCAAGGCGTCGATGCGTTCGGCGAGCTCGGCGTCCTCGGGCCGCAGATGAGGCCGGGTGTCGGTCAGCGGCCGGACGAGGCGGGCCGCGTCATTGTCTGCGAGAGCCACGTTCAGATCGTCGACGGCACCTTGGGCGCTGTCGGGGAGGCCGGTGAGCGCGGTGACCTGGCCGGCCAGCCGGCGCAGGTCGGCCGCGTTGTCGCGCGCCCAGGCGGTTACGGTGCGGTCGGCGGCGCGTGAGTCGCGGGTCGCCTGGACGCGCTGCTCGCCGGTGCTCCCGGCAGTGCCGGGGCGCAGCCGCAGGTAGCGGCGTTCGGCGGCCTGACGGCTGGCGACCCCGAGGGGGCCGGCGAGGTCGGCCCAGCTCGCGCCCCGGCCGCGGGCGGTTTCGATCAGGATGCTCTCCCAGCCGGCGAGCTGCTCGCGGACCTCGCGCAGCATCAGCAGTGCGGACAGAGCCGGATGCGGGCCCGGGTCCGGCGCGGGCCGCACCGTGGGCGCCGTCGAACCTGCGGGCGGCTGTTGCGCCTCTCTTACGGCTTGGTCGATGGTCTCCAGTGCCGCGGCGGCGGCAAGGAAGGAGACCCGCGCGGTCGCTGGATCAGCTTCGTTCATGGCACTTCTCGCCCCCATGTCATCCCTTGGATGACCTCTTGCTTGTCATCGTTCCGATGACATGTTACAACGGAAGCACGTTGAAGCGCATTGGCAGATCCTGCCTGAACCAACTGGAGGTGTTTCCCAATGTTGATGCGCACCGACCCGTTCCGCGAGATGGACCGGATGTTCCAGCAGCTGTCGGGTACGACCGGGACCTGGTCGAAGCCGTCCGTGATGCCGATGGACGCCTACCGCGAGGGCGAGGAGTACGTGATCGCCTTCGACCTCCCCGGAGTGAGCACCGAGGCGATCGAAATCGACGTCGAGCGGAACATGCTGACGGTCAAGGCGGAGCGCCGCCCCGCCACCAAGGGCGACACCGTGCAGATGGAGCTCTCCGAGCGGCCCCTGGGTGTCTTCTCCCGCCAGCTCATGCTGGCCGACACCCTCGACACCGAGCACATCGAAGCCGACTACGACGCGGGTGTCCTGACCCTGCGGATCCCGATCGCCGAGCGCGCCAAGCCCCGCAAGATCGCCATCGGCGGCGAGTCCGGCCGCAAGCAGATCTCCGGCTGAACAGTCCGGCACCAGCGGCGGAGGACGGGGAACCGATCCCCCTCCGGCACCCCGTCCTCCGCGCCACTGTGGCCCCTCACCCCGGGTGACGTGATGCCGATGCGCCGGAAGGCGTTCCCGGCACCATGTCCGCGAACGCGGCGAGTACCGGACGCGGGCGAAACCGAACGGGGCAGCCCGCGTCGTTCCGGCCCTGCGGGCTGCGCACCTGGCCGACACCGTGCGAGCCGAGCTCGCCGCTCCCTCTCCCGGAGGCGCGGGTCCGTATGCCCGGGGGCATCGGCGCGGTCCTCAGCGCCGTGGCCGCCGCAGCAGAGATCCACACCCGCGGAGACATTCCCACCCGTGAGTCCTGCTCCAGCTCCCGCCCGGCTACGGCCTCCGCCTCCCCTTCGGCCCCCTCGAACCCACCCGACCGCCGCCGGCCGGACAAGAATCGAACCTCAGAGAGAAAGGCAACCGCAGCACCATGTACGAGCAGCCGCGACCGAACCCGGCCCTGCTTGCCATGACGTTCGACCAGATGCTGGAACGCGTGCGCTACGAGGGCGCCTACCCCACTCGCGAGCGCGCCGAACAGGCCGTCCGCAACGTCCTCGCCGCGCTCGGCCGACAGGTCACCGGAGACGAACGCGTGGAGCTCGCACGCTGCCTGCCCCACGAGGCCGCCCTCGTCCTGACCGCCCAGATCCCCGACACCGAACAGCTCACCGGCTGGGGCTTCGTCAAGGACCTGGCCGCCCGCACCGGCGCCACCCCGGCGACCGCCCGCTGGGAAACCGGCGCCGTACTCGCCGCCGTCTCACGCCTCGCCGGGCCCGACCTGCTCGCACGGATCCTCCACCAGCTCCCCGCCGGCTACGCCCTCCTCTTCGGGCGCGCAGAACTGCGCCAGCCCCAGCCCGCCGCCTGATCCCGCCCAGCGGGACCCAGTCGGGTGAGAGCTCCGACGGCGGTGCCGCGAGCGCGGGCCCGCGTGGCTGTGGATCACCACCAGTAGACCGGGTACCGAGGGGAGGTGCGGCGTGCTCGTGAGGCGGCCCAGCCGGCGAGCACCAGCAGGCAGGTCGAGCCGACGAGCAGGGGCAGGAAGTGCAGCGGGGCGGGGGAGCGGAGCACGACGACCACCGTGGTGGCGACGGCGGGCGAGTGCGGGGTGCGTGCCAGCGTGATGACAGCCAGCGAAACGCCCGCGGCGAGGGTGGCCACCCAGGGCGAGCTGCCGAGCGCATGAAGGGCCGCGTAGCCGACGGAGGCACAGAGCAGGTGTCCGGCGACGAGACTGCGGGGCTGGGCCAGCGGCAGCGCGGGGACGCTGTGCACGAGAGCGGCACTGGCCGCGAGGGGCGGTATCAGCACCGGTTCGTGAATGAGCGCGCCGATGCCGACGAGGGCCAGGAGTACGGCCGTCACGGCGCTGACATCGTGCAGGGCGGCCGCCGGGGCCGGAGGCGCGGGCGCCCGGCCGGCGAGGGGGCGCAGCAGCCGGGCGCGGAATCCCGGCGGTAAGCCAGGCAAGGTTTCCGTCCCTGCCGAGCCGGTCGCGGCCACCCAGGCCCCCGCGATCGAACGCCTGTTCCGGAGGGGGCGAGGCGTCTGCCAGACTTGCCTGCCGTGAAGATCACCATACTGAGAGGCTCCCTCCTCCTGGGAGCCCTGGCGCTGCTCTGCTCCATGCTGTTCGTCGTACCGACGACCGCAGCCGCGTACGAGAACTGCGACACGGGCACCCTCTGCCTCTACGACCAGGACGGCGGCCAGGGCACACTCGAGAAGCCCACCACCCGGTCCCTCCTCTCCATCCCCCAGTCCAGCAACAAGGGGAACTCGACGGCCCGCTCCGTCCACAACAACACCCCGTCCTGGCTGTGCCTGTACGCGGACGCCTACTACGGCGGTGCCCTCGAGGCGGTCGCGCCGAACACCGAGGCCAACCTCCCCGACCTCCCCGGCGAGCTGCAGGGGCGCGTCAGCTCGTACAAGCTGACCCCCTCCAAGGGGCACTGCTTCACCGGCTTCGAGCGCTGTGAGCAGGACAAGCTCTGCATCTTTGCCGAGGAGCGGGCCCGAGGCGGCATGTACGCGACCGCGTCCTCCCACAGCGGCTACGCGCCCGTCTGGCACGACCGGGTCCGCTCCGTCGTCAACAACACCTCCCTCTACGCCTGCTTCTACTCCGCAGCCGGCCATCGCGGGGGCTGGAGGGATGCCAACGGCACCTCCTACGGCGCGTACAAGGTGATGCCCGGCGACAGCACCACGCTCCCCGCGCCCTTCGCCAAGTCCTTCCGCTCCCACAAGCTCACCGACAAGGCGGACTGCTCATGAGGACCGACACCCCCGCGCGCCTTCCCCGCACCCGCCGCCGCGGCCCCGCCGCTGCGGCCCTCGCCCTGAGCGCGGCCCTGCTGGTTGCCTCGCCCGGCGCGACCAGCGCCGCGCCGCAGGAACCGTCGCTGCTCGACGGCTGGGAGGAGAGCGGCCGGTACACCCTGGCCGCCGGAGTGACGTACGTGCGCTACACGGAGCGGGCCACGACCGAAGGGCGCATTGCCAAGCGCGAGCTGAACGTCGTCGTCGCCGACCCGGCCCTTGGCGCGACCCGCCTCGAAAGCACCGTGGGCGGTGCCGCCGCCACGGCGGAGACCGTCGGCGGCCAGCTGGCCGCGGTCAAGCCGGAGCGGCCCCTCGCCGGGATCAACGGCAGCTTCTTCAAGTCGGAGCCCCCGCACGGCGACAGCATCGTGTTCGGAGGAACCGCGGTCCGCGACGGCCAGGTCAACGGCACGGGCTGCCTCAACGGCAACCAGGCGGTCGTGCTCCAGCACGGACTGCCGTACATCTCCAAGCTCCGGGCGACGGTCACGCTCCAGGTCCTCGACGCATCCGGCGCCGTCGTCACCGAGCGGCTGCTCGACGACGTCAACCGCGATCCCGGCCGCGGGGTCGGCTGCGTGCGCGGGACGGACGACGTACGGAAGGACATCGCCTACGACCCGAGCGACCCCAACGACAAGACGACCGTCTTCGTCGACGGGGACGAGATCGTCGCGTTCAACGACTCGTACAACCTCGCTACGCCCTCGAAGAACCGTGACACCCACGCCGAGGTCACCACGGACGACGACGCCGGGTACGAGGTGACGGTCGACAAGGCGGGCGTGTTCACGGTGCTCAGGGACGGCAGTGGCCAGTGGGTCGCGGGCCGGGGCGGGAAGAACGTTGCGACCGGCGGGTTCGTGCTGCAGGGGGTGGGCGCCGACGCCAAGCAGTGGCTGCAGGCCAACCTGACCACCGGCCGCACCCTCAAGCTCAAGCAGGAGGTCGCGGACCTCGAGTTCCCCGACCACCACATCGCGCTCGACGAGTCCGTGGACATCGTCTCCGGCCTGGCGCACCGGCTGCTGGACGACGGCGTGACGGCCACCCACAGCAACACGTGCTCGCGTCTCTTCGACAAGACCGGTACCCGGGTGACGCGGCCGGAGGGCGCCGATCCGGAGGTCGGCGACCACTGCAGGGACTCGCGTACGGCCCTCGGCGTCGACGCCAAGGGCCGTACGGTGATGGCGACCATCACCGGGCGGCGCGACGTGCTCAATGCCCAGGGCGGGACCGTGCACCCGACCGGCACCTCGGACCCTGCCGGCGTCGACGGCGCGTTCATGCACGAGTTCGCCGACATCCTCAAGCTGCCCGAGCTCGGCGTGATCGACGCGATCAACCTCGACGGCGGCGGCTCGACCACCCTGTACACCGAGGACAAGCGGCAGACGGGCATGACGGACATCGCCAAGCAGCCGGACGGCACCTATCGGCGCGTCGAACGCCCCGTGGCCGACGCGGTCTACCTCACCCGCGGCGGCTACGGCATGCCCGGCGGCACCCTGCCGTAGCGCTGCGGCCGCGCAAGGAAGTAGCAGACGTGCTCTCCGATGCCCCGGGGCCTTTACCCCCGGGGTAATCGACCGTTCTCCCCTTCCCCGGCAGGATCGAACACATCGACGGGAAGAATCCCCGCCGGGACCCGACCACAGCCGCGAGGAGAGCGCCATGTCCGCCAAGTCCAATACCACTACGGCGAGTTCACCCACCACCGCGAGGTCCGTCACCGAAGCCACCCGGGCCGTCGTGCAGGAGTTCCTTGCCGCCCGGTTGGCCGGGGACACCGGGCGGCTGGTCGCGCTCTTCGCCGACGAGGTCGACTGGCTGCTCGCCGAGAACCCCGCCGTCCCGTGGATCCGCCCACGGTCCACCGCCGCCGAATGCGCGGCCCAGTTCACGGAGCTGATGGAGCACACCGTGCCCGAGGACGCGCGTGCCTCCGTCGATACCTTTCTCGTCGACGGCACCGACGCCGTCCTGATGGGGCACGTGTCGGGGACCGTACGCGCGACGGGGAAGTCCTTCGAGGGCCCGTTCGCTCTGCACCTCACCGTCGAGGACGGCCGGATCACCCGGCACCACCTCTACGAGAACAGCCTGTCGATCGCCGAAGCCTGCACCCCGTGAGGCGCGAGGGCGCGCGGGCGGCGGGCCCCGAAGGGAGCCTGCGTGGGGGGACCCGCGTCGCCATCCGGTCGAAGTCCGTTGGGGTGTCGGCTCAGGCCCGGTCTTGGCTTCTGCCTCGGGAAGCCGCTGGCCGTGTCAGTTGCCGGGGATCATCTATGCATCGGCGCTCGTGATCAGCAGGGCCGGCGGTGCCTCGGGTCTACCGAACCCTTCGTAGGCGATCTCGATACCGGAGGGACCGACATTCCGCATTCACTTCTGGCATGGCCAAAACGGTAGGCGCCCCATGCGCACCGAAAGATCGCAATGAGGTCCGACGTCTTCTCCCTTGCCCCGGGAGTTCGTAAATGTGGTCAGGTCGCCGGCCTGCAGCCCTTTTGTGGAAATGTTCGGTCGGCTACCGTCGTTTCGCCCGACAGGTGCCGACCTCAGGTCGGGGTGCCACCGCCCGGCCATCGATCTGGAATGCCATGCTGAATCACCGAACCGTCCCCGCCGCGCTTGCCGCCACCGTCTTGGTCGCGCTGGTCGGCTGCTCTACCGGGGCCGGTGCGGCGAGCGGCGACGGCAAGCCTGCGGCCGCCTCCGCGGCCTCCTCCGCGAAGACAGCGATCACCCCGAGAGCCACGCCCCCGGCCGCCCCGCCATCGGGCGTTTCAACGGCTCTGACCCCCACCCCCTCCATAGTCGTCTCGCCGTTGCCCGAGCATCCGCCCTTGACGAGCGACGCGCGTAACCGGCCCGCCTTGCTCGCCATCCCCGGGATCGGCGTGAACGACCTGCGCGTCGTCCCGTACGAGGGCACCTCCGACGACTGGGCCGGCACACGGATCCAGAACAAGGGCGTCGCAGCCAGCCCGTACGGCGACGAGGGTGGTGTCGGCCCCGGAGAGATCGGCAATTACCTGGTCACGGCGCACCGGATCTCCGCGGGTGGGCCGCTGCGCGACCTTCCCGCCCTGAACACCGGCGACCCCGTCTTCGTCACGGCAGGCGGCATGGTGCACGAGTACCGGATCACCGAGACCAGGAAGACCTCCTTCCGGTCGGAGCGCTCCCTGGCCGAGCAGCGGGCCGCGGTCCCGGGCGAGCCGGGGAAGAAGCCCACCCAGGCGATGATCACGGTCTCCACCTGCGCCACGCCCGAGGACAACGCCGCCGGCAACTTTTGGCGCGACGACCGCGGCAACCCCGAGCACCGCATAGACAAGGTCGGCGTCCTGGTCTCCTCGCAGCCCACGGCCGACGCAACACCGAACGGATCCTGAAGACACCTCGTGCGGTAAGCCGTTAAGCCGGTCGTGTCGATCGGGCCGGTTCGAGCAGTGGCAGATGGCGACCTGAACGGTCTCAGCGACGCTGCGGAGTGCCACCCGGCCGGAGCACGCTGGGTCGTAGTGACGGGGGTGGCGCCCTCGGTGACCTCGGCCGGGCAGCGCGATGGGCAGCCCCGGCGCGTGCGCCCCATCTCGCTCACAGTCTCCGCACCGCCTTCCGTGTCGCCGCCCCCGCCGTGGCCGCGCTGACGCTGACGATGGCCTTTGCGGCCCCGCGGCCGCCAACCCCGCGCTCGCATCAGCCGCAACGGCCGGTTCGACACGGTCGCGTCTGGCCCTGGCTTCGACATCGTGCTGGCCGACAGGGCCACCCTCGACACGGTCCTCGGCGGCTGTGAATTCGTCCAGCGCTTCTGGGCGCACCGACGCCGCGGGGCGGGGGAGTCCGCCCGCCCCGCCGCAGGCGTTACACGCTCCCACCGCCCCCGGCTCGTACCCGCCCTGTCGCGTACGCCCGGACCACCTGGACGGGGTCCCGCAGGCCCAGCTTGGTCAGGAGCCGGCCCACGTGCGTCTTGACCGTGGCCTCCGACAGGACCAGGCGGGTGGGCAGGCAGGCGGCGATCGTGCCGTTCGGCAGGCGCTGCGCCACCAGCAGCATGACCTCGCGCTCGCGGCCGTCAGCCGCTCCAGCTCCTCGTGCTGCGGTTCGGCCGTCGTCGTCGGCAGCATCGGGGCGAAACGGTCCAGCAGCCGCCGGGTCGACGACGATGCCGTACCGAGAACACCCTCGGCGCGGTCTGGGCGGTGCGGTGCGGTGCCGGTCCGCGGCGGTGCCTTCCTTGGCTATGGCTGCGGACGCGGCGCCGGCCTCAGTGAGGTGGCACGGCGGGGCCGGGCTGGTCCTGGCTCCGCCGGGCGACTCGGAAAGCTTCGTTCGACGCGTCCGGCACCTTCGATTCAGGGCCCGAAGTGGCCCAGGCCACACCCCAAAAAGGGGTACAAGTGGCGACAGAGAGCGACAAAAAGGGCCCCTGAGGGGCCCTGAGCGGTGAGGCGCCCCACAGGACCTAGGTCACATTCGCCCCGGGATAGTAGGCCCCGAACCCGCCCGGTGGCGGCCAGGGCCGGACCTGTCACCCCGCCTGCGACCCCGGTTAGTAAGAGGGGGGCATTGCCAGGCCCTCGGCGGCCTGGCTAACTGGTGTTGTCGCCGAGGCGGCCGGGGCCCCCCGCCCCCCGCCGGACGAACCCCTCTCCACCGCGTGAGTGGCTCACGCATGTCTTCGGCATGCCGCGACCACCCTGTTCCCTACGGAAGGCT
>NZ_JBFBAV010000035.1:0-77014 GCF_040689505.1 Streptomyces sp. NPDC051211
CCGGCCCCGACACGCAGCAAGCTCCCCAGCCCTCATACAAGTAGCGAACTACCGAACACCGACCGTGACAAGACCAGCTAACAAAGCACTACTAGTCGGTCGGGACGCAGAGGACCGGGAGGTGGGACAGGTGCAGGAGTTTGTGGGGGGTGGAGCCGAGGAGGGCGCCGCGGATCGGGCTGTCGCCCCAGCTGCCCACCACGATGACCCGCCCGCCGTGCCGTTCGGCCGCCGCCAGCAGGGCCTGCGCCGGCTTCTCGTCCATGATCTCCACCGCCGAGGGGACGCCGGCCTCGTCCGCCGCCTCGACCGCGTGGGCGAGGGCGCTGCGGCCGGCCTGGCGGATCGCCTCCTGGTGGGAGCGGTACTCCTCGCCCGTGACGCCGGGCGCCGCGGCCCCGTAGACCAGGACCAGGGGTTCGCCGAAGGCGGCCGCGACCTCGATGGCGACCCGCAGGGCCCGTTCCGCGCCGGGCGATTCGTCGTAGCCGAGGACCACGGACATGACGGGTCTCCTCACTCCTCGCGCGAGCGGCCGTGGCGCCCGGGGCGGCTGTGGACCAGGGCCGGGTCGGCGACGCTCCGGCGTTCCTGCCAGAAGACGCCGGACCGCAGGCGCCAGAAGAGCATCACGAGGACGCCGGTCAGTGCGATGCCGATGCCGATGACCAGCGGCGGGCCCAGGCCGAACCAGGAGACCCCGCTGTACGAGTTCGCCGGGTCGGACATGTCCGTGATGGACTCCACCAGCAGCCAGGCCAGCAGGCCCGCCCCGACGAGCGGCCCCACTCCGATGAACAGGAAGTTGTGCAGGCTCTCGGTGAGGTGCCGGCGGTAGTAGATCGCGCAGGCCAGGCCGGTGAGCGCGTAGTAGAAGGCGATCAGCAGGGACAGTGCGGTCAGCGAGTCGAACAGCGCGTTCTCGCTGATCCGGTTGACGATCAGGTACCAGGCGATGGCGATGCCGGCCACCCACCAGGTGCTGACGTCGGGGGTGCGGAACCTGGGGTGGATGTGCGCCAGGGGGTGCGGCAGGGCCTTGCGGCGGGCCATGGACAGGGCCGTCCGGGAGGCGGGGATGATCGTGGTCTGGGTGGAGGCGAGCGCGGAGGTGCAGACGGACAGCAGCACCACCCAGTCCCAGCGGCCCATCACCTCGTGCGCAAGCAGCGCGAAGACCGCCTCCTCCTCACCGGCGTTCTCGGTGAGGAAGGCGGTGCCCGCGTAGCCGACCACCGCGATGCCCACGGACAGGTAGGTGACGAGCAGGATGACCGTGGACCAGATGCCGGCCCGGCCGGGGGCGCTGGCGGAGTCCTTGACCTCCTCGGTGAGGTTCACCGCGGACTCCCAGCCCCAGTAGATGAACACGCCGAGCAGCAGCCCGCCGGTGAGCGCGGCTCCGCCGGCGCCGAACGGGTTCAGCCAGCTCAGGGCGGGTTCGGTGGCGTCCAGGGTGCTGGTGCCGGCGTAGACGCGGTAGATGGCCACGACGGCGAACAGCAGCAGGAAGAAGACCTGGGCGAGGATCAGCACGTTCTGTACGTGCGCCGACATCTCGGTGCCGAGGACGCATACGGCGGTCATCACCAGGATGACGACGACGGTGAGGGTCTGCCGGACGGCTTCGCTGTTGGCCCAGCTGTCCAGGCCGACGGAGAGCAGGCCGAAGCGTACGGCGACGTCGGCGAGGGAGCCGATGACCAGGACGCCCGTCATGAAGATGGCCCAGCCGCCGAGCCAGCCCGCCCAGGGGCCCATGGCCCGGGTCACCCAGGAGAAGGTGGTGCCGCAGTCCTGGTCGACCTTGTTGAGGTAGTAGAAGGCGGCGGCGATCAGCAGCATCGGCACGAAGGAGGCCAGCATCACGCCCGGCGCGTAGATCCCGGCGAGGGCGACGATCGGGCCGATGGCCGCCGCGAGGGAGTATGCGGGCGAGGTGGAGTTCAACCCGATCACGAGCGCGTCGAGGAACCCGATCGCGTCGTGTTTGAGCTCGGGGGTTGCGGGCACCTGGTCCGCGACGTCTCCGGCCATACCTGCATGGTGGCCCAGCCGGGGCCGGGCCGCATGGCGGGCTCCGGCGAGTGGGGGCCGTGTGCCGAGGCCTTCGGGCGGGGGCCTTCCGGCGGGGCCGTCCGGCGGGGGTCGTCTAAAGTTGACGTCGCACGGGATCTCCTCGATGCGTCTGATGTCGGGGAAGGCATTCCGTGACCCACTCACCTCGTACGAGCCCCGGCCCGGCCGAATTCGCGCTGCCGGACACCGTGACCCCGGCGCTGCCGCCGGCCGCCTCCTTCACCGAGCTGGACCTGCCGCCGAAGCTCCAGGCGATGCTGACCGAGCTGGGAGTGCTGGAGCCGTTCCCCGTCCAGGCGGCCACCCTGCCGAACGCGATCGCGGGCCGGGACGTGCTGGCCCGGGCCCGGACCGGCTCGGGCAAGACGCTGGCCTTCGGCCTGGCGCTGCTGGTGCGTACGGCGGGCGCGGGCGGCCGGGCCGCCGCGAAGCAGCCGCTCGCGCTGGTGCTCGTACCGACCAGGGAACTCGCCCAGCAGGTCACCGAGGCGCTGACCCCGTACGCGGGGGCGCTGAAGCTGCGGATCGCGACGGCGGTCGGCGGGCTGGCGATCAACCGGCAGGCCGCGGCCCTGAAGGAGGGCGCGGAGGTGCTGGTCGCGACCCCGGGCCGGCTGAAGGACCTGGTGGAGCGGCGGGACTGCAAGCTGGACCGGGTGGGCATCACGGTGCTGGACGAGGCCGACCAGATGTGCGATCTGGGGTTCCTGCCGCAGGTCACCGAGCTCCTCGACCTGGTGCGCCCGGACGGGCAGCGGATGCTGTTCTCCGCGACCCTGGACCGCAACGTCGACCTGCTGGTACGCCGGTACCTGAACGATCCGGCCGTCCACTCGGTGGATCCGTCCGCGGGCGCGGTGACCACCATGGAGCACCACGTGCTGGAGGTGCACGGGGCGGACAAGTACGCGACGGCGACGGAGATCGCCGCCCGGGACGGCCGGGTCCTGATGTTCCTGGACACGAAGGCCGCCGTGGACCGCTTCACCCGGCACCTGAGGGACAGCGGGGTGCGGGCCGCGGCGCTGCACGGCGGGAAGTCCCAGCCGCAGCGCAGCCACACCCTCGCCCAGTTCAAGAAGGGTGAGATCACCACGCTGGTGGCGACCAACGTGGCCGCCCGGGGCATCCACATCGACGACCTGGACCTGGTCGTGAACCTGGACCCGCCGGCCGATGCCAAGGACTACCTGCACCGGGGCGGCCGCACGGCCCGGGCCGGCGAGTCGGGCAGGGTGGTCACCCTGGTGACCACGGGCCAGCGGCGGGACCTGGCCCGGCTGCTGGCCGAGGCCGGCATCCGCCCGGAGACCACCAAGGTCCGCTCGGGCGAGGCGGAGCTGACCCGGATCACCGGTGCCAAGGCGGTTCCGGCGGCGGCCCGCGGCGGCCGGGACGGCAAGGGCGCGGCGCGGCCCGAGCGCGCCTTCCGCGGCCTGGGCACGCGCCCGGCCAAGGAGACGCGCAAGGAGGCGGACGCCCGCAAGGCGGCCGAGGCCCGCCGCGCGGCCCGGGTCCGCCGGGGTTCCTGACCGAACGGAAGGCGGGCCGGGAAGCAGGCCCGGAGACCGGGCCCGGAGACCGGGCCCGGAAATCCGCCGGGCAGCCACCCAGCGGGCCCCTAGGCGGGGTCGAAGGCGAAGGCGCGGAAGGCGTCCCGGAGCCCGGTGTGCGGTGGGGCGTGCGGGGCCGGCGGGGTGAGCAGGGCCGCCCAGCGGCGGTGCCGCGGGGAGATCCACAGGGCGGTCGGCCCGGGTGTGGCGTGGTGCACCCAGATGTCCTGGCGGCGGTCGGTGCCCGGTGCGGGGCGCCACAGGAGTCCGCGGTCCGGGGCGAGCTCGCCGGTGCGGATGCGCAGGGAGTCGGCGATCCAGGCCGGGCTGAGCGGTCCGGGGACGAGGAGGTGCCGGAGGAAGGCCGCCGTGTCCTCCAGGACCGTGTGCAGGGTCGGGGCGAACGCCGTGCGGGTCATGGCGAGGGGCCGCCAGATGCGTTCGGCGGCGAGGTCGGCCAGGGGCCGGCCGGTGACCTGTTCGGCCAGGCGGGCGAGCAGCTCGTGGTCGCCGGTGCGGGTGAGGATCTGGTGGGCGGTGGAGCGGCCCAGGGTGGGTCCGTACGCGGTGAGCGGGGTGTGCAGGCGCAGGGCGCCCTCTTCGACGAGGGTGCCGAGGACGGGCCAGACGGCGAGTACGGCGGCCAGGCCGCCGGCGTCGAGAGCGGGGCCGCCGTCACCGCGGGGGCCGCGGTCGCGGATCCCGTCGCAGTCGCCGACCGCCCAGGCGGAGCCGGGCGGGACGGGGATCCGGGCGTCACTGGTCATCGCACTGGTCATCGTGTCTCCACGCTAAGCACCCGGCCCGCCCGGCCGCGGGCAGGCGGCCCCGGACGGGGCCGCCTGCCACTCGAATGCGGGCCGGGCGGAAGGTTGACGACGGGGCTCCCGATCAGGTGCGGTCGGGGCGTTCGGTGACGCGGAGGGTGTTGAGCAGCGGCTTGCCGAAGCCCGTGTGGGTGACGAAGCGGATGTTGAGCGTGCCGTCGGTGACGGTGACCGTGTAGCTGCGGTTCAGGGCCGTGTAGGTGCCGGCCTCGAGGGAGATGTCCAGGGACGGGAGCACCTGGGTGCCCTCGGCGAGGACGTCGAAGACCCGCTTGTTGGGCCGGGTGGAGGAGAGTTCGGCGAAGCCGAGTTCCACCGTGTAGGTGCCGTTGGGGACGTTGTCGAAGCGGTACTCGTACATGCCTTCGCGGGCGTTGCGGAACAGCCGCTGGTCGGCCGTGCCGGCGATGGTGCGGCCGGTGGACTTGGCGGTGGAGCTGCCCTGGTAGCCGTACGAGCCGGGGGTGTACTTGCGGTCCGGCGCCCAGGTGTCGCCGAGGGCGTCCGGGCCGGCGTAATCCGCGCCCGCGTCCAGGGCGACCTGGTAGCGCGGGACGACGACCTTGACCGGGACGGTGAGGACCGGGCTGCGGCCGCTCGCCGAGGTGATCTTCAGGCCGGTGGTGAGGACCGTGCCGGGGGCCACGCCGGTGGTGTCCACCGCGAGGGTGAGCGAGGCCTTGGCGTTGGACGGGAGGTCGCCGGAGGCCGGGGTGGCGGTCAGCCAGGCTGCGTCCTCGGTCACCTGGTAGGCCGTGCCGAGGCCCGGGTTGGTGAGGTCGAGGGTGCGGGTCCGCTTCTGGCCGGGGGTGACGACCAGTTCGACGGAGGCCGCGGAGGCGGTCACCTTGCCGGTGCGCAGGGAGCGGGTGAGGGCGGTGACGTCCGCGGCCTTGACCTCCACCGGGGCCTGCGCGGTCTCGTAGGAGGGGGCGCTGATCGTCGCGGGGAGGGTGCCGGACGGGGACTGGATCACATAGCCGCCGTCGGCCGCCGTGGTGGCGGTGACCGCGGTGTCGCCGGTGCCGACCGTGACGGTCGCGCCGGCCACGCCGCCGCCGTCGTTGGCGTCGAGGACCCTGCCGGAGACCACGCCGCTGCGGGTGGTGCGGAAGGCGATCGACAGACCGTCGGTGACGACGGGGGTGTTGAAGGAGTACTTGAAGGCGTCGGTGCCGGCCGGGTTCTCCACGCCGAGGGTGGCCGAGGAGCCGCCCTTGATGCCGGTGCCGCCGGTGCCGCGGTAGTGGTAGGAGACGGTGCCGTCCTCGCCGATCACGGCCGAGAAGGAGAACTTCTCCGCCTGCGCGGACCAGTGCGAGACCTGCCGCCATTCGACGACGTACGTGCGGTGCGGGGCGGTGCCGGTGACGGCCGTGTACACGCCCGATCCGGTGTCCGCGGCGCCGACGACCAGGTCGTCCCAGAACGGGTAGAGGGCCGCGTTGGGGGTGGCGGTACTGGGCAGGTCGCCGTTGATGTCACCGCCGTGCGCGCCGCCGAAGCTGACGGTGCCGTTGGTGCTGATCCAGGCCTGGCCGTACGTCTTGCCGTACAGCGGCAGCGGGAAGGGGAGGTCCACCCGTTCCGTGGTGTTGTCGCCGGTCAGGGCGAGCCGGCGGTCGCCTGCCTGGTACGGGCGGTCGCCCGCGGCGGCACAGGCGTAGCCGTAGCCGTCGGTGCGGTCCGGGAGGGTGACGGCGGCGGTGGTGTCGCCGGCCACGGTGACGCGGGTGCTGCCGCCGGTGAGGCACCGGGAGGGGTGGCCGGCCTGGATGTCGTACGTGCCGTGCGGGAGGGTGACCTCGAAGCGGCCCTGCTCGTCGGCGGTGGCGGTCACGGGGGTGCCGGCCACGGTGACGGCCGCGCCCGCGGCGGGGCCGGCGGACGAGGAGACGGTGCCGGTGAGCCGGCCCGAGGCGGCCTGGGCGAGGGTGAAGTCCGAGGTGGCGGTGGCGCCTTCGGTGACGGTGGCGGTCGCGGTCTCCTGGCCGTAGCCGAACTTGCCTGCGGTCAGGGCGTATTCACCCACCGACAGAGCGGCGAACTTGTAGCTGCCGTCGGCGGTGGTGGTCGTCGTACGGTCGATGGGGCCGTCGGCGGTGACCTGCGCGCCGGCCACCGGGGCGCCGCCGGAGGAGACGGTTCCGGCCAGGGCGCCGACAGCGCCGCGCGGGGCGGACCGGACGGCCGCGAGGGCGTCGAGGCGGCCCTCGCCGAAGACGTTGTTGTCGGCTGCGGTGCCGCCGCAGCTGGTGTTGTCGGTGTCCAGGGCGGTGCCGTCGAGCAGGGCTTCGGTCTGCGCGACGTCGCCCTCCAGGGCGGGCGCGGCGGACCACATCAGGGCGACCGCGGCCGCGGTGTGGGGGGAGGCCATCGAGGTGCCGGAGAAGGAGTCGTAGCCGCCGGGCACCGAGGAGCGGACGTTGACGCCGGGGGCGGCGATGTTGGGCTTGATGCCGCTCTGGGCCGCGCCGCGCGAGGAGAACGAGGCGATGGCGTTGTTGATGTCGAAGGCGCCGGAGCTGTAGGAGCTCATGTAGTCACCGGGCGAGCCGCTGGTGGCGCAGCCGGGGCCGGAGTTGCCGTTGGAGAACGCCGGGAAGATGCCGGCCGCCCGCCAGGTGTCGACGATCTCCTGGTACCAGGTGTCGCCGCCCGAACCGCCCCAGGAGTTGTTGACGATGTGCGGGGCGAGGTCGGGGCGCGGGTTCTGGCCGGCCTGGTCGGTGGGGGCGACGATCCACTGCCCGGAGGCCAGCAGGGAGGCTTCGGAGCAGGAGTTGGTCTCGCAGCCCTTGGCGGCGATCCACTTCGCGCCGGGCGCTACGCCGATCTTGTTGGCGCCGCCGTCGTCGCCGACCATCGTGCCCATGGTGTGGGTTCCGTGGTCGTTGTTGTCGCAGGGGGCGGCGCCGGCACAGATGCCGGCCGGGTCGAACCAGTTGTAGGCGTGGCTGTACGAGCCGTCGGCGGCCCGGCCGCGGTACTGGTTCGCGACGGCGGGGTGCTGGTAGTCGACGCCGCTGTCGATGTTGGCGACGACGATGCCCTCGCCGCGGACGCCGAACTCCTCCCACACCTGGGGGGCCTTGATGCGGTCGACGTTCCATTCGACGGCGTCCGCGGCCGCTTCCCGCTTGCCCTCGACGGGCTTGGGGATGCTGACCTTGTCGTCGGCGTCGATGCGGGCGACCTCGGGGCGCTGCGCGAGGGTGCCGGCGAGCTTCTCGCTGCCGACCACCCGGACCGCGTTGACGATCCAGTACGAGGTGTACTCGGCCTTGGCGCCGTCCAGGGCCTTGCGGAGTTCGGCCTGGCTGCGTTCGGCGTGGGCGGTCTTGGCCCGGTAGACGGCCTCGGCCTTCCCGGCCCGGGTGGTCTGCCGGGCGGCGGAGCCGAGGTCGGCGGCGCTGTCGAGGTAGACCCAGAAGGCCGCCTTGCCGGTTTCGTCGAGCTGGCTGCGGAGCTGGGGTTCGATCTTCCGTTCCGCGGCGGTCGCGGCGGGGTCGGGGGGCGGTGCGGCAGCCGCCGCGCCGATTCCGGCGGGGATCAGCAGGATCGCCGTGAGGGCGGCGAGTGCCGCGCGTAACGGTCCGTTCCGTTGGGTGTTGCGTGGGGCCACGTGGGTCTCCTCGTACGTCTTGTGCAGGTGATGCGGTCAGGACGTGCATGCCGCGTGAGTGACATGTGCGCGTCATCGTGAGTCATGTGCCGTCACCTGTACAAGAGGGCCTCACCGGTCGCGCCGGGTGGCCCGGGACGGCCCGGGCGGCCAGCCTGGAGGCATGGCCCCGCCAGATGTCCGGCTCGCCTCCGCCCGCGGGCGGTGGATCCTGCTGACCACCGTCCTCGGCTCGACCATGGCGATGCTCGACTCGACCGTGGTCAACGTGGCTCTCCCCCGCATCGGCCGGGACCTGGATGCGGACCTGGCGGTGCTGCAGTGGACGGTCAACGCGTACATGCTCACGCTGGCCGGGCTGATCCTGGTCGGCGGTGCGTTGGGCGACCGGTTCGGCCGGCGCCGGATCTTCGTCCTGGGGGTGGTGTGGTTCGCCGTCGGGTCTCTGCTGTGCGGGCTGGCGCCGAATGCCGCGGTGCTGGTGGCCGCCCGGGCCCTGCAGGGCGTCGGGGGCGCGCTGCTCACCCCCGGCTCGCTCGCGCTGATCCAGGGGTCGATCCATCCGGACGACCGGGGGCGGGCGGTCGGCCTGTGGTCCGGGCTGGGCGGGGTCGGCGCGGCGGTCGGGCCGTTCCTCGGCGGCTGGCTGGTGGACGGGCCGGGCTGGCGCTGGGTGTTCCTGCTGAACGTGCCGCTGGCCGCGCTGTGCGTGCCGGTCGCCTTGCGGCACATACCGGAATCGCGCGATCCGCAGGCGCACGGGCGGTTCGACGTGATCGGCGCGGTGCTGGGTGCGGCGGCTCTGGCACTGGTGACGTACGCGCTGATCGAGGCGGGGTCCGGGTCGCCCGCGGTGCCGGTGGCGGCGGTCGTGGGCGTGCTGCTGGGCGTGGCCTTCGTGCTGGTCGAGCGGCGGCGGGCGGATCCGATGGTGCCGCCCGAGATCTTCGCCTCGCGGCAGTTCACCGCCGTCAACCTGGTGACCCTGTGCGTGTACGCCGCCTTCGGCGGTTTCTTCTTCCTGTCGGTGCTGCAGCTGCAGGTGGTCGCCGGGTATTCGGCGCTGGCCGCCGGCGCCGCGCTGCTGCCGGCCACGATCCTGATGCTGCTGCTGTCGGCCCGGTCGGGTGAGCTGGGCGAGCGGATCGGGCCGCGGATCCCGCTGACCGTGGGGCCGCTGCTGTGCGCGGCCGGAATGCTGCTCATGGTGCGGGCGGGCCCGGGCGCCGGTTACCTGGCGGACGTGCTGCCCGGCATGGTGGTGCTGGGCCTGGGCATGGTGACGCTGGTGGCGCCGCTGACCTCGACGGTGCTGGCGTCGGTGGACCCCGGGCGGGCCGGGCTGGCCAGCGGGATCAACAATGCGGCCGCGCGGGCGGCCGGCCTGCTGGCGGTGGCCGCGCTCCCGCTGCTGGCCGGGATGGGGCCGGAGTCCTATCTGTCGGCGGACCTCTTCAATGCCGCGTTCCGGCGGGCCATGGTCTGGTGTGCGGGGCTGCTGGTTCTGGGGGCGGTGCTGGCCTGGGCGACCGTACGCAGGCCCGCGCCGGGGGCGGTCCACCCGCAGTGCCAGATGCAGTGCGGGGTGGCCGCACCGACGCTGGAGCCACAACAGGAGCGATTGACTGAAATTTCAGTCAGTGACAGAGTTCCGCCCATGAACCCGAGCCGCAGAACCCTGTTGCGCTCCGCCGGTGCCGGAGCCGCGGGCCTCGCCGTGGGCTCGCCGCCGCAACCGGCCCCGGCCGAGGCCGCGACCCGCACCGCACTCCGCCGGACCGTCCCCTCCGACGAGGTCCCGCACCTGCGGACCTGGATGGCCTGGCCGTCCACGCGCTCCGTCTGGGGCTCCGCCCTCGCCGGGATTCAGCAGGACATCGCCCTGATCGCCCGGACCGTCGCCCGATTCGAACCGGTGCTGGTGTGTGCCGCCGACGAGAGGGCGGCGGCCGACGCCCGGGCCCGCTGCGGCCCGGCGGTCACCGTCCTCTCCTCGATCCCGGTCGACGACCTGTGGATGCGGGACACCGGCGCGGTGTTCCGCCGCGACGGGGCCGGCGGAATCGACGCGATCGGCCTCAACTTCAACGGCTGGGGCGGCAAGCAGACCCACCGCAAGGACGCGAAGGCCGCCGCCCGGATCGCGGCCCGCGAATCCCTTCCCTTCACGGTCACCGGCTTCGTGGGCGAGGGCGGGGCGGTGGAGACCGACGGCGACGGCACGGTCATGGCGACCGAGTCCAGCCTGGTCAACCGGAACCGCAACCCCGGGATGAGCCGGGCGCAGATCGAGGCACAGGTGCTGGCCGCCTACGGCGCCGGCAAGATGATCTGGGTGCCGGGGATCAAGGGCCGGGACATCACCGACGACCACATCGACGTCACCTCCCGGTTCATCCGGCCCGGCGTGGTCATGGTCCAGGTCCCGCCGCCCGACCGCACCGACATCTGGGCCCGCGACGCCCGGGAGCAGCTGGCGATCCTGTCCGCCGCCACCGACGCCCGGGGCCGCCGGCTGACGGTCCTGCGGGTGGACGGCCCGGACACCCTGCGCTCGGACGACCCGGACTTGGTCGACTCCTACCTCAACTTCCACGTGGTCAACGGCGCGGTGATCACCGCCCAATTCGGGGACGCACCGAAGGACGCGGCGGCCCGGCAGGCACTGGCCGCGGCCTTCCCCGGCCGCGAGGTCGTACAGCTCGACGTCGACCGCCTGATGGGCGGCGGAGGAGGAATCCACTGCTCGACGATGCAGCAGCCGACGGCACGGTGACGCCATGTGTCCCGTCGGGGCTGGTGATCGGGCGTTACCGGTTCTGGCCGCCGAGCACGAACAGCAGGTAGACGAAGAACGCGAAGAGGTGGCCGACGAACAGGTAGGCGATCAGGCGGATCACCAGACCGCGCGGGAACTTCGATTCCATCTGGGACACGGTGTGCTCCTCGTTCTCGATGACGGCGGGGATGTCAGGGGTGGCTGCCACTACTGCCCCTGCTGCCGGGGCTGCCGCCGAGGCAGAGCCCGGCGAGGCTGCTCTGCAGCAGGGAGTGGACGAAGAGCAGCTCGGTGCCCCCGGCGGTGGCGGCGCCGATCCGGTGCGGGGTCATCGAGTCGAAGTGCGCGCTGTCGCCGGGCTCCAGCAGGTACTCGGTCTCCCCCAGGTGCAGCCGCAGCCGCCCGGTGAGCACGTACAGCCATTCCTCGCCGGGGTGTACGCGGACCAGCTCGCCCTGGCTGCGGCCGTAAGGGACGTGCACGCGCAGCGCCTGCATGGCCCGGCCGGAACCGCCGGCCTGCCAGTACGTCCAGCCGTCCGCCTCGCGGGCCCCCGGACCGCCGGCCCGTACGATGGGATCGGCCACGGCGGCCGTCTCACCGAGCAGCTCCGAGACCGTCGTGCCGTAGGTGCGGGCGAGCCCCAGCAGCAGTGGCAGCGAGGGCTGACGCCGGCCGGTCTCCAGCCGGGACAGGTGGGCCGGGGAAAGCCGGGCCCGGGCGGCCGCGGCCTCCAGGGTCAGCCCGGCGCGCCGGCGCAGTTCGCGCAGTTGCGGGGCGACGGCGGGCAGCTCGCCGGGGTCGACGGACGCGTCGGAGGCGTCGGGCTCGTTGCCGGAGCCGGGGGCAGGACCGGTGCTCATGCCCCGATTGAGCCAGAGAGTTGCCCCGCCGGCAATTGTTCTTGCCTCTGAGGCAAAGACGAGGGCGGGGCGCGGCTTCAGGCGTGGCCCGTCGCGAGCACCGCCTCCACCGTGTCGGCCTCGGCGGCCGCCTTGTCCGGACGGTGCCGCAGCACCCGGGCGAACCTCAGGGTGACCCCGGCCGGGTAGCGCGGAGAGCGCTGCACCCCGTCGTAGGCGATCTCCACCACCAGCTCGGGCCGGACGCGCACGGTGAATCCGTCGTCCTCGACGGCCAGCTCGCGCAGCCGCGCGGTCTGCCAGCGCAGCATCTCGTCGGTGAGCCCCTTGAAGGTCTTGCCGAGCATCACGTACGTACCGTCGGCCGCCCGGGCCCCCAGGTGCAGGTTGGACAGCAACCCGGTGCGCCGGCCGTGCCCCCATTCGGCGGCCAGCACCACCAGGTCGAGGGTGTGCACCGGTTTCACCTTGAGCCAGAGTTTGCCGCGCCGGCCCGCCGCGTACACCGACTCCAGGGACTTCACCATCACCCCCTCGTGGCCCCGGCGCAGGGTTTCGTCCCGGAACTCCTCGGCGGCCGCCCGCTGTGCCGCCGCATCCTCCGTGCCCGTCCCGCCCGTCCCGTCCGCCCCTTCTCCACCGTCCCCCGCGTCCCCGACTACGAGTCGGCGGACCAGGGCCGCCTCCGGCACCAGGCGGGCGAGGGCCGCGTAGCGTTCGCGTAGCGGCAGGTCGAGCAGCACCCGGTCCTCGGTGGCCAGCACGTCGAAGAAGAACGCCGTCACCGGCAGAACGGCCCGGGCGGCCGCGACGTCGATCCGTGACCCGACCCGGCTCGCCACCTCCTGGAAGGGCACCGGCCGGCCGTCCGCGCCGAGCGCGATCACCTCGCCGTCCAGGATGAAGCAGGTCCCCGGCAGGGACCGGGCCAGCGCCACCACCTCCGGCAGCCGGCCGGTGATCTCGTCCAGGGAGCGGGTGAACACGCGGACGGTGTCCCCGTCCCGGTGCACCTGCACCCGGATGCCGTCCAGCTTCTCCTCCACGCTGCACGGGCCGAGAGCGTCCACCGCCTCCGCGACCGAGCCGGCCGTACTCGCCAGCATCGGCTGGACCGGCTGCCCGACGCGCAGGGCGAAGGCCTCCAGCGCCCGCTCGCCCCCGGCGAGCACCGCGCCCGCCACCCGCGGCAGCGAGCCGTCGAGCATCACCGCGCGGCGCAGTGCGGCGGCCGGCACCCCGGCGGCCGCTGCCACCCCCTCCAGGGCGACGGCGTCCAGGGCGCCCTGGCGGACCTCGCCGGAGAGCAGGCTGCGCAGGAACCGCTGCTCGGGCGCGGTGGCCGCGCCGAGCAGTGCATCGACGATCCGGTGCCGTTCGGCCTGGGCGCCCGCGCCCGCCACCGCGGTGAGGGCGGTGACGGCCGCGTCCACCTGGGCGACGGTGAGCGTGGGGCGGGCGGCGGGCCCGGTGTCCCGGCTCAGGGCGCGCCAGCCGACGCCGGGGCGGCCCTGCGGGAGCCGGCCGGCCAGGTAGGCGATGACGAGGGGAGCCTCCTCGGCAGGGACTGCGGCGAACAGTTCGGCGAGGAGGGCGACCTTGCGCGACCGGGCGGAGGTGTCGGCGACCTCCCGGGACACGCGGGCGACCTCGGCCAGGAGCATGCCGTCATCGTCCCGCCGTCGGGGTCCGGGCGCAGGTCGGCGGAGATCTGACTGCGGTCGGACGGCGGTCGCACGGCAGTCGGACGGCAGTCGCACCACGGTCGGACCGCGTCGTACCGCGGCCTGACCGCGGTCCAGGCCTTCGGGCGGCCATCGGCCAGCCATCGGGCCGTAGTGCAGCCGCTCCGTACCGCAGGCGCGGTACACGGGCACCGGAGCGTAATCCTTGAGAAGGTCCTGAGTTCCGCCTCCGGTTGCTCGGGGGAGAAGGAACGTCCCTTTAGGGTTCCTGTATGAAACTCCGATTGCCCCGGCGCCGCCGGCACCGCCTGATCGCAGGCGCCGCCGCACTCGCCCTCCTCGCGGGAGCCGGCACCTGGACGGCCGCGGCGGCCTCCGGTGACGAGCCCGCCGTGCACCGCACGGACCAGGTGCTGGAGATGCCCGGCGCGGGCATCGACACCTCCTACTTCACCGGGAGCGGCTCGGGCAAGCGGCCGGCCGTGCTCCTCGGACACGGCTTCGGCGGCTCCAAGAACGATGCCCGGGCGTATGCCGAGCGGCTGGCCCGCGACGGGTACGCCGTGCTGACCTGGTCGGCGCGCGGATTCGGCCGCTCCGGCGGGAAGATCGGTCTGAACGACCCCGAGTTCGAGGTGAAGGACGTCTCCCGGCTGATCGACTGGCTGGCGAAGCGGCCCGAGGTGCGGCTGGACGCGGACGGGGACCCCCGGGTGGGTGTCGCCGGCGGCTCGTACGGCGGGGCCATCGCGCTCCTCGCGGCCGGCCACGACCGGCGGGTCGATGCCATCGCCCCCCAGATCACCTACTGGAACCTCGCGGACTCCCTGTTCCCCAACGGGGTGTTCAAGAAGCTGTGGGCCGGGGTGTTCTTCACCACCGGCGCGGCCGGCGGGCTGCCGGCGGCCGGTTCGCCCGCGGCCGCCGGCGCTGCGCCGGGCGCCGGATCCGGCCCGGCGTCCGGCTGCGGCCGGTTCCAGCCGGAGCTGTGCGCCATGTACGAACGGGTGGCGGTGGCCGGCAAGCCCGACGAGGAGGCGCGCCGGCTGCTGGAGGCCCGCAGCCCCTCGGCGGTCGGCGACCGGATCAAGGTGCCCACCCTGATCGTGCAGGGGCAGTCCGACTCGCTGTTCCCGCTGGACCAGGCCGACGCCATGGCCCGGGCCATCGCCGCGAACGGCGCGCCGGTCGCCGTCGACTGGGCGGCCGGCGGCCACGACGGCGGTGTCCGCGAGGTCGGCCGGATCGAGGACCGCGTCCACACCTGGTTCGACCGCCACCTCAAGGACGACCGGGGCGTGGACACCGGCCCCGCCTTCCAGGTCACCCGCACCGGCGGCATCGACACCACCAACGGCGACGTGCAGCTGCGCGAGGCGGCCGGCGACCGATACCCCGGGCTGACCCACACGCCCCGGGCCATCACCCTCACCGGCCGCGAACAGAGCTTCACCAACCCGCCCGGCGGGGCCCCGCCCTCCCTGTCCTCCCTGCCGGGCATCGGCGGACAGCTGGCGGCCTTCGGCACCGGCCTCTCCCTCGACTTCCCCGGCCAGTACGCCCGCTTCGACTCCGCGCCGCTGGACGGCGAACTCCGCGTCACCGGCACCCCGACCGTCAAGCTCCAGGTGAGGTCGACGGCCGCGGACGGCTCGGCGGTGCTGTTCGGCAAGGTGTACGACGTGGGCCCGGAGGGCGGGCAGCAGCTGCTGCCCAACCAGCTGGTGGCCCCGGTGCGGGTGGAGAACGCGCAGAACGGCACCGAGGTCGAGCTGCGGCTGCCGGCCATCGACCACGCGGTGGAGGCCGGGCACCGGCTGCGCCTGGTGCTCTCGGCCACCGACCTCGGCTATGCGACTCCCGCCGCCCCGGCGACCTACACGGTGGCGGTGCAGGGTCCGCTGGCCGTGCCGGTCGCGGACGGCGTACGGACCTCCGCGGCCGCGCTGCCCGGCTGGACCTGGGGTCTTCCGCTGGGCGCGGCCGCGCTGGCCGCGCTCCTGCTGACGGTCCGGCGGCGGCCGCGCCCCGGCGGGGCTCCGGCCGCGGGTCTGCGGGCCGCGCCGGACCGGGAGGCCGCACTGGCCGACGTACCGCTGGAGATCACCGGTCTGACGAAGCGGTACGCGAAGTCGAAGGACCGGTACGCGGTGCGGGACCTGTCGTTCCGGGTGGAGAAGGGCCAGGTGCTGGGTCTGCTCGGGCCGAACGGGGCCGGGAAGACCACCACCCTGCGCATGCTGATGGGGCTGATCTCGCCGGACGCCGGGGAGATCCGGGTGTTCGGGCACGCGGTGCGCGCCGGATCGCCGGTGCTGTCGCGGGTCGGCGCGTTCGTCGAGGGCGCCGGCTTCCTGCCGCACCTGTCGGGGCGGGCCAACCTGGAGCTGTACTGGCAGGCGACCGGCCGGCCGGCCGCCGACGCGCACATGGCGGAGGCGTTGGAGATCGCCGGGCTCGGCGACGCTCTGGAGCGGGCGGTCCGGACGTACTCGCAGGGCATGCGGCAGCGGCTGGCCATCGCGCAGGCCATGCTGGGGCTGCCGGATCTGCTGATCCTCGACGAGCCGACGAACGGTCTGGACCCGCCGCAGATCCGGGAGATGCGGGACGTGATGATCCGGTACGCCGCCGGCGGCCGGACGGTGATCGTCTCCAGCCATCTGCTGTCGGAGGTCGAGCAGTCCTGCACGCACCTGGTGGTCATGGACCGCGGGCAGCGGGTGGCGGCCGGCCCGGTGGCGGAGATCACCGGCGGTGGCGACACCCTGCTGGTGACCCTGGCGGAGCGGGTGGCGGACGTGGTCGTCGAGAAGGTGGCCGCGCTGGAAGGAGTGGATTCGGTGGTCAGGTCCGATGACGGGCTCGGGCTGCTGGTACGGCTGGACGGCGCGAGCGCGGGCGAGCTGATCGCCGAACTCGTCCGGCTGGAGGTGCCGGTGAGCGCGGTGGGGCCGCACCGGAGGCTGGAGGACGCGTTCCTCACCCTGATCGGAGGCGCGGCATGAGCACGGGTACGGACACGAGTACGGGCGCGGGCACGGTAGCGGGCGCGGGTGCGGACACGGATTCGGGTGGGGGCGCGGCGATGGAGACGGCTCCCGGGTACAGCCCGGGGCGGACGCTGCCGCTGCGGGTGGAGGCGCTGCGGCAGTGGCGGCGGCGCCGGACCCTGGTGATGGGCGGGGTGCTGGCCGCCCTCCCCTTCATCCTGATCATCGCGTTCGCGGTGGGCGGCGGCCCGGACGGCGGCCCCGACGGCCGGATCACCCTGATCGACACGGCCACGGCCTCGGGCGCGAACTTCGCCGCGACCAGCCTGTTCGTCTCGGCGGGCTTCCTGCTGGTGGTGCCGGTGGCGCTGTTCTGCGGGGACACGGTCGCCTCCGAGGCCGGCTGGTCCTCGCTGCGCTACCTGCTGGCCTCACCGGTGCCGCGGGCCCGGCTGCTGTGGAGCAAGCTGGTGGTGGCGCTGGGCTTCAGCCTGGCGGCGATGGTGCTGCTGCCGGTGGTGGCCCTGGCCGCGGGCACGGTCGCGTACGGCTGGGGCCCGCTGAAGCTGCCGGCCGGGGGCTCCCTGCCGGCCGGGGACACGCTGCCCCGGCTGGCGCTGGTCGTGGCGTTCATCTTCGTGTCGCAACTGGTGACGGCCGGGCTGGCGTTCTGGCTGTCGACCCGGACGGACGCGCC
Organism: Streptomyces sp. NPDC051211; assembly: GCF_040689505.1. Lineage (NCBI taxonomy): Bacteria > Bacillati > Actinomycetota > Actinomycetes > Kitasatosporales > Streptomycetaceae > Streptomyces > Streptomyces sp. NPDC051211. The sequence continues at coordinate 17,102 of NZ_JBFBAV010000035.1, forward strand.
GCTGGGCGCGGTCGGCGGTGCGGTCGGCCTGACCATCGTCGGCAATGTGCTGGACGCGGTGACCGCGCTGGGCGACTGGCGGGAGTTCCTGCCGGCGCACTGGCAGTACGCGTGGGCGGACGCGCTGCAGCCGCACCTGGAGTGGGGCGGCATGGTGAAGGGCGCGGCGGTGTCCGTGTCGTACGCGGTGGTGCTGATCGCGCTGGCCTTCCGGGGGTTCGCGCGCAAGGACATCGTGTCGTAGGGGTGTGGCCCTGCGTGTGGCCCTGACCGGCGGCGGGCGGGGCTCGCCCGCCGCCGCCGGTCAGGGCCCGGCCGCCGGACAAGGCCTGGCGCGGGTCAGAGCCCGGCCGCCGGACAAGGCCTGGCGCGGGTCAGGGCCCGGCCGCCGGACAAGGCCTGGCGCGGGTCAGAGCCCGGCCGCCGGACAAGGCCTGGCGCGGGTCAGGGCCCGGCGCGGGTCAGGGCCCGGCGCGGGTCAGGGCCCGGCGCGGGTCAGGGGCGGCCGGGGCCCGCGGCGAGGAGGCGCGGCACCGGGGTGCCGGCCAGGAAGGACGCGATGGCTTCCACCGCCTGGCCGTAGTACGTCGCGTAGTTCGCCCGGGTGACGTACCCGAGGTGGGGGGTGGCCAGCAGCCGCGGAGCCGTGCGGACCGGGTGGTCCGCAGGGAGCGGTTCGAGGTCGAAGACGTCGAGGCCGGCGCCCGCGATGCGGCCCGCGTGGAGGGCGTCGAGCAGCGCCCGCTCGTCGACGATGGCCGAGCGCGAGGTGTTCACCAGGTACGCGGTCGGTTTCATCAGGGCGATCTCGGGTGCGCCGATCAGGCCCCGGGTGCGGTCGCCCAGGGCCAGGTGCACGGAGACGAAGTCGCTGGTGGCCAGCAATTCCTCCTTGGAGGCCGCAAGGCCCACCCCCGCCTCCGCCGCGCGCGGCTCGGTGAGGTTGCGGCTCCAGGCCGCCACCTCCATGCCGAAGGCGAGCCCGATCCGGGCGACCCGGCTGCCGATCCGGCCGAGGCCGAGCAGCCCCAGCCGGCGGCCGTGCAGGTCCGCACCGACGGTGGACTGCCAAGGGCCGCCGGCCCGCAGCGCGGTGTTCTCCTCGACCAGGCCCCGGGCCAGGCCGAGGAGCAGCGCCCAGGTCAGCTCCACCGGCGGGGTGCCGGAGCTCTCCGTACCGCAGACGGTCACCCCGTTCCGTGCCGCGGCCGTGTGGTCGATGGCCGAGTTGCGCAAGCCGGAGGCGACGATCAGGCGGAGCCGGGGCAGCCGGTCGAGCAGCGGGCCGGTGAAGGACACGCGCTCCCGGAGGGTCACCACGATGTCGAACCCGGCCAGTGCGGCGGCGAGTTCGTCCTCCGTGGCGAAGTGCTCGCGGAAGGCGGTCGTTTCGACCCGGTCCAGGACCGGCGACCAGTCGGCGGCGGTGGCCGCGACGCCCTGGAAGTCGTCCAGCAGCGCGCAGCGGAGCCGGGGAGCCGTCATACCGTGCCGGGCCCGAACCCTGCGTTCTCGGCGATCGCGTCGATTGCGGCGAGGAGTTCGGCGTCCAGGGGGCGGTCGGCGACGGCCGCGTTGGCGCGGATCTGCTCGGCCGAGGTGGCACCGGCGATCACGGAGGCGCAGCCGGGCTGTGCGGAGAGCCAGCCGATGGACAGCTCCAGGACGGTGCGGCCGTGCTTCTCGCCGAGGGCGGCGAGGCCCTCGACCACGTCCAGCTTCTGCTCGCCGAGGTAGTCGTCCTCGCCTTCCAGACGGGAGCCGGCCGGCACGGGCGCGCCGCGGCGGATCTTGCCGGTGAGCAGGCCGTTGTGGAGCGGGTAGTACGGCAGCACGCCGACGCCGTAGTGCCGGGCGGCGGGCACGAGTTCCCGCTCGGCGGAGCGCTCCAGCAGCGACCACTCGTTCTGGGCCGAGATGAACGGGGCGGCCCCGATTTCGCGGGCGACGTGGGCGGCCTCGGCGAGCTGCCAGCCGCTGAAGTTGGAGTGGCCGATGTAGCGGATCTTGCCCTCGGTGACCAGCTCGGTGAGCGCGAGCAGGGTTTCGGCGATGGGGGTGGCCGGGTCGGGGCTGTGCAGCTGGTAGAGGTCGATGTGGTCGGTGCCGAGGCGACGCAGGGACTCCTCGACGGAGCGGCGGATGTAGACCCGGCCGCCGCGCGATCCGACGGCCGGCCCGTACTCCATGTCGACGCCCGCGTACCCGAACTTGCTGGCGAGCACGACCTGGTCGCGGCGGCCCTTGAGGGCCTGGCCGAGGTGGCTCTCGGAGCCGCCGCGGCCGCCGTAGATGTCGGCGGTGTCGAGCAGGGTGACGCCGGCGTCGAGGGCCGCGTCGACGACCGAGCGGGTGGCGGCGGCGTCGAGGGTCCGGCCGAAGTTGTTGCAGCCGAGGCCGACGGCGGACACCTGCAGACCCGAATGGCCCAGGGAGACATAGCGCATGGGTACGTTCCGCTCCTCACGTGTGGATGATCCACACGCTATCCCGTGGTGGGCCGGCCGGCGGCCGGGTTTTCGAACGGGCCGGCCGGACGCCGGCGGAACCCCTCGCGGAGTAGGCGCCGGTGCCGGTGCGCGGCAGCTCCGCGGGTGATGTGACATCCGCCACGGTTCTCGGTTCCTGTCACCTACTCGAGGGTGACGACGGTCGGGCGGCCGAGGTCGGGGGTGTCGCGGACGGAGAGGACCGGACCTGGGTGCTCCAGTTCCAGCACCACGATCTCGTTGTCGCCGGGCCGCCAGAGCGGGGCGGGGGCGTAGAGGGTGCGCTGGGGGCCGCGCGCGCTGTCGTGGTGGCCGAGCAGGAAGCCGTTGAGCCAGACCAGGCCGGCGGTCCAGCCGGTGAGGTCGAGGAAGCCGTCGGCGGGCGCGGGGACGGGGAGGGTGAAGCGGTGGAAGGCCGGGCCTCCGGGGGTCGCCGGTCCTGCGGGTGCCGGAGCCGTATCGGCCCAGGCGAGGGCGGTGAGGTCGGTGAGCGGCAGCAGCCGGATCTCCCACTCGAACAGCAGCTGGTGGCCGTGGCGGACGCCGCGCCAGATGCCCTTGCGGTCGTCGAGCAGCGGTCCGTAGTTGACCCGGCCCTGCGCACGGACCAGGACGTCGAGCACGACGCCCGCCTCGCCGACCGCCAGGTCCAGGCCCTCGTCGGGTGCGTTGCGGTCGAGGACGCCGAGCGGGGCCCCGTCGGCGAAGACGTACGCCCGGTCGCCGAGGCCGTCGATCCGCAGCGGCATGGCGGGGCGCGGCCCGGTGACGGTGGTGCGGTAGTGGATCATGCCGAAGTCCTGGCCGAGCTTCTCCATCGGCTCGGGAGCGGGGCGGAGCAGCGGCCCGCCGGGGCTGAGCCCTTCGAGGCCGGCGAGCAGGCCGGCCGTACCGGCGGGGAGGGCCTGCCGGGGGGCGAGGCGGGGCCGGGGGGCCGGCAGCGGGCCGTCGGGCAGGTCGAGGTACTTGCCGATGACCTCGCGGAAGGCGTGGAACTTCGGGGTGAGTTCGCCGGCCTCGCCGATCGGGGCGTCGTAGTCGTAGCTGGTGACGGTCGGCTGGTAGCCGGGGGCGCCGGGGCGGGATCCGGTGTGGTTGGCGCCCGCCCAGAAGCCGAAGTTGGTGCCGCCGTGGGCCATGTAGAGGTTCACGGAGGCGCCGGTGGCGAGGAGTTCGTCCAGTGAGCCGGCCGCGTCCTCGACGGCGCGGACGTGGTGGTCCTCGCCCCAGTGGTCGAACCAGCCGATCCAGTACTCCATGGCGGCGAGCGGACCGGTCCGCTGGTAGCGGCGGAGGGCGTCGAGGCGTTCCAGGGGGCGGGCGCCGAAGGTGGCGGTGGCGAGCCGGCCGGGGACCGTGCCGCCCTGGAGCATGGCGTCCTCGGGGCCGTCGGCGGTGAAGAGCAGGCAGGTCACGCCGCGTTCGAGCAGCGCCCGTTCGACGTGGGTGCGGTAGCGGGCGTCATTGCCGTAGGAGCCGTACTCGTTCTCGATCTGTACGGCCACCACCGGGCCGCCGTTGTCCGCGAGCAGCGGCAGCAGTTCGGGGACGACCTGGTCGAACCAGCCGGACACCTCGGCCTCGAAGCGCGGGTCGGAGCAGCGCAGGCGCAGCCCGTCCTCGGCGAGCAGGCGGGCGGGCAGGCCGCCGAAGTCCCATTCGGCGCAGATGTAGGGGCCCGGGCGGACGATGGCGTCGAGGCCCAGGCCCTGTGCGGTGCGCAGGAACCGGCCGAGGTCGCGCCAGCCGGTGAAATCGGCCTTGCCGGGGGCGGTTTCGTGGAAGTTCCACGGGACGTACGTGTCCACGGTGTTGGCGCCCATGGCGCGCAGCCGGGCGAGGCGGTCCTCCCACAGCTCGGGGTGGACCCGGAAGTAGTGCAGGGCCCCGGAGAGGATGCGGTGGGGCCGGCCTGCGCGGCGGAATCCGTCCTGGTCGTGCGTGAGCATGCGCGGGCTCCCGTCGGATGCCGAGTGGGCTCGGCTGCTGGGGGCGGTGCCGGACGACGGCGAATATATGAACGGCCCGGCCGCACCGTCAATGACCACAATGAACAGTTGAGCAGAATCGATCAAATCGATCGTTTCGATTCACTATGATGAGCTCGCGACCGCACACCACCCGAGGGGGACGTCTTGAGACCACACGTGGACCAGCGCCAGGCACAGGTGCTCGCTCTCGTACGCGCCCGCGGAAGCGCGCGGGTCAGCGATGTCGCGGCCGAGCTCGGCGTCTCCCCCGTCACCCTGCGCCGGGACATCGAGGCGATGGCGGCCCGGGGCGAGATCCGGCGGATGCACGGGGTGATCAGCCGGGTGGAGGGGCCGGGGGCGACGCCGGGCACGGCCATCGGCGCGGCCACCGGCACGACGGGGGCGCCGGGCACGGCGCCGGGCACGGGCACGGCGCCGGTTGCAGGTGCGGGTGCGGCGGCGGTCGCGGCGGCCGGCCGGGCCGGGGCGGCGCCCGCCCGGGACGCCGAGGGGCTGGTGGTCGGCATGGTGGTTCCGACCACCGAGTACTACTACGCCGATGTGGTGCGCGGGTCCCGGGAGGCGGTCGAAGCGCGCGGCGCGCGCCTGACCGTGGGGCTGACCGGATACCTGGCGGGCGAGGACCGGACCCAGGCGGACCGGCTGCTGTCGACCGGCGCGGACGGCCTGCTGCTGACCCCGAACTGGGAGGCCGGGTCGCCGGAGCCGGGCGAGGGCGCCTGGACCGCCGAGCTGGGGGTGCCGACGGTGCTGGTGGAGCGGTGGGCGCCGCCGGGGCACCCGGCGGCCGACCTGGACCGGGTGAGCTCCGACCACGCCCACGGGGCGGCTCGCGCGGTGCGGCATCTGGCCGGGCTGGGACACCGCAGGGTCGCGCTGGCCAGCCGGCAGACGCCCACCACGGCACGGCTGCGGACCGGCTACGAGGCAGCGGTGGCCGCACTCGGGCTGGAGCCCGCTCCGCCGTGGCCGCCGACCGGCCCGGAGCCCGTGACGGCGGCCGACCGGTTCTCCCTGACCCTCGACTACCTGTGCGCGGCGGTCGCCACGGGCGGGGTGACCGCCGCGCTGATCCACAGCGACACCGACGCGATCATGCTGATCCCGCAGCTGCAGGCGCGCGGCGTCCGGGTGCCGGAGGACCTGGCCGTGGTCGCGTACGACGACGAGGTGGCGGGGCTGGCCGACGTGCCGCTGTCGGCGGTCGCCCCGGCCAAGCGGGAGGTGGGCGCCCAGGCGGCGGACCTGCTGCTGGACCGGCTCACCCGCGGCAGCGGCCGGGACCGGGCCCCGGGACGCCATCTGGAACTGCTCCCCCGGCTGACCATTCGCTCATAAGAGGAGTTCCGGGCGGATTCGGATAGGCGGGTGATCACTGGAAATGATTGTTTCGATCGATTCGCGCATTCGCTCTTGACGGTGTGCGTGTTCGACCAAAAGATGGGCGGCGTTCACCCGCGTACGCCGCCGCCCGGGCGGTCGTCCACAGGAGGCACCCATGCCGCTGTCGCGTCACTTCCGCCTGCCCCGACTCGCTCTGACCGCTTCGGCCGCCTCGCTGGCCCTGCTCGCCACCGCCTGCGGCGGCGGGCAGGACCCGGCGGATTCCGGCTCCGGCTCCGCCGGCTCGGCGGACCGGCCGGTCACCCTCACCTACTGGTCCTCGACCGCGGGAGCGCAGCAGACCGCCGACGCCTTCAACCGGACGCACAAGAACATCCAGGTGAAGTTCTCGGCGGTCCCGGGCGGGCCGGACGGCGCGGCCAAGCTCTCCAACGCCATCAAGGGCGGCAACGCGCCGGACGTGGCGACGATGGACTACTCCGCGCTCCCCGAGTTCGCCAGCAGCGGCCAGCTGGAGGATCTGAGCCCGACCTCGGGCAAGCTGGTCTCGGAGAAGTTCCCCGCAGCGGTGCAGTCGCTGGTGAACCTCGGCGGCAAGACCTGGGCCGTGCCCTTCGACGTCACTCCGCTCGAACTCTTCTACCGCAAGGACATCTTCGAGAAGCACCGGGTGGCCGTGCCGAAGACCTGGGCGGAGTACCGGCAGGCCGCGGAGAGGATCAACAAGGCCGATCCATCGGTGCGGATCACCAACTTCGGGGGCGGTGACCCCGCTCTGCTGGCCGGACTCGCCTGGCAGGCGGGAGCCAAGTGGTACGGCACCGAGGGGAACGCCTGGAAGGTCTCGATCGACGACCCGGCCTCCCGGAAGGTCGCCGAGTACTGGAACGGGCTGCTGGCCTCGGGGCTTGCCTCCAAGACCCCGCTGTGGGGCGAAGGCGAGGCGAAGGAACGTTCCACCGGCAAGGTGGCCACCGTCATCGGGGCCGCCTGGACGGCGGGCACCTTCCTCACCGCCTACCCCGACCTGAAGGGCAAGTGGGGCATCGCGCCGCTGCCCACCTGGGACGGCAAGCCCGCCACCGGCATGTACGGCGGCACCTCCTACATCGTGCCCAAGGGCAGCAGGCAGAGCCGCGCCGCGGCCGAGTTCATCGCCTGGGTGACCACCGAGCCGGAGGCGGTGAAGGCCCGGCTCAGCTCGCTGAAGGCACCGAGCAGTGCCCTGCCCGCCAACCCCGGCATGCGTGCGGCCGCCGCAAAGCTCTTCGACCCCGCGTACTTCGCCGGGCAGGACCCGTACGCCCTCGCCGACGAGGCCGCGGCCACCATCCTGCCCGGATGGACCTGGGGTCCGGCGCAGCTCCAGGTCACCGCGGCGCAGGGTGCGGCCGGGGCGGACCTGGTCAAGGCCCTGACCGAGGGCCAAGTCGCCGCCGAGAAGGCCGTCAGGGACCGCGGCCTCGGGCTGGCGGGCTGATGCAGCGCCCCGCCACACCTCCGCCGGCCCCACAGGCCCCGGCCACGGGGTCGGCCCGGGCGACAGACCGAAAGGCAGAGCGGAAGCCGGACCGGAGGGCAGGCCGGACGGACCGGAATGCGGACCGGAAAGCCGGCTGGAAAGCGGACCGGAAAGCGGACGGAAAGGCAGGTCGGCAGGCAGCCGGTGGCACCGCCGGGGGCCTGCGCCCAGGCCGCGGCGCCATCGCGCTCTTCATGGCGCCCTTCTTCCTCCTCTTCGCCCTCGTGACCATCGCCCCGGTGTGCTACGCCGCCTGGCTGAGCCTCTTCCGCGAGGAGCAGTCCGGTCTCGGTTTCGGCGGCAGCGAGCGGGTGTTCAGCGGCCTCGGCAACTACGCCGAGGCGCTGGCCGACCCCCTCTTCCTCGCGTCCTTCCGCCACATCGCCGTCTACTGCCTGCTCTACATCCCGGTCATGGTCGGCGGCGCCCTGCTGCTGGCCCTGCTGCTCGACTCCGCGCTCGCGCGGGCCAAGCGGTTCTTCCAGATCGCCTTCTACTTGCCGCACGCCGTCCCCGGCCTGATCGCGGCGGTCATCTGGCTCTACCTCTACACACCCGGCCTGAGTCCGGTGCACGAACTGCTCGGGTCGGCCGGACTCGAGTGGGACTTCTTCGGCCGCGACGAGGCCCTGTTCTCGGTGGTCAACGTCTCCGCCTGGCAGTGGACCGGATACAACATGATCATCTTCTTTGCCGGTCTCCAGGCCATCCCGCGGGAGACCCTGGAGGCGGCCACCATGGACGGGGCCGGCCCGCTGCGGACCGCGTTCCAGGTGAAGGTGCCGAGCATCCGGCCGACCGTCATCCTCACGGTCCTGTTCACCTGCGTCGGCGCCATCCAGCTCTTCGACGCCCCGGAGTTGCTGCAGTTGAGGGCCACCGAGATGGGTGAGTCCTGGTCTCCGACCATGTACATCTTCAGCGCCGCGTTCAAGGCCCACGACTACGGGCTGGCGGCGGCGAGCGCCCTGCTGCTCGCGCTGGTCGCGGGCGCGGCCTCGTACGTCGTCACCCGGCTCGGCAACCGCTGGAGGGCCTCATGATCCTCACCCCCGGCCGGCGGATGCTGTCCAGGACCGCCGTCAACGCGGCGCTGCTGCTGGTCGCCGGCTACACCCTGCTGCCCCTGGTGTGGCTGGTCCTCGCCGCCACCAAGAACCGGCGGGACCTGTTCGCCACCGACCCCTACTCCCTCGGCGAGTTCAGCCTCTTCGCCAACCTCGGCGATCTCTTCGCCTACAACGACGGGATCTTCGGACGCTGGCTGGCCAACAGCCTGTTCTACACGCTCACCGGGTCCCTCCTCTCCGCGCTGATCAGCACGGCCTGCGGATACGCTTTCCACGCCTACGCGTTCCGGCACAAGGAGTCGCTGTTCGGCGTGGTGCTGGCCGGAATCCTGGTGCCCGCGACCGTGCTCCAGCTGCCGCTCTACCTGATGGCCTCGGCGGCCGGCGCGGTCAACACCTACTGGGCGTATCTGGTTCCGGCCCTGGTGAACCCCTTCGGGGTCTATCTGGCCCGGGTGTTCGCGGAAGGGTACGTGCCGGACGAGGTGGTGGCCGCCGCCCGGGTGGACGGGGCGGGTGAGCTGCGGATCTTCACCCGCGTGTCGTTCCCCATGCTGTGGCCGGGGTTCGTGACCATCTTCCTGTTCACCTTCACCGCCATCTGGAACAACTTCTACGGCGCCCTGCTCATGCTGAACGACGAGCGGCTCTACCCGGTCAGTCTCGGCCTGTTCATGTGGAACCGGAGCGTCTACCAACAGCCGGAGCTTTACCCGCTGGTGATCGCGGGTTCGCTGGTCTCCGTGGTCCCGCTCGTGCTGGCCTTCCTGGGCCTCCAGCGGTTCTGGCGCTCGGGACTCACCGCAGGAGCCGTGAAATGACCGACCGTCACCGCCGGCCGAGGACCGTGCTCGCCATGAGCGCCGACACCCGGGCGGCCCTGCTCCCCGGTCGGGCGCTGCCAGCGCTGCTGCGGGTCGCCGATGTGGACCCGGAACTGCTGTTCACCGACTTCGCACCGGCCGATCCGGTGTTCCGGAACCGGCTGCGCGAGGCCGAGGTGCTCTTCACCGGCTGGGGCTGCCCGCCGGTGGACGCGGCCGCCCTGGAGCGGATGCCGGCCCTGCGGGCGGTGGTGCACGCGGCGGGCAGCGTCAAGAACCATGTGACCGGAGCCTGCTGGGAGCGCGGACTGCTGGTGTCCAGCGCGGCCGCCGCCAACGCGCTGCCCGTCGCCGAGTACACCCTGGCCGCGATCCTCTTCGCCAACAAGCGGGTGCTGGAGTCGGCGCACGCCTACCGGACCGCCCGCGGCCGGGTGGACCTGCTGGGCGGGTATCCGGCCGTCGGCAACTACCGGCGGACGGTCGGGCTGGTCGGGGCCTCCCGGATCGGGCGGCGGGTACTGGAGCTGCTGCACCCCTTCGACCTTCGGGTGCTCGTCCACGATCCGTACGCCGATCCGGACGAGCTGGCCGCGCTCGGCGCCGAGGCCTGCGGGCTGGAGGAACTGCTGCGCCGCAGCGACGTGCTGAGCCTGCACGCCCCGGCGCTCCCCGAGACCCGGCATCTGCTGGACGCGGCCCGGCTGGCGCTGATGCCGGACGGAGCCACGCTGATCAACACCGCGCGGGGTTCGCTGGTCGACACCGAGGCCCTGGTCCGGGAGTTGGTGCCGGGGCGGCTGCATGCCGTACTGGACCACACCGAGCCGGAGGTGCTGCCTGCCTCCTCGCCGCTGTTCGGCCTGCCGAACGTCCTGCTCACCCCGCACGTCGCTGGTTCGCTGGGCGGCGAGCTGGACCGGCTGGCGGCGACCGCGGTGGCGGAACTGGAGCGGTACGGGCAGGGGCTGGCCTTCCGGTACCCGGTGGACCCGGGGCGGCTCACCCACTCCGCCTGAACCTGCTCGGTTTGAACCTGCTCTGCTCGAACCTGCTCCGCCTGCACCTGCTCCGCCTAACGGGGCTACACGGTCGGTCCTGCCCGCCCGGCCAGTGCCGCCAGGTGTTCCCGGCCCCGGGTGAGCTGGCCGGGCAGCTCGGCGGCGTCGGGATACCAGCGCTTCTCGTACTCCCAGCAGAGCCAGCCGTCCGGCGGTACGGCGGCCACGGCCTCCGCGAGCGGCAGCACCCCGGCACCCAGCGCGAGCGGGGTCAGCTCCGTCGCCGAGGCCACGTCCTTGACCTGGACGTACCCCAGGTGCCCGGCCAGGGCCTGCCGGGAGTCCTCCGGGGACTCCCCGCCCAGCCACGGGTGGAGTACGTCCCACAGCGCGCCGGCCGCCGGATGGCCGACCCGGTCCAGCACCCGAGCGGTGGCGGCGCCGGTGCGGTGCGAGTCGTGGGTCTCCAGCAGGATCCGCACGCCGTGGCGTTCGGCGAAGGGAGCGGCGGCCGAGAGCCGCCGCACCGCGTGGGCGTCGGCCTCCCGCTCCGCGAGGTGGCCGCCGCCGGGGAAGACCCGGACGAAGGCGGCGCCGAGGTCGGCGGCGAGGACGACCAGGGAGAGCAGTTCGGCGAGGACCGGGTCGTCCTCCCCCGCCGCGGCGACCTTGGCGTAGCCCGCGACGGTGAGGATGGTGATCCCGGCCGCGGCGAAGGTCCGGACGGCCGCGGCGCGGTCGGCCGCCGGGGTGCCGGGGTGGAGCGGCTCCTCGGCGTGGGCGCGCAGTTCCACACCGTCGAATCCGTGCTCGGCGGCGAGGGAGGCGGTCTCCGCGACGGTCCGCCCCGGGATGCCGAGCGTGGAGAAGGCGTACTTCATGGTCGCTTCCTCGCGGGTGGGCGCGCGGTGGAACCGCGCACCATCAATTCGGTGGGCAGGGTGGTGATACCGCCGGGCGGGGGCTGCCTGCGGCCGGTGACCAGCTGGGCGGCGAGCACCCCGGCCGCGCGCAGCGGGACCCGGACGGTGGTGAGGGGCGGGGCGGTGTCCACGCAGAACGGCAGGTCGTCGAAGCCGGCCACGGAGACGTCCTCCGGGATGCGTATGTCCTGCTCGCGCAGGGCGGCGGCGACGCCGAGGGCGATGGTGTCGTTGGCCGCGACCACGGCGGTGAACGGCTCGGCTCGGCGGAGCAGTTCACGGGTGGCGTCGTAGCCGGCGGACCGCTCGAAGCCCGCGTGCACGGTGAGGGCGGCGCAGGCGTCCGCGAGGGCGGGGTCGTGCCGGTGCAGGGCGGCGCGGTGGCCTGCCAGCCGCGCCCGGGTGGTGCTGAGGCCGGGAGGTCCGGCGATGTAGGCGATGCGGCGGTGGCCGAGGGCGAGGAGGTGTTCGGCGAGTCGGAAGGCGCCCGCGTGGTCGTCGAACATGACGGTGGCGACGGGCAGTCCGTCCGGCACGGGCAGCGGGGGGCGGCCGCAGAGCACGACGGAGGTGCCGGCGCCGGCCAGTCGGGAGACCCGGGCGGTGAGTGCCTCGGTGTGGTCGGGTTCTTCGACGGCGCCGCCGGTGAGGACGATGCCGCCGGCCCGCTGGCCCTCCATGAGGGTGAGGTAGGCGAGTTCGGCCGCGGGGGCGCCTTCGGTGTTGCAGACCACGGCGAGGCGGCCGCCGCCGGGCCGGCCGGCCGGGCCGAGCTCGTTCTGCAGGGATCCCGCGAGGATGCCGAAGAAGCTGTCGGCCACGTCGTGGACCAGGACGCCGACCAGGTCGGAGGTGGCGGCGGCGAGCGCCCTGGCGGGCCCGTTGGCGATGTAGCCGAGCTCCTCGACGGCCCGCTCCACCCGGGTACGGGTGCCGCCCGCTACCGGGTAGCCGCCGTTGAGCACCCGGGACACGGTCGCGGGCGAGACGCCTGCGTGCGCCGCGACCTCGGCAAGAGTCACCGCCATGTTCCACCCCTCCTCGGCTTCCGCGCCATCGTCTCATTCACGTCGTCTCTCTCCATACTGCCCGATCGAGAAAGCGCTTTCTATCACCCGTTCGTGTCTTGTATCGGAGCGGTTGGCGGACCTAGCCTGGATCGCAGTGAAAGCGCTTTCTATCAAGTGTCAGCCAGTACTGCCACAGGAGGGGGCCATCGTGGAACGCAGGACGATCAGGATCGCCATGAACGGCGTGACCGGGCGGATGGGGTACCGCCAGCATCTGGTCCGGTCCGTGCTCGCGCTGCGGGAGCAGGGCGGGCTGGATCTCGGGGACGGCCGGGTGCTGTGGCCGGAGCCGGTGCTGGTGGGCCGCCGGGAGCCGGCCCTCCGCGCCCTCGCCGAACGGCACGGCCTGGAGCACGTCGGCACCGACCTGGCGGAGGTGCTCGCCGACCCCGAGGTCGAGATCTACTTCGACGCGCAGGTCACCGGAGCCCGGGAGGCCGCGGTCCGGCAGGCGCTCGCTGCCGGCAAGCACGTGTACTGCGAGAAGCCGACCGCCCTGTCCTTCGAGGCGGCGCTGGAGCTGGCCCGGCTGGCCGAGGCCGCCGGGGTCAGACACGGGGTGGTCCAGGACAAGCTGTTCCTGCCGGGCCTGCTGAAGCTGAAACGACTGGTCGACGGCGGCTTCTTCGGCCGGATCCTGTCGGTGCGCGGGGAGTTCGGCTACTGGGTGTTCGAAGGGGACTGGCAGCCGGCCCAGCGCCCGTCCTGGAACTACCGGGCCCAGGACGGCGGCGGGATCGTCGCCGACATGTTCCCGCACTGGGAGTACCTGCTGCACGAGCTGTTCGGCCCGGTCCGGTCGGTGCAGGCCGTCACCCGGACCCACATCGGCCGGCGCTGGGACGAGGAGGGCAAGCCCTACGAGGCGACCGCCGACGACGCCGCATACGCCCTGTTCGAACTGGCGGGCGGTGCCGTGGCGCAGATCAACTCCTCCTGGGCGGTGCGGGTGCACCGTGACGAGCTGGTGGAGTTCCAGGTCGACGGGACGGAGGGCTCGGCGGTCGCGGGGCTCCGCGGCTGCCGGATCCAGCACCGGGCGGGTACGCCCAAACCGGTGTGGAATCCGGACCTCGAGCAGGCGGAGGCGTTCCGGTCCCAGTGGCAGGAGGTCCCGGACAACACGGAGTGGGAGAACGGCTTCAAGACCCAGTGGGAGCTGTTCCTGCGGCATGTGGTGCTGGGCGATCCGTGGCGGTGGGATCTGCTGGCCGGGGCGCGCGGGGTGCAACTGGCCGGGCTGGGGCTGCGTTCCGCGGCGGAGGGCCGCCGGCTGGCGGTCCCGGAGGTGGTCCTGTGAGCATCCGGCTCCCGGGGGCCGACGGCGGGTACCGGGTGCACCGGCCCGGCACCGAGCCGTTGCCCCCGCTGAACTGCCCGCCGGCCCGCAGCCGCCGGTTCCATGCGGCCGCCCATGTGGTCGCCGACCCCCTGTCCGCCGCGGCGGAGGCCGGGCCCGCCGTGGACTGGGAGGCCACGCTCGCGTTCCGCCACCGGCTGTGGGCGCAGGGTCTGGGTGTGGCCGAGGCGATGGACACCGCGCAGCGCGGGATGGGCCTGGACTGGCCGGCCGCGGCGGAGCTGATCCGGCGTTCGGCGGCCGAGGCCGCGGCGGTGGGCGGCCGCATCCTGTGCGGTGTGGGCACGGACCAGCTCCCGCCCGGCGGCCCGCACTCCCTGGCGGCGATCACGGCGGCGTACGAGGAGCAGCTCGCGCATGTGGAGGACTGCGGGGCGGGGGCGGTGCTGATGGCCTCGCGGGCGCTGGCCTCGGCGGCGCGGGGCCCGGAGGACTATCTGGAGGTGTACGGCGGGCTGTTGCGGCAGTCCGCGCAGCCGGTGGTGCTGCACTGGCTGGGCCCGATGTTCGACCCGGGGCTGGCCGGCTACTGGGGCCGGGAGGATCTCGACGAGGCCGCCGAGGTCCTGCTGAAGATCATCGCCGAGTGTCCGGACAAGGTCGACGGCATCAAGGTGTCCCTGCTGGACGCCGGCCGCGAGGTGGCCCTGCGGCGGCGGCTGCCCGAGGGGGTGCGCTGCTACACGGGGGACGACTACCACTATCCGGAGCTGATCGAGGGGGACGGGGAGCTGACGGGGGACGCCCTGCTGGGGATCTTCGATCCGATCGCCCCGCTGGCCGCGCGGGCCGCGCTCGCCCTGGACCGGGGCGACCGCGTCGGCTTCCGGGGTCTGCTGGATCCGACGGTGCCCTTGTCCCGGCATCTGTTCGCTCCGCCGACGCGCTACTACAAGACGGGAGTGGTGCTGCTGGCCTGGCTGGCGGGACATCAGGCGCACTTCACCATGGTCGGCGGGTTCCAGTCGGCCCGTTCCCTCCCCCACCTGGCCACCGCGTACGAACAGGCGGATCTGCTGGGCCTGTTCCCCGACCCGCTACTGGCCGAGCACCGGATGCGGCAGCTCCTCGCGGTACACGGAGTGGGGTCGTGAGCCGGGCGCCGGAGCGGCTGAGCCTCAATCAGGAGACCGTCCGGCAGTGGTCGCTGCCCGAGCTGGTGGCCGGCTGTGCGGCGGCCGGGGTGGGGGCGGTCGGGCTGTGGCGGGACCCGGTGCGCCGGTTCGGGGTGCGGGAGACCGCCGCGCTGGTCTCCGGGGCCGGGCTGCGGGTCAGCTCGCTGTGCCGGGGCGGATTCTTCACCGCGGCGGATCCGTCGGGCCGGGCTGCCGCGCTGGCCGACAACCGGCGGGCGGTGGAGGAGGCCGCGGAACTCGGCGCCGGTGTGCTGGTGCTGGTCTCGGGCGGGCTGCCGGAGGGGGACCGGGACCTGGTGGGGGCGCGGGAGCGGATCGCGGACGTCCTGGGCGAGCTCGCGCCGTGGGCCGCCGTGCACGGGGTCCGGCTGGGCATCGAGCCGCTGCACCCGATGTTCGCCGCCGACCGGTGCGTGGTGTCCACCCTCGGCCAGGCCCTGGACATCGCCGAGCGGTTCCCCGCCGAGCAGGTGGGCGTGGTGGCCGATTCCTACCACCTGTGGTGGGACGAGCGGCTGGCCGGGGAGCTGCGCCGGGCCGGAGCCGGCGGGCGGATCGTGTCCGTCCAGGTCGCCGACTGGGTCACCCCGCTGCCGGAGGGGGTGCTGCTGGGGCGTGGCCGGCTGGGTGAGGGGTGCATCGATCTGCGGGGCTTCCGGGAGCTGGCGGATGGCGCGGGATACCGGGGGCCGGTCGAGGTGGAGATCTTCCATCCGGGGTTGTGGGCCAGGGACGGGGGTGAGGTGCTGCGGGAGGTGATCGACGGCTACCGAAAGCACGTGGCATGACGGCACGGGACTGACCGGCAGGCACGGGACTGACAGGCAGAAAGGAGAACTCCGATGGCATCAGTGTGGAGCCGGCGCGCGTTCCTCTCCGCGGCGGGCGGCGGCGCGTTCCTGCTCGGAGGGCCCACGGGGCCGGCGACCGCCGCACCGGTGGACGTCCATGACAGCATGCGCGCGACCTGGGTGGCCCTCACCCTGGGCGGGCACCATCCGGCGGACGCCGAGCCGTTCCGTTCCCGGCTGGCGGAGCTCGGCACGGTGGCGGGCGACTGGTGCGGGGCCATGGCCCCGGTGCCCGGATCGCTCTGGCCGGATCTGGACTTCGCGGATCCGGAGCCGGACCTGGACACCGAGTCGTTCGCGTACTCCGACCGCATGATGCGCAGCTACCAGCGGCTGCGGACCATGGCCGAGGCCTGGGTCCGTCCCGGGACCGGGCTGACCGGCGACGGCGGGCTGCGGGCGGCCCTGCTGACCGGGCTCGACCATCTGCACACCGAGGTCTACCACGCCGGACAGGTCCGCTTCGGCAACTGGTACTGCTGGCAGATCGGTGCCCCGCAGGCCCTGCTGGACATCTGCGCCCTGATCCGTCCCGAGCTGACGGGCACGCAGATCGGCGACTGGTGCGCGGCCGTCGACCATTTCGTGCCGGAGTCGGCCGTCGCCTCGTACGCGGGGACCAGCACCGGGGCGAACCGGGTCGATCTGTGCCGGGTGCTGGCCCTGCGCGGGGTACTCGGGCGGAACGACGCCCGGATCGCCCTGGCCCGGGACGCCCTCTCGCCGGTCTTTCCGTACGTCTCCTCCGGGGACGGGCTGTACCGGGACGGCTCGTTCATCCAGCACACGTGGGTGCCGTACACCGGAACGTACGGGTCGGTGCTGCTCGGCGGGCTGGGCATGCTGTTCGGGATGCTGAAGGGCACTCCCTGGGAGGTGCGGGATCCGGCGGCGCAGATCGTGTTCGACGCGGTCGAGGGGGCCTGGGCGCCGTTCCTGTTCAACGGGCTGATGATGGACGGGGTGTCCGGCCGGGCCGTCAGCCGGGGGCTGCAGGCCGCCGATGTGCTCCAGGTGCAGCAGGACGACCACACCCGCGGCCATGCGGTGCTCGCCGGGATCCTGCTGCTGGGCGAGGCCGCGAGCGCCGGCGAGCGGGCCCGCTGGCGCGGGCTGGTGAAGGGGTGGACGGCCCGCGACTACTACAGCCGGCCCCAGGACGACCGGACCCTGGGGGTGTCCGCGCTGGCCCAGCTGACCGCGGTGACAGCGGATCCCGCGGTGACGGCACTGCCCGAGCCGATGGGCCACCGGCTGTTCGCGGCCATGGACCGGGCCACCCATCGCAGACCCGGGTGGGCGGCCTCGCTGAGCATGGCCTCGCGGCGGATCGCCCACTACGAGACGGGCAACGGGGAGAACCTGCGCGGCTGGCACACCGGCAGCGGAATGCTGTTCTGGTGGGGCGGCTCCTACGGCAACGGCCAGTACTCGGACGCGTTCTGGCCCACCGTGGACCCGTACCGGCTGCCGGGGACCACCGTCTCCCGCACACCGCTCGCCGACGCCGCCGGCGGCCCCTGGGGAGCGTCCCGGCCGGCCGCCGACTGGGTGGGCGGCAGCAGTGACGGGGAGTTCGCCTCGGCCGGCCAGCACCTCAGGGGCCTGTCGAGCACGCTCACCGCGCGCAAGTCCTGGTTCTTCCTGGCCGACACCATCGTCTGCCTGGGCGCGGGCATCGCCTGCACGGACGGGACGAAGGTCGAATCGGTGGTCGACAACCGCAATCTGGGGGCGGCCGGCAGCCACGCGCTGACCGTCGGCGGCACGGTGCAGCCCGCCACCCTGGGATGGACGGCCTCCTTCCCCGGCCCGGGCTGGGCCCACCTGGCGGGCTTCGGCGGCTATGTCCTGTCGGGCGGCGGCGCGTTCCGGGCCCTGCGGGAGGCGCGTACCGGCAGATGGCAGGACATCAACACCGGTGGCAGTGCCACCGCCCTGACCCGCCGCTACCTCACCCTCTGGTACGACCACGGCACCGACCCGACCGCCGGCGGGTACGCCTACCAGATGCTTCCCGGGGCCACGGCGGCCCAGACCGCAGCCCGGGCCGCCGCGCCGGACTGGCTGCGGTTCCTCGCCAACTCCCCCGTCGTCCAAGCCGTCTCCGTGCCCTCCCTCGGCTTCACCGGGGCCAACTTCTGGGGCCCCGGCCGCGCCGGCCCGGTGGAGGCGGACGGCCCGTGCTCGGTGACCGTGCGGGAACGGCCGGACGGAACGGCGGCGGTCTGCATATCGGATCCGACCCGCACCCGGTCGGCACTGACGGTCACCTGGCACCGCCCGGTCACGGCAGTCCTGTCCCGCCCCGCCACCGTCGTCTCAGCCACCCCGGGCGCCGCGCTGCGGCTGGAGTTCGGGAGCCTGAATGGGGCGGCGGGGGCGAGTCAGGTGGTGACCGTACGCCTGGCCTGACGCGGGTCCCTACGCGGTGGTGAAGGTGCGGCCCGGGGTGGCGTGGGCGATCGGGCCGGGGAAGCGGGTGGCGGCCCGCGCCACCGCCTGCTCGGGGGTGAGGGTGTGCCCGACGTGGGTGACGATGAGCCGGCCGGCGCCGGCGGCTGCGGCGGTGGCGCCGGCCTGCTCGGGGGTGTGGTGGCCGTCGGGCGTGCCGTCGGCCTCGCAGAGCAGGAGGTCGCAGCCGGCCGCGAGGCCGGTGAGGGCCGGGCAGGGGGCGCAGTCGCCGGAGTAGACGAGCGAGGCACCGTCGGCCTCTGCGCGGAGGGCGAAGGCCGGCAGACCGTGTTCGACCGCCCGGCTGGTGAGGCTGAGCCGGCCGACCCGGGCGGTGTGGCCGTCGTACAGCTCGTGTACGGCGAAGGCGGACTCCACGGGGCTGCGGGTCGGGCCGTTGGTGAGGAAGGCGGCGAGCCGGTCGGCGATGCCGGGCGGGCCGAACAGCGGGATGGGGGTGGTGAGTTGGATGTCGGCGTAGCACAGCGCGTAGTAGGCGGTGAGGAGGTCGGCGCAGTGGTCGGCATGGAGGTGGGAGATCCAAATGCCGTCGAGGGCGTCGATGCGGGCGTGCCGCTGCAGGGCGGCAAGGGTGCCGGTGCCGGCGTCCACCCAGAGCCGGGTGCCGGCGTGCACGAGGAGGTAGCCGGAGCAGGGGTTGTCCGGGGCGGGGTACGGGGTGGCGCTGCCCAGCACGGTGAGGTGGAGGGGGTCGGGCCCGGCCATCGGCGGCTCCGTTCGGTCGGCGGACGGGGACCGGGCCATGAGATCACGCCCGATCCGGCTTCCTGGCGGACGTCCCCCGTAGTCAGTCGGTGGCCGCGGCCTCGGTTGTCCGGGTGGCGAGCCAGTCGACGACGTCCGTGGCGCCTTGGGCGCGGGCGATGGCGAGGGGGGTGAGTCCGTCGTGGCCGACCCGG
Source organism: Streptomyces sp. NPDC051211 (assembly GCF_040689505.1). Classification (NCBI taxonomy): domain Bacteria; kingdom Bacillati; phylum Actinomycetota; class Actinomycetes; order Kitasatosporales; family Streptomycetaceae; genus Streptomyces; species Streptomyces sp. NPDC051211. The sequence goes on from NZ_JBFBAV010000035.1 coordinate 36,060, forward strand.
TGCGGGTCCGCTCCGTGGTGCAGGAGGAGCCGGGCGGTCGGGAGTTGGCCGCCGTGGCAGGCGCCCCAGAAGGCGTGGGTGATGTCCTCGGAGGTCGGCGGTTCGGGGGCGGCGAGGAATGCCTCGACCCGGTCCGTCAGGCCGAGGGTGGCCGCGTCCTGGAGGTCGGCGCGGGCGCCGTGTTCCAGCAGGCGGCGGGCGGCCCGCCACTGGCCGAAGCCTCGGGCGTCGGCGAGCGGGGTGCCGCCGCCGATGACGCCGCCCGGGGCCTCGATGTCGGCGCCCGCGGCGATCAGCGCGTCGAGGGCCGGGACGTCGTCGTTGCCGGCGGCCCAGTGCAACGGGGTCTCCCGGTGCCGGCCGATGAAGCGGGCGTCCGGATCGGCCCCGGCCGCGACCAGGGTCGCGATGACGGCGGCCGTGTTCGGGCAGTGCCCGGGCCAGTCCGTGGCGATGTGCAGCAGGCTCCGCTCGCCGGCGGCCTCGCCGCACCGGACGATCCTGGTGCCGGCCAGCCCGGGGCGGTCGGCCAGGAGTCCGGCGAGGGCCGGGAGGTCGCCTTGCCGGATGGCCGCGGTGACGGCGACGGCGAGCGGGTCGGCCGAGTCGAGAGGGTCCATGGCCGCCAGTATGGCGCGCCACCCCCTCTTGACCGCTCTGGTCCAGACCAATAGTTTCCGGCATGCACGACGCACGACGCACGACGCATACGACCCGCATCCTCAGCAAAGGAAGCCCATGCGCCGCAGCATGCTCGGCAGGCTGGCCGTCGCCGCCTGTTCCCTCTCCCTCCTGGCCGCGTTCGCACCCGCCGCAAGCGCCGAAACCGGTACCGGCGGCGACTCCGGCGACCGCCACCACGGCCGTTCCCACAAGCGGGTCGGCTACTTCACCCAATGGGGCGTCTACGGCCGCGACTTCCAGGTCCAGGACCTCGACACCAGTGGTACCGCGGCCAAGCTCACCCACATCAACTACGCCTTCGGCAACGTGAGCGCGGACGGCAAGTGCTTCACCGGGAACGTGCCCGGCGAGGCCGACGCCTGGGCCGACTACGTCCGCCCGCTGGACGCCGCCGACTCCGTCGACGGGGTCGCCGACGACTGGGAGCAGCCGGTCGCCGGCAACTTCAACCAGCTGCGGGAACTCAAGGCCAAGCACCCGCACCTCAAGGTGCTGATCTCGCTGGGCGGATGGAGCTGGTCCACCCACTTCTCCGACGCCTCGCTCACCCCCGCCTCCCGCAAGGCGTTCGTCCAGTCCTGCATCGACCTCTATATCAAGGGGAACCTGCCGCAGGACGGCAGCCGCGGCGGCGCGGGCGCCGCGGCCGGCATCTTCGACGGCATCGACCTCGACTGGGAGTGGCCCGGCTCCGAGGGCGACAGCGACACGAAGTTCCGGCCGGAGGACAAGCGGAACTTCACCGAGCTGGTCCGCGAGTTCCGCGCCCAGCTGGACGCGTACGGGCGCACCCAGCAGCGGAAGTACGAGCTGACGGCCTTCGTGCCGACCGCCCCGGCGAAGATCGACGCGGGCTTCGAGGTCCGCAGGATCATGCGGGACCTCGACTTCGTCACCCTGCAGGGGTACGACTTCCACGTGTCGGGCGAGCGGACCACCGCCCAGCAATCCGCGCTGTACGCGCGCGGCGACTTCAGCGTGGACGGCACCGTGGACGCCTGGCTGCGGCGCGGCGCACCCGCGCACAAGCTGGTGATGGGCATGCCGTTCTACGGGCAGGGCTGGACCGGCGTGAGCGGCGGCGGGGACGGCATGGGGCAGCCCGCGACGGGCCCGGCCCCGGCGACCTGGTCGGCCGGGTACGAGGACTACAAGGCGCTGAAGAAGCTGGCGGACAGCGGCGCGTACCAGGTGTTCCGGGACCGGCGCGGCGGGCACGCCTGGCTGTTCGACGGCAACACGCTCTGGACGTACGACGATCCGCAGGTGCTGCGCACGAAGACCGCGTACATCCGTGAACACGGCCTGGGCGGGGCCATGTTCTGGTCGCTCGACGCGGACACGGCGGACGGCGAGCTGATGACGGCGGTCGACCGGGGCCTGCGCGGCCGCTGACCGGGCGGCAACCCCGGACCGGCACCCGGCACCCCGGACCGGCAACCCGGCATCCCGGACCGGCAACCCGGGCCCCAGACCGGCGCCGCCGGGCCGCGGAAGACACTCCGGCCCGTCGGCGCCCCCCTCCACGTACCCTCCCGGCATGAGGAATTCCACGGTACGGGCGGTGAACCGGCTCACCGCCCGCTGGGCGGACGCGGCGGCCGGCGGCAACACGGGTACGGCCGGCACGGTCCTGACGGCGGCCGGGGTCTGGCCGCTGCTGGCCCTGCTGGCGGACGGCGCGGCCGGCCCCGCCCGGTCCGAACTGACGGAGGCGCTGGGCATACCCGCCGAGGAAGCCGCCGCCGCGGCCCGGGAATTCCTGGGCGCGCTGGCGGCCGTACCGGGGCTGGAGTCGGCGACCGGCCTGTGGGCGCGCTCGGACCTGCCGCTGGAGGAGCGCTGGACGGCGGGCCTCCCCGAGGGGACCCGCGGCCTGTTCACCGGCGATGCGGACACCGACCGCGCAAGCCTCGACGGCTGGGCGGCGGAGCGGACGGGCGGGCTGATCGACCGCATGCCGGTGGTGTTGGACGAGGACACCCTGCTGGTGCTCGCCTCGGCACTGGCCCTGCGGCTGAAGTGGGCCGAGCCGTTCCGGGAGTTCCGCAGGACCACGTCCCAAGGCCCTTGGGCGGGGCGCCGGCTGCGCGGCCTGACCCTCTCCACGCGCCAGGTCGACCGGGTACGCGTGGTGTCCGGGCCGGGCGGTCCGGTCACCGTGCTCGACGTACCCGGCACCGCCGGGGTGGACGTCCAGCTCCTCCTCGGCGAGCCGGCCGCCCGTCCCGGTGAGGTGGTCGGCGCAGGCATCGCCGCCGCCTCCGGACCCGTACCCTGCACGACCGGCGGTGCCCTCCCCGAGGGGCCGGCCGGGCCCGGCCTGACCGTCCGCATCGTGGAGTCCCTCACTCCGGAGCCGCTGCTCGGCATCGCGACGGTCGCGTTCTCCCTCCGCTCGGAACACGACCTCCTCGACCATGCCCCGCTGTTCGGTCTGATGACCGCCACGGACACGGCCGACGGGCACTTCCCGGGGATCAGTGCGAAGGCCCTTGCGGTCGGGTCGGCCCGCCAGTCCGCGCTGGCCCGGTTCCACGCGGCCGGTTTCGAGGCGGCCGCCGTCACGGCCGTCGCCCAGCAGCCCGGTGCCGGCCGGCGGCCGGCCCCGAGCCACCGGGCCCGGCGGATCGCGTTCTCCGTCGACCGCCCCTTCGGCTTCCTCGCCGTCCACCGCACCTCGAAGCTCGTCCTGGCGGCCGGCTGGGTCACCGATCCGCTCCCCTGTCAGTAGGGCGAGGAGGAAGAGGAAGAAGAGGAAGAAGAGGAGTGAGCGGCAGCGAGGGCTGCCGTGGCGGTGAAGGAGGGCACGTGTCCGGTGCCGCCGCGGCCCGACACCGAAAGGGAGGCGGCCGCCAGGCCGTGGCGGACGGCGTCGGCGAGGGTGTCGCCGAGCGCCAGCCGGGCGGTGGTGGTGCCGGTGAAGCAGTCCCCGGCTCCGGTGGCGTCGACCGGGTGCGGGTTGACCGGTACGGGCAGGTGGGCGGAGCCGGTGCCGTCGTGCAGGAGCAGCCGGTCGGGGCCGGCGGTGACCGCGACCGTACGGGCCCCCAGTTCGCGGCAGCGGGCAGCGGCCGTGGCCGGGTCGTCGGTCCCGACCAGGGCGAGGGCATCGGCCGGACAGGAAATCTTGAGCAGCCCGGTCCACGGGGTGAGGCGGGCGAGGAGTTCGCGGGCCTCGGCCCTGCCGGTGAGCCGGGAGCGGAAGTTGGGGTCGTACGAAAGGTGCCCGCCGGCGCGGTGCACGGCTTCGGCGGCGGCCAGCACGGCCTCGCGGCTGCTCGCTGAGAGGGCGCCGGTGATCCCGCTGGTGATCAGGGCGGGAGTGCCGGTGAGCAGGTCGCGCCAGGAGTCGATGTGGGTGACGGAGAGGGTGGAGCCGGCGCTGCCGGTGCGCCAGTAGACGAACTCGCGGTCGCCCTCGGTGTCTGCGGAGAGCAGGTAGGCGCCGTTGGGGCGGGGTGCGCGGCGTACGTGGGTGACGTCGATGCCGAGTACGGCCGCCCGGCGCAGCAGCGGGACGGTCAGTTCGTCCTCGCCGACGACGGCCAGCAGGGCGGTGCGGGCTCCGGCCGCCGCGGCGGCCGCCGCGGCGTTGAGTGCGTCGCCGGAGTAGGAGATCCGGGCGGCGGTGCCGTCGGCGGCCTCGCGGAGGGCGCTGTCGGTGTGGATCTCAACCAGGACCTCGCCGAGGACGAGGACGTCGTACCCGGAACAGGAACCGGCATCGCCACCGCCACCGCCGGCAGGCGCGGGGACGGGCGCCGGGGCGGGGGCGGTCACCGGGAGTCCGCCTGTTCGCAGTCCGCGTCGCACGGCACCGCGAGGTCGGCGAATACGGCGGCCAGTGCGGCGGGGTCGGCCGGCAGGCCGCTGCCGATGCCGACCGCGGCGGCGCCCGCGTCGAGCCAGTCGCGGACCTCGGCGAGCCGGATCCCGCCGGTCGGGATGATCAGCGCATCCGGCAGGACCGCGGCCAGCGAGCGGATGAACTGCGGGCCGCCCACGTGTGCCGGAAAGACCTTGGCGGAGCCGCCGGCCCGCACGGCCGAGGCGATCTCGCCGGGGGTGAAGCCGCCCTCGATGAAGACCGCCTCGCGGCGCCGGGCGACCGCGCGGACCTCGGGCGCCGGGTAGGGGGAGATGAGGAATCCGGCTCCGGCGTCCAGCGCGGCTTCGGCCTGGGCGGCGGTGGTGACGGTGCCGACGCCGATGAGGGCGGGGCGGCCGTGGGCATCGGCGAGCGGGGCGGTGCGGGCGACTGCCCCCGCCCAGCCGGGTGTGGAGGTGGTCAGCTCCACGGCCCGGCAGCCGGAGGCGAGCAGGCCGGCGGTCTGCCGGACGGCCAGGTCCGCGTCGGTGCTGCGCAGGACGGGCAGCAGCCGCTGGGCGGCGATCACCGCGAACGGATGCGGATCGCGGTGCGGATCACGGGACGAGGACGACGACGAGGACACGGACAAGGACCCTCCCCTGGTGCTTCCTTGGCGTTCGTCGTGCCATGGACCGCGCATTGGTACGGACCTTACCCCTGCCACGCTGTGCCCACCCCACCCCCTTTTCAATCCGATCATCTGATAACTGTTATCTGCGCTCCACACGACGGTCTCCCAGGCATTGGGCATCATCGACCGGCGGCACGGACAGGGATCTTCACATGAGTTCACACCACGACACGGCAGCACTCGCGGCGCTCGTCACGGCCGCCCGCGAGGGCGACCCGCGGGCCCAGGACGACCTGGTCAGCAGCCATCTCCCGCTCGTCTACAACATCGTCGGGCGGGCGCTGGGCGGTTCCTACGACGTCGACGACGTCGTCCAGGACACCATGCTGCGGGCGCTGGACGGGCTCGGCGGGCTGCGCGCCCCGGAGAGCTTCCGGTCCTGGCTGGTGGCCATCGCCATGAACCGGGTACGGGCGCACTGGCAGGACCGGCAGACCGGCCCGGCCGGTCTGGAGGCGGCCGAGGAACTCGCCGACCCGGGCGCCGACTTCGTCGACCTCACCGTGGCCCGGCTTCAGCTGGCCGGGCAGCGGCAGGAGACCGCCCGGGCGACCCGCTGGCTGGAGCCGGACGACCGCGGGCTGCTGTCGCTGTGGTGGCTGGAGTGCGCCGGTGAGCTGACCCGGGCCGAGGTGGCGGCGGCGCTGGAGCTGACGCCGCAGCACACGGCCGTCCGGGTGCAGCGGATGAAGGCGCAGCTGGAGGCGGCCCGGGTGGTCGTGCGGGCGCTCGACGCGGTCCCGCCGTGCGAGGCCCTGCGGCCCGTGCTGGCGGGCTGGGACGGGCGGCCCTCGGCGCTGTGGCGCAAGCGGATAGCTCGGCACGCCCGCGACTGCGTGCGCTGCGCGGGCCTGTGGAACGGCCTGGTGCCGGCGGAGGGCCTGTTGGCGGGCCTGGCGCTGGTGCCGGTGTCGCTGGCCCTGATGTCGGGCGTACGGTCGGCCGTCACCGGGTTCGCGCCGGCCGGCGCCGTGGCCGCCCCGGACGCGGCCGGGTACGCCGCCCCCGACCCGGCCGGGTACGCCGGCCCGGACACGGTCGCGTACGCCGCCCCGGACACGGCCGCGTACACCGGCCCGGATGCCCCCGGGTACACCGGTGCCGACGCGGCCGGGCACGCCGCGGCGGGCAGCCCGGCCGGCGGCCTCGGTCCGGGCGAGCCGCGGCGCCACCGCGCCGGCGACGGCCGGGACGGCGCCCGCGGTGCCGCCCGGAAGCGGCGGCAGAACCGGCGCCGCGCCGTGGGTGCGGCGGTGGTCGCGGTGTGTGTGGCCGGCGGCGGCATGTGGTACCTGGGCACCGGCTCCGGGGAGGGCGAGGCCGAGGCCGCGCCGCGGACCCCCGCCTCCCCGCTGGCCGCGCTGTCCGCACCCGAGGCATCCGCCGCGACGGGCTCGCCGTCCGCCTCCGCCTCCACCTCCCCCTCGGCTTCCGCATCGCCCTCCCCCTCGGCCGGCGCCTCCACCTCGGCACCCTCCCCCAGTGCGAGCGCGTCCAAGAGCTCCGCCCCGTCGAAGGCCCCCAACAAGAGCTCCGCCGCGCCCAGCACGCGCGCCTCCACACCACGCCCCGCGAGCCCCGCCCCGCAGGGCGCGGCGGCACAGGTCGTGGCGCTGGTCAACAAGGAGCGGGCGGCGGCCGGCTGCGGCCCGCTCAAGGAGGACGCCCAGCTGCGGGCCGCCGCCCAGGGCCACTCCGAGGACATGGCCGAGCGGGACTTCTTCTCCCACACCAACCCCGACGGCGCGGACCCGGGCAAGCGCACCACCGCGGCCGGCTACCGCTGGTCCACGTACGGCGAGAACATCGCCCGGGGCCAGCAGACCCCGGAGCAGGTGATGGACTCCTGGATGAACAGCTCCGGTCACCGGGCCAACATCCTCAACTGCTCCTTCAAGGACATCGGCGTGGGCATCCACAAGGGCTCCGGCGGTCCCTGGTGGACCCAGAACTTCGGCGCCCGGATGTAGCGGATGCCGTCCGGCGGCCGCCCGCCGCGGCGTCTGCGCCCTTTTGCTTCGTTCTCGGTGCAGGATGGAGACAGGAGCCGAATGGGCTGATCACCGTGGGCGGGAGCGGGACACATGGCGAGGAAGCAGCTCCGGCCGCATCAGCGGGAGGCCGTCGACGCGGTGCTCCGGGCGCTGGCCCTGCCGGCCGGCGGACCGGTGCCGGAGGGCGGACTGCGGACGCAGGTGATCATGGCCACCGGGTCCGGCAAGTCCCTCGTCGCCGTGCGCTCGGCCGAGGAACTGCGGGCCGGCCGGGTGCTGGTGCTCGTCCCCTCGCTCGATCTGCTGGTGCAGACCGGTGCGGCCTGGCGGGAGGGCGGCCGGTCCGGCCGGATGGCCGGGGTGTGCTCGCTGCGCGCCGAGGACGCGGGTTTCCCCACCACCACCGATCCGGCCGAACTCGCCGCCCGGGCCGGCCGGGTGGAGCGGATCACGGTCTTCGCCACCTATGCCTCGCTCGGGCTCGGCACGCTGGAGCGGGCCCACCGGGCCGGCCTGCCGGCCTGGGACCTGGTGGTGGTGGACGAGGCGCACCGGACCTCGGGCCGGATCGGCAAACCCTGGGCGGTGGTGCACGACAACCACCGGATCCCGGCCGTCCGCCGGCTCTACATGACGGCCACGCCCCGGGTCTGGCGGGATCCCGAGGCGGGTGAGGGCGAGGAGGCGGCGGGCCCCGAAGCCGGTCGCGAAGCCGGTCCCGAAGTCCGTCCCGAAGCCGGTCCCGAAAGCAGCCGGGGCGAGCTGGTGGCCTCGATGGAGGACGATCCGGACGGGCCGTTCGGCGCCCGCTGCCACACCCTCTCCCTGAGCGAGGCCATCGACCGGGGCATCTGCGCGCCGTACCGGGTGGTGTGCGTGGACGTGACCGACCCCGGGTTCCAGGCGGCCGTGCTCCTCGGCCCGGACGGCCGTTCGGACGCGGTGCGCGGCGCCCGGCTGGCGGCCCTGCAGACGGCGCTGGTGAAGGCGGCCGCCGAGCAGGACTTCCGGCGGACCCTCGTCTTCCACCACCTGACCCGGGAGGCGGAGGCCTTCGCCGCCGGGCTGCCGGCGGTCGCGGCGAGGCTGCGCCAGTCGAGCCGGACGGTGCGGCCCGCCTACCCGCGGAGCGTCTGGGCGGACTGGCTGTGCGGGCGGCACCCGGCCGCCCACCGACGGCGGGTGCTGGACGCGTTCGCGGACCCGCGGGTGGCCGACCGGGCGTTCCTCGGCAGTGTCCGGGTGCTGGGCGAGGGCGTGGACACCCGGGAGTGCGACTCCGTGTTCTGGGCGGACATCCGCGGGTCCATGCCGGACCTGGTGCAGGCGGTGGGGCGGGCGCTGCGGATCCGGCCGGGCGAGGGCAAGGTCGCCTCGCTGGTGGTGCCGGTGCTGCTGGGGCCCGGCGAGACCCCGGAGACCATGCTGGCCTCGCGGGCGTACGGGAGTCTCGCGCGGCTGCTGGAAGCGCTGCGGGCGCACGACTCCCGGCTGGTGGAGGCCCTCGCCCAGACGCAGGCACCGAGCCGGGGGCCCGCTTCCGGCAGCGCCGGTACCGGCACCGGCCCGGGCGCGGGGTCCGGGGTCAGTGCCCAGGCGCAGAACCTGCTGATCTTTTCGGAGCCGCGCGATCCGGCGCTGCTGGCCTCGTTCATCCGGCTGCGGGTGCTGCATCCGGAGCGGGCGCACTGGCGGCGCGGGGTGCAGGCGGCCCGCATCTACCGGAGCGTGCACGGGGACCTGAAGGTGCCGTTCGGTTTCCGGGCGCCCGCGGATGCGGAGGGGTGGCCGGCCGCGCTGGCCGGGTTCCCGCTGGGCCAGTGGATCGCCGACGCCCGGCGGACGTACCGGCGGGGTGCGCTCGGTGCGGAGCGGGTGGCATCGCTGGAAGAGCTCGGGATGGTCTGGAGCCATTTCGACGTGGCGTTCGAGGAGGGGCTGGCGGCCGCCCGCGGCTGGGCGGCCGAGCACGGGCACCTGCTGCCGCCGGCGCACGCCACCTGGAACGGCGCGCCGGTCGGGATCTGGATGAAGAACAACCGGGCCGCCGCGCGCCGGGACGGCCTGCCCGCCGAGCGGCGGGAGGCCCTGGACGGGATCGACGCGTCCTGGTGCCCGTCCTGGGACATCTCCTGGCAGCGCGCCTTCCATCTGACCCGGGCTCATCTGTCGGCGGGCGGCGCCCTGCCGGCCCGCCCGGGCGAGACCGTGCTTCAGGGCGAGGACCTCGGCCTGTGGGTACGGGGGCAGCGGCTGGGCTGGGCGCGGCTGAGCTGGGCACAGCGCTGGCTGCTGGAACACGTCCTGGGCGTCACGGCGGCGGCCGAGTCGGAGCGCCCGGAGCCGCGCCGCAGCCAGGCCGAGAAGTGGGCGGCGCAGCTGGCGGCGGCCCGGCAGTTCCGGGCCCGCGAGCAGCACCTGCGGGTCCCGCGCGGCCATGTCGAGCGGGTGGGCGTGCAGGAGCTGCGGCTCGGTGCCTGGATCGCGAACCAGCGTGCCCGGGCGGCCTCGCTGCCGGCGGAGCGGGTGCGGGAGCTGGACGCGCTCGGGATGGCCTGGTCGGTGCGGCCGGATCAGTGATGGAAGCCGGGATGCCGTGTTCCGGTGTCGGCGGGGGCGCCCGGCCCGGCCGCGGTGAGGTGGTCCACGGCCCGGCGCATGTCCTCGACCAGCAGGGCGATCTGGTCGCGGGTCACCCCGTGCCGGATCAGGACGCGCTGGATGACGGTGGCGTCGCGGTCCGCGGGCAGCGGGTACGAGGGGACCTGCCAGCCGCGCATGCGCAGCCGGTCGGAGAGGTCGTACAGGGTGAATCCGGCGCCGGCCGGGTCGGTGAGGGTGTAGGAGACGGCGGGTAGGGCGTCCCGGCCGTCGTACAGCAGGGTGAAGGGGCCCAGCTCGGCGATCCGGGCGGCCAGGTACCGGGCGGTGTCGGCGCAGGCCTGCTGGACCCGGCGGTAGCCGCCGCGGCCCAGGCGGAGGAAGAGGTAGTACTGGGCGATGATCTCGCCGCCGGGCCGGGAGAAGTTGAGGGCGAAGGTGGGCATGTTGCCGCCCAGGTAGTCGACCCGGAAGACCAGCTCCTCGGGCAGCAGGTCGGCGGTCCGCCAGACGATCCAGCCGACGCCGAGCGGGGCGAGGCCGTACTTGTGGCCGGAGGTGTTGACGGAGGCGACCCGGGGGAGCCGGAAGTCCCAGACCACGTCGGGGTGGAGGAAGGGGGCGACGAATCCGCCGCTGGCCGCGTCCACGTGGACGGGAATGTCCCAGCCGTGCTCGGCCTGGATCCGGTCGAGTTCCGCCGCGATCTCGGCGACCGGCTCGTAGTCGCAGGTGAAGGTGACGCCGAGGATGGCCACCACCCCGATGGTGTTCTCGTCGACGGACGCGGCGAGCTGGTGGGGGCGCAGTCCGGTGGCGCCCGGCTCCAGCGGGACCTGGCGCAGTTCCACGTCGAAGTAGCGGGCGAACTTGTCCCAGCAGATCTGCACCGGGCCGCAGACCAGGTTGGGGCGGTCGGCGGGCTTGCCCTCGGCGCGCCGACGTGCGCGCCACCGCCATTTGAGGGCGAGGCCGCCCAGCATGGCTGCCTCGCTGGAGCCGGTGGTGGAGCAGCCGGTGGCCGAGGTGCCGGCCGGGGCGTTCCACAGGTCGGCGAGGATGTTCACGCAGCGGGCCTCGATCTCGGCGGTCTGCGGGTACTCGTCCTTGTCGATCATGTTTTTGTCGAGGCAGACGTCCATCAGGCGGCGGACCTCGTCGTCCGACCAGGTGGTGCAGAAGGTGGCGAGGTTCTGGGCCGCGTTCCCGTCGAGCAGCAGTTCGTTGCGGAGCAGCGAGTAGACGACCTCGGCGGGCGTGTGGTCCTCCGGCATCCGGTACTTCGGCAGTACCTGACCGCTCATCGGGGACGTGAAGACGTCCACGTCCGAGTCGGCGGAGCGGGGATCCTTCATCTCATGGAGTGCCATATCGGGACTATATGGGACATTTCTTTACATACGCTTCCGGTCGACTCTGCGGTGTGAGCCCGCTCATGACCACCCCGGGGATCTGCAGAATTTCCGGTCGAGTAGGCTGATACCCGAAGATCTTCCCGTCCGGGCCACTGGAGCCGGTGCGGGCGGGAGGATCGTCATTCTTGTTCTACGGGCAACTTATCGGCAGATGTCCGGATCATCGCCAACTGCCCTTCGGGCGCTGGTACTTCTTCCTGTCATGAACAGGATCACCAGACGTCGTGCCCTCGGCACCTCGGCCGCCACCCTCACGGCCCTCGGCCTGGCCACCACGGCCCACGCCGTCACCACCTCCCGTAACGCGGCCACATCCGCCCCGTCCCCCGCCCCCGCGCCCGCCGCATCCGGCAGCCCCTCCGGCGCGGTCGACGAGGTCTACCTCGGCCGCCGGATACAGATCACGCCCGCCACGACGGGCGGGCACGGCGGGCACGGCGGGCACGGAGGCCACCACGGCGGCCACCAGTCCCCCGGCGGCCCCACGGTGCGGATCGACGGGCGCGAGCTGCACGTCATGCGCAATGCCGACGGCAGCTGGATCAGCGTGGTCAACCACTACGAGACCTTCACCGACGTCCGCGGACTGGCCAGGGCCGCCGTGCGCGAGCTCCAGGGCGCCTCCCTCGTCCCGTTCGGCGGTGCGGCATGACCGTCCGCAAGAACCAGGCGACGCTGACGGCCGCCGAGAAGAAGAGCTTCACCGGCGCCCTGCTCGAGCTCAAGCGCACCGGCGTCTACGACCGCTTCGTCACCACCCACAACGGGTTCATCATGGGCGACACCGACTCGGGCGACCGGGTCGGCCACCGGTCCCCCTCCTTCCTGCCCTGGCACCGCCGCTTCCTGATCGAGTTCGAGCAGGAGCTCCAGAAGGTGGACCCCGCGGTCGCCCTGCCCTACTGGGACTGGACGGCCGACCGCACCGCCCGGTCCTCCCTGTGGGCCGCCGACTTCCTCGGCGGCACCGGCCGGGCCCGCGACGGCCAGGTCACCGACGGCCCCTTCGCCTTCGCCACGGGCGCCTGGAACGTCAACGTCCGGGTGGACGGGCGCTCCTACCTGCGGCGCGCGCTCGGCAGCGGGGTCGCCCAGCTGCCCACCAAGGCCGAGGTGGACAACGTCCTCGCCATGTCCGAGTACGACATGGCGCCCTGGAACAGCTCCTCCGGCGGCTTCCGCAACCACCTGGAGGGCTGGCGCGGGGCCAATCTGCACAACCGGGTGCACGTCTGGGTCGGCGGCCAGATGGGCACCGGGGCCTCCCCCAACGACCCGGTGTTCTGGATGCACCACGCCTACGTCGACAAGCTGTGGGCCGACTGGCAGGCCCGGCACCCGCAGTCCCCGTACCTCCCGGCGGCGGGCACCCCGAACGTGGTCGACCTGCACGACACCATGCGGCCCTGGGGCGATGTCACCCCGGCCGACATGCTGGACCACCGGAAGTACTACACCTTCGACACCGAGCCGGCCTCCGGCACCCAGCGGTAGGTCAGTTCCGGGCGGCCGACCTGGCCGTACCGGGGTGCGCGGACCGCGCGGCCGGTGTCGACCAGGTGCTCCAGGTAGCGGCGGGCGGTGATCCGCGAGATCCCCGCCGCTTCGGCCGCCCCCGCCGAAGTCAGCCCGTCCGGGGCCGTCCTCAGCAGGGCGCAGACCCGGTCCAGGGTGGGGGCGCTGAGCCCCTTCGGCAGAGCGGCCGGGCGGGGTGCGCGCAGGGCGGCCAGCGCGCGGTCCACATCGTCCTGTCCGGCCGCCTCTCCCTCGCCGGCGGCCGCGCGGAACTCGGCGTACCGGAGCAGCCGTTCCCGCAGCGTGGGGAAGGCGAACGGTTTCAGTACGTACTGCACGACGCCGAGCGAGACGCTCTCCCGGACCATGGCGAGGTCCCGGGCCGAGGTCACCGCGATCACGTCCACGGGGTGTCCGGCGGCCCGGAGACCGCGGGCGAACCGCAGGCCGTGCCCGTCGGGCAGGGTGAGGTCGAGGAGCAGCAGGTCCACCGGGGTGCGGTCCAGCACCCGGGCGGCCTCGGCCAGCGAATGCACGGCCCCGACGGCCGTGAACCCCGGGACCCGGCCGACGTACAGGGCGTGCGCGTCGGCGGCGACGGGATCGTCCTCGACGACCAGCACCCGGATGCCGTCCCCGGTCATGCGGGGCCTCCCGGGTGGGCGGTCCGGCCGGCGGAAGCGCCGGCGGTCGGACCGGCGGACGGTCCGGCCGCGGGCGCAGGTACCGGGATGCGGACCGTGAAGTGCGTGCCGCCGCCCGGGGCTTCGGCGGCCGTCACGCTGCCGCCGTGCCGGTGGGCGGCCTGGCGGACCAGGGCCAGCCCGAGGCCGCGCCCCTCCCCCTTGCCCGACCAGCCGCGCCGGAAGACGTCCTCGCCGGCGGGCAGTCCGGGGCCGTTGTCGGCCACCCGGAGCAGCAGGTCGCCGCCGTCCGGGCGGGCGGTCACGGCGATCCGCGCCCCCGGTGTCCCGGTCAGCGCGTCGACAGCGTTGTCAATGAGGTTGCCCAGTACGGTCACCAGGTCCCGGGCCGGCAGCATCCCGGACCCGCCGGTCAGCCGTCGGCTGTCGGGGGTGACCACGAGTTCCACGCCCCGCTCGTGCGCCTGCGCTGCCTTGGCCAGCAGCAGCGCCGCCAGCACCGGTTCGTCCACCGCGGCCAGCACCTGGTCGGTGAGGGCCTGGGCCAGTTCCAGTTCGGCGGTGGCGAACTCCACCGCCTCCGCGGTCCGGCCCAGTTCGACCAGGGACACGACGGTGTGCAGCCGGTTGGCCGCCTCGTGCGCCTGCGAGCGCAACGCCTGGGTGAAGCCGCGCTCGTGGTCCAGTTCGCCGGTCAGCGCCTGGAGCTCGGTGTGGTCGCGCAGGGTCACCACGGTGCCGCGGCGGCCACCGCCCGCCACCGGCGCGCTGTTGACGACCAGGACCCGGTCGGCGGTCAGGTGGACCTCGTCCACCCGGGGCCGGTCGGCGAGCAGGGCGCCGGTGAGCGGGGCCGGCAGGCCGAGGTCCGCGACGTTGAGGCCCACCACCTCGCCCCGCACGCCGAGGAGTTCCCGTCCCGCGTCGTTGACCAGGGAGATCCGGCGCTGCCCGTCGAGCATCAGCAGTCCTTCGCGGACGGCGTGCAGCGCGGCCTGGTGGTAGTCGTGCATCCGGCTGAGCTCGGCGGCGTTCATGCCGTGGGTGTGCCGGCGCAGGCGGGCGTTGATCACGTACGTGCCGGCGCCGCCGAGGGCGAGGGCGGCGGCCGCGACCCAGCCGAGCGCCGTGAGCTGCCCGCCGAGCCGGTCGCTGATCGCGCGGACCGTGATGCCGGCGCTGACCAGGCCGGTGATCCGGTCGCCGTCGCGCAGCGGGGTGACCACGCGGAGGGACGGCCCGAGGGTGCCGGTGTAGGTCTCGGTGAAGGTTTCGCCGCGCAGGGCGGGCCCGGTGTTCCCGCGGAAGCGCTCGCCGATCCGGCGGGGGTCGGGGTGGGTCCAGCGCCGCCCGTCCGGGGCCATGATCGTGACGAAGTCGACGCCCGCGTCGGCGCGGACCCGCTCGGCGTACGGCTGAAGCAGCTCCGAGGGGTCGGTGCCGTCGGCGGCGCCGCGCACGGCCTCCCGGACGGACGGGGAGTCGGCGACGGCGCGGGCCACGGCGCCGGCCTGGCGTTCGGCTGCCTCCTCGGCCTGGCGGCGTGCGGTGGCGTACGCGAAGACCGCGCAGCCGGCGACGACGACCGCGACCAGCACCACCTGCATGGCGAACAGCTGGCCGGCCAGGCTGCGCGGACGGGGGATGCGGAACATGGCGCTCAGTGTGCACCGGACCGTGAACTCAATGAACGCAAGGGTGACCGGGGTCACAGCACTGGGCCATGGTCTCCCCGAACGTATTCGCAATACCAGGAGGCAACGTGGCCGCCAGGCGGGACAGAACCCACTATCTCTACATCGCGGTGATCGCCGCGGTGGTGCTCGGCATCGTGACGGGGTTCGCCGCCCCCGGGGTGGCCGTCGAGCTGAAGCCCCTGGGTACCGGCTTCGTGAACCTGATCAAGATGATGATCTCGCCGGTGATCTTCTGCACGATCGTGCTGGGCGTCGGCTCGGTCCGCAAGGCGGCCAAGGTCGGCGCCGTGGGCGGGCTGGCGCTCGGCTACTTCATGGTCATGTCCACCGTGGCGCTGGCCATCGGCCTGCTGGTGGGCAACCTGCTGGAGCCGGGCAGCGGCCTGCACCTGACCGAGGCGGTGCGCAGCGCGGGTGAGGCGCAGGCGAAGGCGGGGGGTGCCGAGTCCACCGCGGACTTCCTGCTGGGGATCATCCCGAAGACGCTGGTGTCGGCGTTCACCGAGGGCGAGGTGCTGCAGACCCTGCTGGTGGCGCTGCTGTGCGGGTTCGCGCTGCAGGCCATGGGGGCCGCGGGCGAGCCGGTGCTGCGCGGGATCGGGCATGTACAGGCGCTGGTCTTCCGGGTGCTGGCGATGATCATGTGGGCGGCGCCGGTGGGCGCGTTCGGGGCGATCGCCGCGGTGGTGGGCGCCACCGGCATGGACGCGCTGAAGTCCCTCGCGGTGATCATGGTGGGCTTCTACGCCACCTGCCTGCTGTTCGTGTTCGTGGTGCTGGGCACCCTGCTGCGGGTGTGCACCGGGATCAACGTGCTCGCCCTGTTCCGCTACCTGGGCCGGGAGTTCCTGCTGATCCTGTCGACCTCCTCGTCGGAGTCGGCGCTGCCGCGGCTGATCGCGAAGATGGAGCACCTGGGGGTGTCCAAGCCGGTGACCGGGATCACCGTGCCGACGGGCTACTCCTTCAACCTGGACGGCACGGCGATCTATCTGACGATGGCCTCGCTGTTCATCGCGGAGGCGATGGGTGCCCCGCTGTCGCTGGGCGAGCAGATCTCGCTGCTGCTGTTCATGGTGATCGCCTCGAAGGGCGCGGCGGGGGTGACCGGCGCCGGACTGGCCACGCTGGCGGGCGGCCTGCAGTCGCACCGGCCCGAACTGGTCGACGGGGTCGGGCTGATCGTGGGCATCGACCGGTTCATGAGCGAGGCGCGGGCCCTGACGAACTTCGCGGGCAATGCGGTCGCGACGGTGCTGGTGGGCACCTGGACGAAGGAGTTCGACCGCAAGCGGGCCGCCGAAGTCCTGGCCGGACGGCTGCCGTTCGACGAGGCCACCCTGATCGACCACGGCGACGGGCCGGCTCCCTCCGTGGTCCCGGTGCAGCCCGCGGACGGCAAGGACCCGGTTCCGGCCTGACCCGGATCTCCTCCGCAGCCGGCCGGCCGACCCGAATCACGGCCGCGCGGAGGCCGGTGCGCCGCCCCCACTCCCCCACCGGGGGGCGGCGCACCCACTCGGCCGGCCGGGCAGGGCTCGCCCCCATGGTGCCCCGCCCGGCCGGCCCCGGCCGTTGCTCCCGGCCCGTCCCGGCCTCGTCCCGCCGGGGAACACCTGCCGGCCTCACGGGGCGGATCAAACGCTCAGCAACAGTCGGTTTTCGGCCATTCGGCGATGAACCGACCTGCGGCGAAAGGTACTTCCCTCACGGGGCGTCTCTCTGCCATCTTGCGTCCACCACTCGTTTCGTTCGACCCGGCCGGTACCACCCGTACCCCGGGTCCTCGGAGGACGCATTGATACCCCACATATCCAGCCGCCCCCGACGCAGCCTCGCGGCCCTCGCCGCGATCGGCGCAGCCCTGACGTTCGCGGCTCCGGCCGCGCTCGCCGACACCGCGCCCGTCTCCCCTTCCGGTGCACCCGCCGCGGCCTTCCGGGCCGCCGCACCGGCCGCCCAGAGTGCGACCTGGGCCGCCGGAACCCGCGCCTACCTGGTGATCACCTCCCCCGGTGACAGCTCGGCGGTGCGCTCGGCCGTCACCGCCAACGGCGGTACGGTCTTCGCGTACTACGACGCCATCGGCGTGGTCGTCGCCCACTCGACCTCCACCGGCTTCGCCGCCACCATGCGCGGGGTCAACGGGGTCCAGCAGGTCGGCGCCACCCGGACCTCCGATGTGCCGGCGGACGCCTACAACCCGGCGCTGCCCGCCAACCCGTCCCAGTCCGCGGCGCCTTCGACCGAGCCGGTCCGCGCCGACATGAGCCAGATCAAGGCCGACCAGGCCTGGGCCGTCACCACCGGCTCCGCCTCGGTCAAGGTCGGCATCCTGGACACCGGCGTTGACGACCAACACCAGGACATCGCGCCCAACTTCAACGCCGCCGACTCGGTCTCCTGCGCGTACGGAAAGCCGGACACCCGCGCCGGCGCCTGGCGCGACGTGGACCAGCACGGCACCCACGTGGCCGGTACGGTCGCGGCCGCCAAGAACGGCAAGGGCGCCATCGGCGTCGCGCCGGGCGTGAAGATCTCCTCGGTCCGCATCGCCGAGCCGGGCAGCACGCTGTTCTTCCCGGAGAACACCATCTGCGGGTTCATGTGGGCCGGTGACCACGGCTTCAAGGTCACCAACAACAGCTACTACACCGACCCGTGGCAGTTCAACTGCCCGAACAACCTGGACCAGGCCGCCATCCTGGAGGGCGTCGGCCGTGCCCAGAAGTACGCCGAGGGCAAGGGCTCGCTGCAGGTCGCCGCGGCCGGCAACGCCAACTACAACCTGGCCAACAAGACCACCGACACCGCGAGCCCGAACGACTCGACGCCGGTGACCCGGACCATCACCAACGACTGCCTCGACATCCCGGCCGAGCTGCCGGGCGTGGTCACGGTCGCCGCCAACGGCTCCGGCACCACCAAGGCGTCCTTCTCCAACTTCGGCCGCGACATCATCGAGGTGTCGGCGCCCGGCGAGAACGTCTACAGCACCGTCCCCGGCGGCAAGTACTCCTCGCTGAGCGGTACGTCGATGGCCTCGCCGCACGTCGCGGGCGTGGCGGCGCTCCTCGCGAGCGTCAACCCCTCGTACACCCCGGCGGACATCCGCGCGAAGCTCGCCGTCCAGGCCAATGACATCGCCTGCCCCTCCGACAGCCGCTGCACCGGCACCACCGCCAACAACAGCTTCTTCGGCGAGGGCCAGGTGGACGCGCTGAAGGCGGTCGGCTCCACTCCGCCGCCCGGCAAGTTCTTCGAGAACACCGGCGACGTCGCGATCGGCGACAACACCACGGTGGAGAGCCCGATCGCGGTGAGCGGGGTCACCGGCAACGCGCCGGCCACCCTCAAGGTGGGCGTGAACATCCAGCACACCTACATCGGTGATCTGAAGGTCGACCTGGTCGCCCCCGACGGCTCCGTCTACACCCTGCACAACCGCAGCGGCGGCAGCACCGACAACATCAACCAGACCTACACGGTCAACGCCTCCGGCGAGGTCGCCAACGGCACCTGGAAGCTCCGGGTGAACGACAACGCCAACCAGGACACGGGCAGGATCGACGCCTGGAACCTCACCTTCTGAGGTCCTCGGCCAGTCGCTTGACCCAAGGAGCTTGACCCAAAAATCCTGACCCAAAGGAGCCACCGGGGCGCAGCCGCGCCCCGGTGGCTCCGTCGTCAGCAGGGGTGTCGACCGGTGACCGGGCCCGCCGCCCGGTCAGGGCGCCGGACGACGCCGGTTGCTCCGCCTGGTCCGCAGCACGCAGTCGCCGCACAGGCCGCCGCCGGGGGCGCGGTAGTAGAGGCAGCAGCTGCGGCGGACGAAGGCCGTGCCGAGTCCTTCCTCGTGGACGAAGGTTCCGGTCCCGGCGAGCGGGCCCTGTTCCAGCAGTGCGGCGACCACGGGCGCGGCGGCCCGCTCGGCGGCGGGCATCCGGTTGGACAGCTCGCGCAGGGCGCCGACCAGTCCGGAGGCGGAGTTGCCCCGGAGGGTCTGCGGCGAGACCCCGTACCGGCGGCGGACCGCCTCCTCCAGCCGGTCCAGGTTGCCGAGGACGGTCTCGGCGAGCTCCTCGCCGGGCCGGGAACCCGGTTCGGGCAGCCAGAGTTCGACGGAGCTCCCCTCGGGCAGCCGCCACCACACCCGAGCGGGGTCGAGGTCGGGGGTCCGGCCGGTGAGTGCCACCGCGCCGAGGCCGATGGACCACATCCGGGCGGCGAGCCCGAACTGCAGCGTGGACGCGGCGACCCGCTCGTCCGCTCCGCCCATCCGCCGCCCGACCTCGGCGACGTACCCGGCCAGTCGGGGGCCGCCCTCGTACAGCTCGGCGAGCGTCCGGAAGCCGCCCCCGGCGGGTTCCGCCCCGCACCGCACGGCGAAGAACGATCCGGCCTCGGCGAGCCGGTGCAGTGTCGCTTCCATCCCAGGATGATGTCAGGCGCCGCCGGCCCGGCGACCACCGCGGCAGGAGACCGCTAGGCGGAGTCGCCGGGCTCCAGCACTTCCAGGTAGTGCGGGTTGTTCATGATGCCGAGGACGTTGCCGAAGGGGTCGGTGACCGAGGCCGTCACGAAGCCGGCGTCGCCCCACGCGGTGATCGGCTGGTACTCGGAGGCGCCCAGGTCCAGCAGCCGGCGGCGGGTGCCCTCCACATCGTCCACGTGCCAGTACGCGACCGCCCCGCCCGGGCCGCCGGCCGCCCCCGGGGGCGCGAACTTGGCGTCGACGATGCCGAGCTCGTGCTGGTAGTCGCCGATCCGGAACTCCGCGTACCCCGGCCGCTCGAAGTACGGTCCGATGCCGAGGAGTTCGGAGTACCAGCGGACCGCGGCGGCGTGGTCGGCCGCCCAGAAGTTGATCGTGGCAAGGCCTCGCAGCATGGCGGTGCTCCTCTTCTCTGGCGGGTCGTCAGGCCGACCCTACAACGGCGCCCCCGACGGCTGCGGTCCGGGCCGCGGCGGCCCACCGTGCCGCCGGGCCCATCGCGTACGAGGCCGCCACGAACACCCCGCCCAGCAGCAGCCAGCCCGGGATGCCCCAGAGCAGCAGCAGTGACGTCAGCAGCAGCGGTCCCAGGGTGCGGGCCACCGGGACGCCGGTGCCGAAGAAGCCCTGGTACTGGCCGATCCGGTCGGCCGGGGCCAGTGCGAAGCCGATCTGCCAGGACCCGGCGGACTGCCGCATCTCCCCCACCACTTGGAGGGCGGCGCCCAGCACCAGCAGCACACCGGCCGCCCACCAGGAGCCGGGCAGCGCCGACAGGGCGAACACCGCGCAGGAGGCCAGCATGACCGGACCCGAGCCGCGCACCGCCGCCCGCGCGCTGTCCAGGCCGGTGACCGGGCGGGCCATCCGCACCTGGAACAGCATCACCGCGAAGGTGTTCAGCACGAACAGGGCCGACACCAGCCAGCCGGGGGCCTGTGTGCGCTCCACGATCCACAGCGGGACGGCGAGGCTGAGCAGCGGCATCCGCAGCAGCAGCACCGCGTTGAGCAGGGTGACCACCGCGTACGGCCGGTCGCGCAGCACCGCGAGCCGGGGCTCCCCGGCCGTCCGCGCCGGGGCCGGGGCGACTTCCGGCAGCCGCAGCAGCACCGCCGCGCACACCAGGAAGCTCAGCGCGTCCATCACGAACACCGCCCGGTAGGCGGCCGCGCCGTCCGCGCCGAGCGCCAGCCCGCCGATCGCCGCCCCGAGCGCCAGCCCGGCGTTGAGCATCGACTGCAGGTGGGCGAGCACCCCGGTGCGACCGGCCGGCGGCACCAGCCCGGCCAGGAGGGCCTGCCGGGCGGCCGCGAGCCCGCACTGGGCGGTCGCATAGACGCAGGCGGCCAGCAGGAACGGCCAGAACGAGCGGATCACGAGGAAGGAGGCCACGGAGGCGGCGGTGGCGAGCGCCAGCAGCGCCGAGGTGCCGCGCGGGCCCCGGCGGTCGGCGAGCGCCCCCAGCGGGACGCCCGCCACCGAGCCGACGGCCCAGGCGACGGTCAGCCCGAGGCCGATCTGCGCGGGCGAGAGCCCGACGACACGGGTGAAGTACAGGGCCGAACACACGTAGTAGGCGCCGTCACCGACGGAGTTGCTCAGCTGAGCGGCGGCCAGGCGGCGCGGCGCTCCGGGCGGGGGCAGGATCCGTATCGTCACCCCCTGATCCCATCAAGGCCGTGGCCCACCCGGCAGGTCCATTTCCCCGCCGGATTGCTGGGCCACTGTGGTCGGGCGGCCAGACGGTCAGACGGTCGGGAGGAACTCCAGCAGCGCCCGGTTGAAGGCCTCCGGCTGCTCCACGCCCGGCAGGTGGCCTGCGTTCTCGATCACCGCCAGCCGCGCATCGGGGATCAGCTCGTACAGCCGCTCGGCCTCCGCCACGGGGGTGTACTCGTCGTCCGCGCCGACCAGGACCAGGCAGGGCACCTCGCAGGCGGCGAGCGCCGGCCGGTAGTCGGGACGCTCGGCGCGGCCGCGCAGCGCGGCGGCCGCGCCCTGCGGATCGGTGCCGCGCATCATGTCGTCCACGTGGGCCGCGGCCGCCGGCATTCCGGTGACGTTGTAGGGCGCCAGCATCTTCCCGATCACCTCCTCGGCGTACGGGCCCATGCCCTCGGCGATCAGCCGGTCGGCCAGCTCCCGGCGGAACTTCTTGCCGTCCTCCGTCTCCGGGACGGGCGAGGTGTCGGAGAGCACCAGCGCCCGGACGCGCGCGGGGTGCCGCAGCAGCATCTCCATGGCGATCTGCCCGCCCATGGACACGCCGCAGACCACCGCCCGGCCGATGCCGAGGCGGTCGAGGAGGACGGCGAGGTCGTCGGCGAAATCGGCGAGCAGCGTCTTTCCGGGTGTTCCCTCGCTCTCCCCGTATCCTCGCAGGTCAGGGGCGATCACCCGGTATCCTGCGGCCGTGAGTGCGGCCGTCTGGGGGTGCCACAGGGTGCGATTGAACGGGTGTCCGTGAACCATCAGTACGGGCAGTCCGTCCCTCGGACCGAGCTCGTCGAAAAACAGTGTCGCGCCGTTCGCATCAAGGGGGTTCATGTGATCACGGTAAGGGGCTACATTGAGCCACTCGCGTTCACCTGACCGCCTGTTCCCTTTCACCCCTGTTTTGCCTGTGGACCGCTGTCAGGAGCGCACACTGTGCAACCACCCACCCGCCTAGAAGGACCGGCGCCGTGCCCGTACCCGTACTCCTCGCCGGCCGCACCGTGCGGCTCGAGCCCCTCGCCCCCCACCACACCGAGGCCCTTGCCGTGGCCGGGGCCGAGGATCGTACGACTTACGCCTTCACTCCCGTACCCCACGGCGTGCAGGCGTCCCACGAGTACATCCAACGTGCCCTCGCCGATCAGGCGGCGGGCCGTTCGCTCCCGTTCGCTGTCGTCAGAGCCAAGGACGGTCGGGTGGTCGGTTCGACCCGGTTCCTGGAACTCGACTACTGGCAGGGTCCGCTGGTGTGGCCCGCCGTGCCCGGCATCCCCTACGGGGACCCCTTGACGGCGATTCCCGATGCCGCCGAGATCGGTAACACCTGGCTCTCCCCGGAGGCCCAGGGAACGGGCATCAACACCGAGGCGAAGCTGCTCATGCTCCGCCACGCCTTCGAGACCTGGGGGGTCCGGCGCATCTCGCTGCGCGCGGACGCCCGGAACACCCGCTCCCGGGCCGCCATGGAGCGGCTGGGCTTCACCTCCGAAGGGGTCCGCCGGGCCCATTCGCGGGGCCTGGACGGCGCGGTGCGCAGTACGGCCTTCTACTCGGTCCTCGACGAGGAGTGGCCGGCCGTACGGTCGATCATCGAGCTGAGGCTCGCCGCCCGGGCCCCGGCCCGGCGGAGGCGCCGCAAGACGCTCGTTCCGGCGTAACGGTCCTGCGCAGGCCCGGACGGGCCTGCAAGGGGCATCCACCGGCCTCCTCGCCCCGGCCCGTCTTCCCGCTCAGGGGAGCAGGACCGGGGCGACGGCCGAGGACATCAGCCTCCGGGGCTGCCCGCTGCCATCGGCCGGTACGGCGTACAGGTCGGCGCCGAAGTCCCCCGGCAGCGCGTACGCGACGGTGTCCGGGCCCGTCCACACCACCTGGTCGTCCACGCTGCGCTGCTCGGCGAGCGGGGTCTCCCGGCCGGAGGCCAGGTCCAGGGCGTACAGCCGCCAGGGGGCCTCGGCGGGCAGCCCGGCCACCCGCTTCTTGAAGACGACCCGGGTCCCGTCGGGCGACAGGGACGGGCATTCGGCGTTCTCCCGGAGCGTGGTGGCGGTCCGTGCCGTCAGGTCCCCGCGGACCAGGTGGGTGCGGCCGCCGGTGGCCACGGTCGCGTAGAAGGTCCGCTCGTCGGCGGCGAAGGTCACCCCCCAGTAGTTGATGTCGGCGGCCCGGTGGGCCTTGCCGTCCTTGTGGAGGGTGAACTCCTCCAGCGAGGCCTCCAGCCGGCCGGTGCGCAGGTCCAGCACCGAGGTGCGGGTGGAGAAGTTCGTCCCGGCATACGAGTCACCGCCGACGAACACCGTCCAGGCGGCCAGGTGCCCGCCCGGCGAGATCCGGGCCCGGGTGGGGATGCCGGCCAGCGGGTGCGCCGAAACCTCGGCCAGGGAGGCGTCGAGGACCACCGCCTTGCCCCCGGACTGGAGGCAGATGCCGGTGCCGGCGGCCGCGTGGAAGCGCAGGCAGTTCACCCCGGACGCGGTCCGCGGGCCGTCCGGCCGGCCGGCGGCCACCGTGGTGAGCTCGTCCCGGTGCGGCCCCCAGGCCATGTTGCGGAAGGCGATCCGGGGTTCGCCGCCGGCGGCGAGGGAGACCTGGCCGCGGGTGACCCGGGGGCCGCCCGCCTGCTCCTTGTCCTTCTGCCCGGCCCGGTCGGCCGCCCTGAGCACGGCGGCGCCGCCCACCAGGGCGAGCAGGACGACGGCGGCGAGGAGGACGAGTAACCGGCTGCGAGTCGTCATGGCGGGCAACGTACTCCCCTCCGTCAGACCAAGAGAAGGAAAAGTACGGAACCCGTCGGGCCTGCTGCCCCTCCTTGATCGGGAAGCACTTCACGCACAGCCGGAGATCAGCGCACATGTCGTATCCGTACGAGCAGCCCGAGGGCGGCCGCCGCCGCCCGTCCCGAGTCCGCCGCCTGCTGATAGCCGGTGCGTCGGTCGCCGTGCTCGGGCTGGGGGCCGCCGCAGTGATGACCCACTTCGAGATCCCGCCGTTCACGGACAAGGGCGACCCGGTCTCCTTCGGGAAGAGCCCGGCGGGCGGCCGGGCCCAGCAGCCGGCGGGTTCCAAGGCCCTGATGCCGACCGGCCCGGAGGCCTCGTTCAAGAACACCATGACCCTGCCCGACGGCACGCACGTGGCCGTCACCGAGCTGGACGGCAAGAAGTCCGGGTTCAAGGGCAAGGTCTGGGTGTGGGCCCCCAAGGAGTACGACGACCCCCGGTACGCCACCAGCGGCTTCCCCGTGATGATCGCCCTGCCGGGCGGTGCCGGGTACCCGAAGAACTACTGGATGGGCACCGACCTGGGGCTGCAGAAGAACATCAGCCAGTGGTACCGGGAGGGCAAGGGCAAACCGTTCCTGCTGGCCATGCCGGTGCTCAACCCGGACACGGACGACAAGGGCATCTACTGGGACGGCTCGGACATCCCCGGGCAGCCGAAGATGGGCACCTGGCTGACCGAGGACGTCCCGGACCTGATGAAGGCGAACTTCCGCACGGTGAAGTCGCGTGACGGCTGGGCCTTCATGGGCTCCTCCACCGGCGGTTTCGCGGGCCTGAAGGCGGTACTGAAGCACCCCGACAAGTTCAAGGCCGTCATCGCCTCCGGGCCCGACATCGTCCCGGACTCCCCGCTGTGGAAGGGCCACGACAAGGAGAAGGCCGAGAACAACCCGGAGGTGCTGGCCCAGCAGCTGATCGCGCGCAAGGGGCCGGATGTCTACCTGGCCTTCCAGGTCGGCACCAACGAGAGCAACAAGAACACCCTCCCCAACGTGCGGAAGTTCATCTCCGCCTACGGCAAGGGCCCCGTCCACACCGACCTGAACGTGATCCAGGGCGGGAAGCACAACGCCGCGACCTACGTTCCGGCCATGGGGACGAGCGCGATCGAGTTCATCAGCAAGGTCATGGAAGGACCGGTGCAGTAGCCGGCCCGCCCGCCGCTCCGCTCGCCGGCGCGCTCGCCCGCGCGGCGGCCTCCGCTGCCGCACCGCCGAACACCCTCGGCGGCCCGGCTCCGTCCCAGGCCGCCCAGCCCGGGCTTCCGGTGGCCGCGAAGGACACCCAGGCCGCGTGCATCTCGTCGGCCAGGGCCTGCGGGGCGTCCGGCCCGGCCAGCCAGCCGGACTCGGGCACCCCGAGGGTGTCGAAGACGAACCCCAGCTCCAGGGCGTGGCAGGCGCCGAGGCCGGGGATGCCGGAGGGCCAGGCGAACTCGTAGCAGTGTGTGGGGGCCGTCCGGCGGGCGCCGGCGAGCGCCCGCAGCGGGTCCCGGAGCAGCCGGTCGGTGAGCAGCTGCCCGGCCAGCTCCGCGGGACTCGCCCCGGGCAGCGCGGCGCGCAGCGCCCGTACGGCGTACCGGTCCTTGCCTGCCCGGGCCCGGGCCAGGGGCACGGCGAGCGGGCCGAGCCGGTCCAGTGCCCGCAGGGTTCCGGTGGGGGCGAACCACAGCCGGTACTCCTCGGTGGTCCAGCCGAGCAGGAGCGGTACGCCGTCCGATGCGCCGCCGGCGGTCAGCGCGGCCAGCGGGTCGGCGGGCACCGAGCCGGGGTCGGCGACCAGTCCGAAGGCGGCGCCGCCCCGCAGCGGGCTGGACCGCTTCAGGACCGCGGCCTGGGCGGCCATGAGCACGTCCGTGCCGACGGCGGCGAAGGCCGCGGCCGTGGCCGGCACCTTGAGGGCTCCGGCCATCCGCCGGACCGCGGCCCGCACCCGGTCCCGGGGCAGCACCTCGGGGGCGCCGCTCTGCAGCACGGCCCGGGCGAACAGTCCGGCGGCCCGCGGGGCGGCCAGCAGCGAGCCGATGCTGATCGCCCCGGCCGATTCGCCGAAGACGGTGACCCGGTCGGGGTCGCCGCCGAAGACCTCGATGTTGTCCCGGACCCACTCCAGGGCGGCGATCTGGTCGAGGAGTCCCCGGTTGGCCGGGGCGTCGGGGAACAGTCCGTAGCCGAGCACCCCGAGCCGGTAATTGAGGGAGACCAGCACCACCCCGTCCCGGGCGAAGGCCGCCCCGTCGTAGACCGGGCAGGCGGCCGAGCCCCGGGTCAGCGAACCGCCGTGGATCCACACCATGACCGGCAGCCGGGCCGAGCGCGCCGGATCGGGGGTCCACACGTTCAGGTTGAGGCAGTCCTCGCCGGGCACCTCGGGGTCCGGCAGCAGTGCGGCGAACGGCTGCGGATAGGGCACCTTCGGCGCGGTGGGGCCGTACGCGCGGGCGTCCCGTACGCCGTCCCAGGCCGCCGGGGGCTGCGGGGCGGCGAACCTCAGGGCGCCGACGGGCGGGGCGGCGTACGGGATGCCGCGGAAGGCGGCGACCGGTCGCCCCGACCGGGCCTCGGGCTCGAACCGCCCGCCGACCCTGCCGTGCCGGGTGACCACCGTGACCTCGGCCCCGTCCCCCTGCGCCATCGCGTCCTCCTGCCCTCTCGACCGTCGGCCTGCCGCCGCCATGGCAGCACCCGAACCTCCGGAATTCCATCCTCCGGTGCCGGTCCGTGTGTGCGGACCGGTCGGCGGCGTTCCCATTGTGCGCCGTGCACGGTCCCCCGCTCCTGCGGGTGACGTGCCGTGACCTCGGCCCGGGCGGTGCCGGTTGAACCCGGGACAGCACGTTCCCTCTCAAGGCGAGGCTTCCCATGCGCATCCCCCGCTCGATCCGGTCCGCCACCGGCCCGCTTCTGCTGCTGGCCGCCGCGGCGGCGGCCGGGACCGGCACGGCCGCCGCCGCGGCCGCCGACCCGGATCTGCAGTACCTGGGCCGGGACGACCGGGTCCACTCGGTCCTCGACGGGTCCGGCTGTGTCCCGGCGGAGGGCGGCGGGAGCCGGGCGGTGGTCAACCGGACCGCCCGATCGGCCCAGCTGTACCGGGAGCCGGGGTGCCAGGGCACGCCGGCAGCCGTGGTCCTGCCGGGCGCCAGCGCGCCCGTCGCACCGGTCTTCGACTCGCTCCGATTCACCGGGTAGGCCCAGCGGCCGTGACCCCTGGGCGGCAGCGGCGTTGTATGCCATGTCAAATGCCGCAGTCCTTGCGGCGCCCCACATCTCACAAGGAGATCTTGATGTCGCGTATCGCGAAGGCAGCTGCTCTCACCGCTGCCGCCGGCTCCGTTCTGGCTGCCGGTGCCGGTGTGGCCGTCGCCGATGCCGGAGCGCACGGTGCGGCGGTCGGCTCCCCCGGTGTCCTGTCGGGCAACCTCGTCCAGGTTCCGGTCCACGTGCCGATCAACGTCTGCGGCAACACCGTGAGCGTGATCGGGCTCCTGAACCCGGCGTTCGGCAACACCTGCGTGAACGCCTCCGGCGGCGACAACGGCCACCACACCGACGACCACCACACCAACGGCTACGGTCACTGAGCCAGGCCGACCCGAAAGGCCCCCGCCGTTCCGGCGGGGGCCTTTCCCCTGTCTGCCCTCCGCAGGAGCTAGGCCTCGTAGCGGTAGATGCCCCGGTGGCTGAGGAGCTCCCGGGGCGGGATGTTCCACGGCGGCATGGGCTCGTTCAGGGCGATCACCCGGCCGTGCTGGAGGTCGTACCGCTCCAGGGGGCGGGCGGGGAGGTAGCCGGAGCGGGGGTGCTTCTGCTGCCAGCGGTCCCATACCAGGTCCACGAAGGCGTGGTGGAGCCAGAACACCGGGTCGTTCGGGGCGGTGCCGCCGGTCATGTGGCCGCCGATCCACTGGTGGACCTTGTTGTGGTTGCGCCAGCGCTCGCTCTTGGGGGCCGCCCAGCCCTCGAGCTTGTTGCGGAAGCCGCCGGCCTTGGCGGTGGAGTCCCACGGGTCGGTGTCGTAGACCGGGTCGTCGATGGCCCACTGCAGTTCGGCGGCGGTGGGCAGGGTGATCGGGTTGTTCGGGCGGCCGAGGTTGCGGGTGAGGAAGCGGCCTTCGGTGATGCCCACGGTGATCGGCCAGTTGCCCTTGGCGTGGGCGAAGGGGCCGGTCGTCACCTGGCGGTCGGACGCCCGGCCGGTGCCGCCCATGAAGTCCTCGGCCCACAGGGAGGACGCCGGGCTGCGGTCGGTGGTCCAGTCCCAGTAGGGGATGGACAGGCCGGGGTCGAGTTCGCGCAGCTTGTTCTCGAAGTCGAGGAGGTAGCGGCGGTGCCAGGGGAAGAACGACGGGGACATGTGCCCGACCCGCAGCCTGCGGTCGCGGTCGGGGACGAACCAGCGGTTGTGGATGCGGACGAACTCGTCGTAGGTGCCGTTGCGCTTCAGCTCCAGGAGCGCGGCGACGAACCTCTTCTTCTGGGCGCTCTTGAGGTTCTTCTGATTCTGCCGGGTGTACACGGGGGCTCCTCCGCTCAGCCGTGGTGGGACGCGGCGGCCGCCAGCCGGGCCGTGCCGATTTCGTCGACGGCCGCGCGGGCGAGCTCCAGGGGCGTGGCAAAGGACTCGAAGTGGTTGACGCCGCTGAGATAGCTGCCGTCGGCGCGGCGCATCACGTGCAGCGGGCGGCCGTCGATCCGGACGCCCGCCGCGTCCACGGCGATGTGCCGGCCCCGGTACGTCTCCTCGAGGACCGGGACGAGCTCCCGGCCCGGGGCGGTGGCGGGCCGGGGGCGGCGGGCCCGGAGCAGCGGCCCGAGGGCGGCGGCGGTCCCGGCGAGGACGGCCGCGGTGAATGCCGTACGCAGGAGCGTACGGCGGGTGAAAGGTGCGCTTCCGGTTGCCGTCGCGTTCATATCGGGACTAACGCCGGTCGGGGGGTGAGGTCACCTCTTTCGGGTGCTTGTAGAAGAGGGTGGTGGGGCGGAGGTTGCCTGCCGGGTCGGTGGCGTAGTCGGGGATGGTGCCGGCCTCGGTCCAGCCGGCGGCGAGGTACACGTGTTCGGCACCGCTGCCGGTCTCGGTGTCGAGGAACAGCAGCACGATCCCGGCCCGGGCGGCGGCCCGCTCGGCCTCGGCGAGCAGCGCCCGGGCGGTGCCGCGGCCGCGGGCGGCCGGATGGACCATCAGCTTGCGGAGTTCGGCGCGGTGCCGGCCGTTGGGCTTGGTCTCCCGGTACCAGCTGACGGTGCCGTCGATCCGGCCGTCGGTGCGGGACACCCACAGCGCGAGGGTGCCGTCGGCGACGGCGGGCAGCAGCGACTCCCACCAGGCGGCGGCGCCGGCGTGGTCGAGCCCGGCGAGGAATCCGAGCGAGGAGCCGTCGTCGACGACGGCGAGCAGCAGGGCGGCGAGTTCCTCGCGGTGGGCACGCAGGCCTGCTGCGTCCAGCGGGGTGACGGTGACCGTTGTCATGCGGGCCAGCGTAGGAACCGGGCGGTGGGGCGCCGAAGTCGGGGGGAGGCGGAGGTCGCCGAGGGCGTGCCGGATGGCGCCTCCTTCGGGGGCGGGCGGGTCGCGTACGGTCAAGCCGTCGGGGCTGCCGTACGCGGCCCGGCCCGCACATCGGCCGTTCGGCCGGGGACACCGCCTACGGGGCGGGGATGTCCGCCAGGTCGGCGAGGAGGGTGCGGTGGTGGCCGGCGGTGCCGAGGGCCAGGGAGTCGGCCTTGGCGCGCTTGAGGTAGAGATGGGCCGGGTGTTCCCAGGTCATGCCGATGCCGCCGTGCAGCTGGACGCATTCCTCGGCGGCCCGGACGGCGACGCCGGAGCAGTGGGCCTGGGCCACCGAGACCAGCAGGGGTGCGTCGGCGGCGCCGGTGGCGAGGGCGTCGGCGGCGGCGCGGGCGGCCGCGCGGGCGGAGGCCACGTCGAGCCAGAGCCGGGCGAGGCGGTGTTTGAGGGCCTGGAAGGAGCCGACCGGCCGGTTGAACTGGTGGCGGGTGCGGAGGTATCCGACGGTCTCGGTCAGGCACCAGTCGGCGAGGCCGAGCTGTTCGGAGGCGAGCAGGCCGGCTCCGGCGAGCAGGCCGCGGTCCAGTGCGGCCCGGCCGGCGTCCGCGGTCGCCAGGAGTTCACCGCGTACGCCGTCCAGCCGGACCTCCGCGAGGGGGCGGGTCAGGTCGAGGGGCACCTGCGGGGTGATCCGGGCCTCGGCGGCGGGGACGGCGTACAGCCCGGAGTCGGTCAGCAGCAGGAAGGTGTCGGCGCCGGCCGCGTCGGCCACCGAGGTGACGGTGTCCCCCGCGGGCCGGGCCCGGGTGGCCGTCAGCGGGACGGCGGGCACGCAGACCGCGCCCTCGGCCAGGGCCGGCAGCAGTGCGGCGGCGGCCGGGGTGTCGCAGGCCAGCAGCGTCTCGGTGGCGATCACCGAGCTGGTCAGGAAGGGCAGCTGGGCCACGCCTCGGCCGAGTTCCTCCAGGACCACGGCGGCCGCGCGGTGGCCGGCGTCCTGGCCGCCCTGCTTCTCCGGCACGAGGAGGGCGGCCGTGCCGATCTCCACCGCGAGGGTGCGCCACAGCGCCGGGTCGTGCCCGGCTCCGGACTCGGCGCGGGCGAGGACGTCCGGGTGCGGGGCACGGTCGGCGAGGAGGGCGCGGACGGCGGCGCGGAGGTCCTCCTCCTCGGTGCTGTAGCGGAGGTCCGTGGCCACGGGCGGGTCCGCGGGCAAGTCCACGGGCAGGTCCAGGGGTGCGGTCATCGGGTCAGGTCCTTCCAGGGGAGGTCCTTGTCGTCACGGGGTTCGGCGGGCAGGCCGAGGACGCGTTCGGCGACGATGTTGAGGAGGACTTCGCTGGTGCCGCCCTCGATCGAGTTGCCCTTGGCCCGCAGGTAGCGGTAGCCGGCGTCGCGGCCGGTGAAGTCGACGAGCTCGGGGCGGCGCATCGTCCAGTCCTCGTACAGCAGGCCCTCTTCGGCGAGGAGTTCGACTTCGAGGGAGCTGATCTCCTGGTTGAGGCGGGCGAAGGTGAGCTTCAGGCCGGAGCCTTCCGGGCCGGGCCGGCCGGCGGCGAGCTCCTGGCGCAGGCGTTCGGCGGTGAGCCGGGAGACCTCCGCCTCCACCCACAGTTCGAGGAGCCGCTGGTGGAGGGCGTGGGTGCGGAGTTCGGGGCGGGCGCGCCAGGTGGCGGCGAGGGGCGCGATCATGCCTCCTTCGCGGGGGATGCGCATGCCGCCGATGGAGACGCGTTCGTTCATCAGGGTGGTGCGGGCGACCTCCCAGCCCTGGCCGACGGCGCCGAGCCGGTGCGCGTCGGGGATGCGGACGCCGGTCAGGAACACCTCGTTGAACTCGGCCTCGCCGGTGATCTGGCGCAGCGGCCGGACTTCGACGCCGGGGTCGGTCATATCGCACAGGAAGTAGCTGATGCCCTGGTGTTTGGGGAGGTCCGGGTCGGTGCGGGCGACCAGGATGGCCCAGCGGGCGGTGTGGGCGCTGGAGGTCCACACCTTCTGGCCGTCCACCACCCAGGTGTCGCCGTCGCGGACCGCCCGGGTGCCGAGGGCGGCGAGGTCGGATCCGGCGCCGGGCTCGCTGAAGAGCTGGCACCAGACTTCCTCGCCGGTCCACAGGGGGCGCAGGAAGCGCTGTTTCTGCTCCTCGGTGCCGTAGGCGAGGATCGTGGGGGCGGCCATGCCCAGCCCGATGCCGATGCGGCGGGGGTCGTTGTCGGGGGCGCCGGCGGCGGCGAGTTCGCTGTCGACGGCGGCCTGGAGGGTGCGGGGGGCGCCCAGTCCGCCCAGGCCCTCGGGGAAGTGGACCCAGGCGAGGCCGGCGTCGAAGCGGGCGCGCAGGAAGTCGGTGCGGTCGGTCGCGGCGGGCGGGTGGGCGGCGAGGAATTCGCGGGTACGGGCGGCCAGTACGGCTGCGGTGAAGGTCATCGGCCGGCTCCTGCCGGTACGACGACCAGGCGGCCGGTGGTGGTGCCGTCGGCGAGGCGCTGGACGGCGTCGGCGGCCCCGGTCAGCGGGACGCGTTCGCTGACGAGGGGTTTGACGGCGCCTTCGGCGGCGAGGCGGGTCAGTTCGGCGTGGCAGGCGGCGATGGACGCGGGGTCCTTGGCTGCGTAGAGGCCCCAGTGGAGGCCGAGGAGGGAGTAGTTCTTGACGAGGGCGTGGCTGAGGGCGGGGGTGGGGATGGTGCCGCTGGCGAAGCCGACGATCACGATGCGGCCCTCGAAGGCCACGCATTTGGCGGAGGCGGTGTGGGCGTCTCCGCCGACCGGGTCGTAGACCACGTCGGCGCCGCGGCCGCCGGTGAACTCCTTGACCCGGGCGGCGATGTCCTCGGTGGTGCGGTCGATGACGAGGTCGCAGCCGAGTTCCTCGGCGGTGCGGGCCTTGTCCTTGCCGCCGGTCACGCCGATGACGGTGGCTCCGGCAGCCTTGCCGAGCTGGACGGCGGCGCTGCCGACGCCGCCGGCCGCGGCGTGCACGAGGAGGGTTTCGCCGGCTTGCAGGCGGGCCCGACGGTGCAGGCCGAACCAGCCGGTCTGGTAGCCGATGTGCAGGGCGGCGGCTTCGGCGTCGTCGAGGGAGTCGGGCGCGGGGAGCAGGGCGGCCGCGGGGGCGGTGACGTACTCGGCGAACCCGCCGTGCGGGAGGCTGGGGTTGGCGATGACCCGGCGGCCGTCCTCGGTCTCGCCGCAGATCTCCACGCCGGGGGTGAAGGGCAGCGGCGGGCGGATCTGGTACTGGCCGCGGCAGAGCAGTGCGTCGGGGAAGTTGACGTTGGCCGCACGGACCTTGATCCTCACCTCGCCCTCGCGGGGCTGGGGCTCCGGGACCTCGTCGAGCCGCATGACCTCGCGGGGCTCGCCGTGGGTGTGTACTCGCCATGCCTGCATCCGGGGCCTCCAGCCGCCGTCGAGGGACCGTACCGGTCGGCATACTAAGCGGTCGCTTGCCCTCCTGGGAACCAGTCCGCCCCATCCCGCCCGCACCCACCGTCCGGACGCGGGCCTTCCCGGCAAGGAATCTGCCAGTCCGGAGCGGGAACCGGCCCGTCCGCAGCGGTCTGCACCGTTCCGGGCCCATCCGTCCCCTTCCCCCGGCAGCATGAGGGTCCGCACACATGAACCAGGGGGGAACGGATGAGGCAAACCGGGAAGTCCGGGAAGTCTGGGAAGTCCGGGGGTTCCAGGAAATCCGTGGCTGCCGCGGGGGCCGCGGTCGCTCTGGCCGGGCTGATCACGGCGGCGGGGCCGGCGTCGGGGACGGAGGCGGCCTCGGGGGCGGCCGCCACCCCCTGCAAGCCGGCGCTCACCACGCTGGGCGCCCTGCCAGGCACCGAGGTGTCCTGGCCCAAGGAGGGCGTCCGGGCGCTGGGCCGCGGCAACCTCGCCGTCGGATCGTCCCGCGGCAAGCCGGTCTACTGGACCGGCACCACCGTGCGCCGGGTGCCGATCCCGGACAGCCGGGCGACCGGCGAGCTGGTCGGGGTCAACCGGGACGGCCTGATGACGGGGCGGTACACGCCGTACGGCGCCACCACCGCGATCGGCTTCACGTACCGGGCGGGCGACCCGGCCGTCACCGAACTGCCCGCCGGCGTGAGCAGCGGCGGCCTGGACGTCAACGACGCGGGCCGGGTGGTCTCCGGCGGGGAGGGCGGCGAGGTCATCCGGGTCATCGCGAACGGCACGGTGGAGCGGACGCTGACCATCCCGGAGGAGATCGGCCCGGACACCTTCGTGCTCACCGTCGGCGGGATCAACGCCCGCGGCGACGTCGTCGCCACCGTGCAGCGGGTGGAGCCGGACACCGGCGGCCGCGTCCAGGAGTCGCAGCCCGTGCTGTGGCCCGGGGACGGCGGCCCGGCGCGGGTCCTGCCGAAGGCGGGCGGCAACGACAACTGGGTGGCGGACCTCGCCGAGGACGGCACGTTCGTCGGCAGCGACTGGTTCGGGTTCGGCTACGAGTGGAAGTCGTGGGTGTGGAACGCCCCGTACGGCAGCCCCGGCTCCTCCCCGGGCGGCCTGAGCACCCACCCGTCCGCGAGCCTGGAGGCGATCAGCCCGGCCACCGGCATGGTCGTCGGCACCGCCCGCAAGCATCCGGACGACTCCGCCCCGAGCGAGCAGGCCATCCTGTGGCCGGGCTCGGGCCCGGTGCTGGCCCTTCCCCGGCTGGCCGCCGGGCAGCCGTCCGAGGCGGTGGCCGTCACCGACGACGACCGGGCCGGCGGCAGCGCCGTGAACGCCTCGGGCAAGACCCGGGCCGTGGTGTGGAAGTGCGCCTCCCGACAGGCGTACCTCCCCTAGGCAGCTCGGACCTGTCGCGGGGCTGGTGATCTGCGCGCCCGCGCGCTATCGATGCCCGCATGACCGACACCCCGCACCACGACGACGGCGCCGGCCGGCCCGGCACGCCCGGACCAGCCACCGCCCCCTCCCCACCGGGCCGGTCCGGGCCGCCCGTCCGGCTCGGCCCTCCCGGGCAGCTCGGCCCTCCCGGGCTACCCGGGCCGCCGCCCCTCGGGGCCGCCGCTCTGCCTCCCGGTACGTACGCCGGGCAGCTGGTGCTGGTGACCGGCGGCGGCACCGGGCTCGGCAAGGCCGTGGCCGCCGAGTTCGCCCGGCTCGGCGCGGATCTGCTGATAGCGAGCCGCCGGGCGGAGCAGCTGAAGGCGGCGCGGGAGGAGTTGGCGGCCGTCCCCGGCGCGGGCCGGGTGACGGCCGCCGTCTGCGACATCCGGGACCCCGACCAGGTCGCGGCGGTCTTCGACGCGGCCGGGGCCGCGGGACGGCTGCCGGACGTCCTGGTGAACAACGCGGCCGCCAACTTCCCCAGCCCGGCCGAGGACCTCTCCCCCAACGCCTGGCGGGCGGTGGTGGACATCACCCTCACCGGCACCTGGTTCATGACCCGCGAGTTCGGCCGCCGCCATCTGGCCGCGGGCACCCCCGGGTCCATCGTCAGCGTGGGCGCCTCGTACGCCTGGACCGGCGGGCCGGGCTTCGCCCACAGCGCGGCCGCCAAGGCCGGGGTGAAGAGCCTGGTGGAGACCCTCGCCGTGGAGTGGGGACCGTACGGGATCCAGGTCAACGGCCTGGTCCCGGGCCTGATGCCGCACCCCGACATGACCGGGGCCATCCGGGAG
The DNA here is from genome assembly GCF_040689505.1 of Streptomyces sp. NPDC051211. Lineage (NCBI taxonomy): Bacteria > Bacillati > Actinomycetota > Actinomycetes > Kitasatosporales > Streptomycetaceae > Streptomyces > Streptomyces sp. NPDC051211. The sequence continues at coordinate 71,270 of NZ_JBFBAV010000035.1, forward strand.
GGGCTGGACCGCGCCGCACCCGAGGCGAACGACGCCCGGCAGCCCGCCCTGCGGGTCGGCCTGCCCCGCGAACTCGGCTGGGCCGCCACCTTCCTGGCCTCCCCCTACGGCCGGTTCATCACCGGGCACACCTTGGTGGTGGACGGCGCGAACTGGCAGCGGCGCGCCGTCGTCAACCCCGATGTGGTGCCGGTGCGCGATCAGTTGGGCCGGGGCCCGTTCGACGGCTGTGGCACGATGCCGCCATGATCAACAACTCGCCCGTTCCTCCCGTTCCTCCCGTCGTTCCCGCGGGCCGGCTGGCCCGGAACCCTCAGCCGGTCCTGTCCCTTCCCGGCGGCCTGGAACTGCGCCCCTGGCGCCTCACCGACGCGGACGCCCTGGTGGCCGCGGGCCAGGATCCGGCGATACGCCAGTGGAACCGCCTGCCCGCGGCGTCACCGGGCGAGGCGCGGCAGAGGATCGAGCGCATGAAGGAACGCCGGCAGAACGAGCAGAGTGCGATCTGGGCCATCGCACGGCCGGACGGCGGCGAAGCCGTCGGGCTCATCGGGTGGGGCGACATCGACCTCCGGGGCGGCAGTGCCGAAATCGTGTACTGGCTCCTGCCCGCGGCACGCGGCGGCGGCGTGGCGGTCGAGGCCGTGCAGCGCGTCACCCGGTGGGCCCTGGAGGACCTCGGCCTGCACCGCCTGCGGTTGTGCCATGCGGTGGCCAACCCGGCCTCCTGCCGGGTGGCGGTCAAGGCCGGTTACCTCCTCGAAGGCACCATGCGCAGCGCGCTGCTGCACGCGGACGGATGGCACGACCAGCACTTGCACGCCGTCGTCCAGGGCGACCACGACCGGCGGGACGGCTTCTAGCGGCCCTCGAAGCGCGGGGGGCGGCGAGCGGCCTTCGCCGTGTAGCCCTCGCGGCAGTCCTCCGAGGTCAGGGTGAGGGCGGCGGTCATCGCCACCCGGTCCAGCGCGGCGGGCAGGGCGGCGTCGGCGTAGGCGTCCACCGCGCGTTTGACGCCCTGCACGGCGAGCGGGGCGTTGGCGGCGATCTCGGCCGCCAACGATTCGGCCGCCTCGGCCAGGCCGGGCCGCGGGACCACCAGCTGGACCAGGTTGAGCCGCTCGGCCGTGGCGGCGTCGATCCGGCGGCCCGTCAGGGCCAGCATCTTGGCCCAGCCCGCCCCGGCCTCGCGGGCGATGCGGAGGTCGCCGCCCGCGTCCACCGCCACGCCCAGCCCGGCTTCCGGGAGGGCGAAGACCGCGTCCTCGGCGGCGACCCTGATGTCGGCCATCAGCGCCAGTTCGAAGCCGAAGCCGAGGCAGTAGCCCTGCACCGCGGCGATCACCGGTTGCGGGAGGCGCGCCAGGACGGTGAAGCGCTCGTGCACCCAGCGGATGCCCTCGTAGTAGTTGCGGGTGCGTGCGGCTGGCGAGTCCCCGGTGATGGCACCGCCGGGGGCCGTCACGTCGATGCCCGCGCAGAACGCCCGGCCCTCGGCGCGGAGCAGCACCGCCCGGACGGTGTCGTCGAACCGGATGCGGTCGGCGAGCAGCCCCAGCTGCCGGGTGGACTCCCAGCTCCAGCCGTTGAGCTTGTCCGGGCGGCAGAGGGTGAGGACCGCGATTCCGTCCGCCGTGTCGAGACGGATCCTCTCCTCACCCTCGGCGATCTCCGTGGACAGCGTGTCGATCACCCGAAGCCCCCCTGCCCGTTCCCGTTTTTGACGATGCGTCAGATTAGAACGGGAGGAGCAGCGGGGGAAGACTCAACGGGGGAAGACCTCGAAGGGCACCGCGAGGCGGCCGCCGAAGCGGGCCGAGGCCATCTGGGCATTGCCTGTGAGGAAGGTCCGGCAGTACTTCTCCGGGTCCTCCTCCGTCAGCACCTCGATGTAGGCCCGGTGCTCCATCAGGGACTTCACCGAGCGCTCCAGGCCCGGTCCCGCGTCCGCCGCGTGCGTCGGCGTGTTCGAGCCGGCCACCGCCACCCAGCGCACCCCGTTCCAGGGCTCCAGCCCCTGCTCGTCGAGGAGTTCGGGGAAGATCCACCGGTTGCCGGCGTCACCGGCCGCGTCCAGCGTGGCCCGGCCCACGGCCCGGTGGTCCGGGGTGTTCCAGTAGCCGCCCGGGCCGGGACCCCAGACGTCCCGGTGGTTGAGGGTGAGCACCAGCTCGGGGCGGTGCCGGCGGATGGCCGCCGCAATGTCCCGGCGCAGGTCCAGCCCGTACTCGATCACGCCGTCCCGGTAGTCCAGGAACTCCACCTCGGACACCCCGACCACGGCCGCGCTCGCCCGCTGCTCGGCCTCGCGCAGCGGTCCGCACTCCGCGGGGGCGATGGTGTCGATCCCCGCCTCGCCCCTGGTGGCCAGCAGGTAGACGACCTCGCGGCCGCCGTCGGTCCAGTCCGCGATGGCCGCGGCGCAGCCGTATTCGAGGTCGTCGGGGTGGGCGACGACGGCCAGGGCGCGCTGCCAGTCCGTGGGCATGGGCTCAAGTTGCGAAGGCTGCGAAGACTGCGAAGGCTGCGGAAGTTCCTGAGCACCCTGAAGATTCTGAGGCTCCTGTGCTTCCTGAGATTCCTGTTGATCCGTCATGATGCGCACAATAAGCGACGGATGGGGGCGAGGGCTGTGGCGGACCGGCACGGGCGGGTGGTGGCGCTGCACGATGCCACGGGGTTCTTCTTCGAGCCGGCCGAGGTGGCTTTCCCCGGCGCGACCGCCGCGGACTGGGCCCTGGCCGACCGGCTCGATCCCGGCGCCGCCGGCCCGGACGGTGCGTGGCGGCTGGACTTCCGCTGCTTCGCCGTGGAGATGCCGGGCGGCCGCTGGACCCTGGTGGATGCCGGGGTGGGTCCGGCCGAAGGTCCGGCCGCGGGCTGGGCCCCGGTGCCCGGGCGGCTGCCGGCCGCCCTGGCGGAGGCGGGCATCGACCCGGCCGAGGTGGACACGGTGGTCCTGACGCACCTGCACGAGGACCACGCGGGCTGGACCTCCGGGGCGGACGGCCGGCCCTTCTTCCCCGCCGCGCGGTACGTCGTACAGCGCGCGGAGACGGAAGCCCTGGCCGCGGACGATCCGGTGCGGGCCTGGACGGTGGACCCGCTGCGGCGGTCGGGGCAGTTGTCCGAGGTGGACGGCCGGCACCGGCTGGGCGGCGGGCTCACCCTGCTGCCGACGCCCGGCCACACGCCGGGCCACCAGTCGGTGCTGGTGGAACAGTCCGGCGGGCGGGAGGTGCTGATCACCGGTGATGTGCTGGTGCACGCCGTGCAGTTGGGGAATCCGGCGGTGCCGTACTCGCACGAACGGGACCGGGAAACAGCCCGCGCCTCCCGCGAAGCCCTGCTGGCGCGGGCCGCCGAACACCGGGCCGTGCTGGCCACGGCCCACCTGACCCGCCCCTTCGCCGAACTCCCGGCCCGCCGGCGGGTTTCCCCCTAGGCCTCGTCGCGGACGAGGGCCAGCAGGCGGTCCAGGACCCGGGGGCCGCCGGCCCGGACGCCGTCGTGCTCGAACTCGTCGGTCACCCAGGTGCGCAGGCCGCGGATGGCCCGCGCGGTCTCCAGGGAGTGCGCGGTGTCCACGTACATGTCGTCGTGGTAGACGGCGGCGGCCACCGGCACCTCGTTGGCGGCGAGGCGGGCCGGGTCGTAGAGCGGGGTCCAGCCGGTGCGGGCGGCGAGGAGCTCGGCGGTCTCCCGGAGCGGTTCCAGGGCCGGGTCGGTGGTGAAGTGCCAGGGGTGGATGGTCTCCCCGGTGAACAGGACGGGCTCGTCGCCGGTGAGGGCGGCGGCCGGGTCGAAGCGGGGGTGGGCGGCGCGGACCCGCTCGGCGGCCCAGCCGGTGGGGGCCGCCGGGTCCTGCGCGTAGATGGCCTCGTGGAGCAGCGCGTACAGGGGCTGCCCGGCGAAGGACAGCTGGGCGCGGACGCCCTCCAGGAAGGCGTCGGAGAGGGCCGGCCCGGCGGGGGTCGGGACGAAGGCGTTCTCCAGCAGGTAGTGCAGCTGGTGGCTGCCGTCGCCGGAGCCGAGGAGCAGGCCGAGGGACTGGAAGGCCTCCGGGGTGAGCCGGTGGCCGCCGGGGAGGGTGGCCGGCTGCTCGGCGAGGTGGGCGGCGATCCGGCGGGCCCGCTCCACGTCCATCGGGTAACGGGCGTAGTGGGCGCGGTTCTTGCGCTCGATCCGCGGGAAGGCCGCGGCGTACACCTCGTCGGCGGTGGCGGTCAGGGACGGCAGACCGCCGGTGATCAGGGCGGCGTGCAGGCCCTCCGGGGCGGTGGACAGGTAGTGGGTGGTGCAGAACCCGCCGAAGCTCTGGCCCAGCACCGTCCAGGGGGCGCCGCCGGTGAGGAGCGGCCGGATGGTCTCGCAGTCGCGGACGATGGAGTCGGCGCGGAAGTGGGAGAGGTACTCGGCCTGTTGGGCGGGGGTCCCGCGGAGCGGCAGGGTCTGCCGGTTGGCGGGGGTGGACCGGCCGGTACCGCGCTGGTCGAGCAGCAGCACCCGGTACTCGCGCAGAGCCCGCTCCAGCCAGGCCTGCCGGCCGACGAAACGCCGGGCGGCGCATCCGGGTCCGCCCTCCAGGTAGACCAGCCATGGCAGCCCCTGCGGATCCTTCCCGGCGGCAACCACCTCACGGGCATAGAGCTCGATCCGCTCGCCGTCCGGGCGCTCGTGGTCGAGCGGCACCTCGAAGCGGTGGTCGGCGAGGACTACGCCGGGCTGGCGGTAGTGGGGGGTGCTGGTCACGGGTGGTCCAGGGGTGTGGTGGTACGGGGGTGCGGCGAGTGTAGTACGGGGGTTGGGGGGGCTGGCCGGGGGGCTGGGCGGCACCCCGGCGCACCGCCCTCCCCAGGTACTTCCCGGCTGCACCGCCGCGGGCCCATCCGGCCGGCCGCCCGGCGGGGCTGTACCCCGACTGCGCTGCCGTGCGCCGGCTTTGGCCGCCTCTGGGGCCCCGCTGCCGGGCTGGCATGCGCGCCGGCTGCGGCGAGCCTCGGCTGGGGCGGGCCTCCGCTGGGGCGGGCCTCGGCTGGGGCGGGCCTCCGCTGGGCGGGTCCGCTGGGCGAGCCTCCGCTGGGCGGGTCCGCTGGGCGGGCCTCGGCTGGGCGGGTCCGCTGGGCGAGCCTCCGCGGGGCGGGCCTCCGCTGGGCGGGTCCGCTGGGCGAGCCCCCGCTGGGCGGGTCCGCTGGGCGGGCCTCGGCTGGGCGGGCTGCTGCCCGGCCGGGCCGCCGTGCGCGGGCCGCGCGGGCGGGCCGCGCGGGCGGGCCGCGCGGGCGGGCTGACGCTGGGTCGGGCCGGTGCCCCGACCGGGCCCCCATGGCCCCGGCTCAGGCCGTGCCCCGGCCGAGCTCCCGTGCGGGCGGTGGGGGCGCGGGCGGGCCGCTGCGCGGGGCTGTCCCCTCCCCGCCCCTTCCCGAAACTGGGGCCTGCGGCCCCAGCCCCCGCCCAGGGGGCTGCGCCCCGAGCCCCGCTGCGGGGCTTCGCCCCGAGCGCCGCTGTGGTGCTTCGCTCCACGCCCCGCCAGGTGCGCGGGCTACGCCCGCCACCGTTGCGGGGGCTACGCCCCGTGCCTCGCTGGGCGCTCCGCGCCCGCGCGCTCAAACGCCGCGCGGCGCCGCGGCATTTCCAGCCCCGCCGGCGTTTGAGGCGCGGGTCCGGGACCTCGATGCCGGCCGCGTGCAGCTCCTTGATCAGGGTGCGGAACTCGTCGCCCTGCATGCCGTAGCGTCCGGTGGCCGC
>NZ_JBFBAV010000036.1:0-75768 GCF_040689505.1 Streptomyces sp. NPDC051211
GATCTGCGCCAGGGCGTCCGCCCCCGTGATGAAGAACAGGTCCGCACCCCCGCCCATGCTCTCCGCTCCCCATCGTCCTCACACCGTTCAAGCAGCAACGAACTGAGGCGAAGAGCGACACTGGTCGTTTTCAAGAATCCCCATCACCGTCTCGCCCACCGACACGTGGACGCCGGGGGCACGCTCCCGGACGGGCCCGGCGTCCTCGTCGAGGACGGCGAGGACCTCGGCCGCTGGGCCGCCGCGCAGCGCCAGGGATTCGGGGAGCTGACGGGGGAGCAGCAGGCGATGCTTGCCTCGCTCGGCGTCACGCCAGCTCCCGCGCCCGCCAAGCGGACCCGGGAGGAGATGTGGGCGCACAACCTGAGGGCGGCCGCCCAGTACCGCGCCCGGGTCGGGAACCTCGACGTACCGCGCAGCCACACCGAGGAGGTCGACGGCGAAGCCGTGCGGCTCGGAGCCTGGATCAGCCAGCAGCGGGCCAAGGCCGGGAAGCTGTCGGTCCAGCGGATCGAGGAGCTGTCAGCCCTGGACATGCGCTGGTCGTAGAGACGAGCAGCGCCCGGCCCGTCACGCGCGGGCGTAGAGAGTGGGCGATCTCCCCGATCGGGGAGATCGCCCAGTCTCGGTTCGGGCTCCCCAATTGGGGAGCCCGGCTATGCGCGCACCACCGAAGGGTTCAACCTGGCAATTCGCGCACAATCACTGAAAAGCGACGCCAAGAATGGGCCCTCCAGTCGACGAACTCGGCGCACCCGGTATGGATCGACCTGTGATCACCTGGCAGGCCCGCAGACGGCCACTGGTGGCCTTTTCGGCTGCCGAGTCGCCCTCCGGCTACTGGAAATGGGGGACCCGGGCGGGGACGCGGCCGCAGTGGCGCGGGCTGCGCGCGTCGAGGCGGGCACGTGCACCACGGACTCCTCCGGTGGGCAAGCCTCCTCTCTCGCCGCTTCGGGGACTGGGCAAGCCTTTGGGCAAGCCGCCCTGAGGAAGGTGGGTGGAGATTCCCACCATCCGGTGGGACGCGGCCGCCCACCCGCCAGCTGTCCGCGGGTCGGTGAGCGCCACGACCTGCTTCAGGAAGGCGCCTCCATGTCCGGACGTCGAAACCCGACCCGCACCCCTGCTCGACGACGGCCAGGACGAGGACGTCGACCCGTGCGCCGTCGCAGAGGAGGGCCCGGCGTCGATACCGCCGGCCTCCTGGTGGCCGCCGCGCTCGCGTCCGTCCTTGTTCCGCAGGCCCGGCAGTGGCTTCAGCTCCACGGCTCCGACATCGCCGCCGTTGCCGTCGTGGTCCTGGCCACCGGAGCGCTGATGCTGCTACTCGTGAAGGCCGCGCGGCGTGGCGTCTTCGCGTGGGCCGCCCGGCGCCGGCGACCGGACGGCTGGGACATCCGCTTCCTGGACGGCCTTCATCACAGTGAATTCGAGGAAGCCGTACGGGACTTGATGCGCCGCGACGGGGCCCACGACGCTGTCCGGGTGGGCGGCGCCGGCGATAACGGCGCCGACGTCAAGGGGACCGACCCGGCAGGCCGCCGCTGGGTCATCCAGTGCAAGCATCGCCGCGACGGCGCGGCCGGGGCCGCAGTCGGCACGCCGGACCTTCACGTCCTCAACGGAACGGGCCGCCCCGTCCACGGCGGCGACGTCGTCGTTCTCGTCACCAACGGCAGGATCACCGCGCCCGCAGTGAAGTTCGCGCGAAGCCAGCGGCTGCACCTGGTAGACCGGGCCACCCTCAACGCGTGGGCCAGCGGCACGTTGCCATTGTGGGAGATCCTGGCCGACCTGCCGGCGCCGCGGCGCACCTTCCCGTCATCGCGAAGTGGGCGTCGGCTTCAGCCCTGATCGACCGCTGTGTGCGTCCGGACCAAGCCAGCGGTGAAGTTGACCAGCAGTCAGCAGCTGCACCTGGCGGCTCGCGGCCTCCTGAACGAGGGGCCACCGGCTCGTCTGTTTTGCGGGAGCTCCTTCCCCGTCTGTCAGCAGCGCAGCGCCACCATCCGGCATCCCAGTGGACGAGGCGGCCCAGGGAAGGAGTTTTAAGAATTGCCTGATGCCTGTTGCCTGACTTCTTAAAACTCGCTACGGTGGAACACGAGGAAGCAACTCGTTGCCCTGCCACGGAGGTTGAGTCATGGACTTGCACACCCTGCCCAAGGTCACCGCGTCCGTCCTGCTGGAGCTCATCGACTCCCCCGCCACCGACGCGGTGGTCTACTTTGACCCCGAGGGCGGCACGCTGAAGATCGGCGCCACCGCCAACGTCGGCGGCGACTGGGTCGTCGAGTCCCGGTCGGATCTTCTGGAGGGGCTCCTCCTAAGCGACAACGACGCCCGAGTGACGGCCGCAGGCCTGGACGACGAGGACCGCCTCGCGCTGGCCCACCACCTCGAGACGTTCGCCGACTCTTGGGAGGAGACCATCGCGGGCATGGTGGACACCGACGAGGAGCTGGACGCGTAGACGACGGGACCGACACCACATGGCCCCCGCTTCCGCAGCACGCCGGAGGTAGGGGCCGTGACGTATCCCGATCCTGCCGCGACCGTTAAGGAACCCCAGATGACGCGCCCCTCCTTCTCTCTTCTCCACGAGCCGTGGATCTCCGTCTACGACGACGCCGGCCAGCACCGTGAGGTCGGCCTGTTCGAGGCCCTGACCCGAGCCGACCAGGTCTGGGTCGGCGGCGTCGCCCCTGGGGATGCGGCCGTGTTCCGGCTCCTGGCGGCCGCCTACACGGCAGCGGCCGGACCGCGGACCACCGCCGAGTGGGACGCGGCCTTCACCGCACCCGTACCCGTCGAGCAAATCTCCGTCTACCTCCAGCAGTACGAGCAGCGCTTCGACCTCTTCCACCCCGAGACGCCCTTCCTCCAGTGCGCCGGCCTCACCGTGCCCAACGGCCCGGTCGGCACCCTGAACCTGGCCCAACGCGCAGCGGGCGGAGCGGCCTTCTTCGACAGCCGCCTGAACCGCGGCACGGGCGAACACCCGCCGATGCACCCGAAAGAAGCCGCCCGCGCGCTCCTGGAGCTGATGGCCTTCGACACGGCCGGCGTCCGCGCCGCAGCCCCCGGAGATCCGGCCGCCCGGGGCAACCTTCTCTACGGCGGCAGGGTCGGCAGCATCGCGGCGCTCACCCACATGAGCATCACGGCCAGCGGGCTTCCCCTGCTCCAGCAGATCCTGCTGAACTGCCCGCCCGGCGCCCGTACGGACGGCGACACCCCGGTCTGGGAGCGGCCGCCCGGCTCGCCGTTCATGGAGATCCGCTCGGTGGCGGGTCCGATGGACTACTGGACCCTGCCCACCCGACGTGTGCGACTCTTCCCCGACGAAGACGGGCTGGTGTCCCAGGTCGCCATCTACGACGGGGACCGGTCGGAGAAGGTCGGGGGCGCCCTGGCGCCGGTGGATCCGATGACGGCCTGGACCACCAGCTCCAAGACCAGCAAATTGGTACCCCTGAACGTCCTTGACGCGCAGAACGCGGCCCGGCCCTGGGCGCCGGCGCTGCTCCTGGACGCTCGGCCCGAGACCTGCCCGGGACTCGCCCATACCATCGCAGCGGCCGAGCGAGGCCTGATCCCGAGTGACAGCCGCCTCCACGCCACGCTCGTGCAGACCGTCCACAAGGACCGCTACCGCAGCGTGATGGGGTTCATCGAGGTCCAGCAGGTCCAGTTGGGCAGCGCAGGCCAGCTCGCCGATCCCCAACAACGGGCGCTGCTTGCCGCGCGCGCCCACACGGCGGACCTGATGCTGCGAAAGTTGGTGTCGTACGCCAGCGGGATCATGGACCGGTCACCGGTGCAGATCGCCCCCCAGATCAGCCTGTCCCGCCTCACGGACGACTGGGAGGCCATGGTGACCGACACCGAGACCGACCCGGACGGCGCAGGTGAGGAGTGGGCCCGGGCCCTGACGGCCGAAGCCCTCAGCCAGGCAAATCGGCTACCGCACAAGCACGTACTGACCCAGGCCACGCTGGCAGACGTGATCAAGCGCGGCGGCCTCGTGGACCTCACCGACCCCGACCCGCAGGACACTGAGGCTCTGAACGAAAGCCCGCCGGCACCCGCCCGGCGTACAGGACGTAAGGCAGTCAAGTACGCGGCTTTCGGAGGGGAATTCACGCTCTCCCAGATCGCCAGCCTGCCCGAGTGCGTGGTCTCCTACCCGACCCTGTCCAATCGGGTCAAAGGCGGCTGGCCGGTGGAGGAGGCAGCCACTACGCCCGGCCGCGGCGGCGGCCGCCCCGCCAAGGCGGGCAGCGCGGAATGAAACGACTGAGCCGCCGAGAAGAAGTAGGCGGCCTTCACCGTTGCGGGCACGCTCTCGCGCCCCGCGCGGCCGATCCGAAAGCGGGAAGCCGGACCGCTTGGGCGGCCCGGCTTCCTGTCCTATCTGGGGTTCAGATCCTGGTACACAGCTCCTCCACCAGTGCCACAAGCTCCTCGGCGGAGAGTGCCTGGACGATGCTGTCGGCTTGCTCCCTCGGCGTGCCGCCAAGGTGCTGGCGCAGGCTCAGCGCGGATTCGTTGATCGGGTGAGGCAGTGACGTGCTTGCCTGACCGTCGGGGTTGTTAACCGCGGTCAACAACTCGCCGGGCTCTTGATGGGACTGGGACCCCTCTGCCTCGGCTGCGGAGTTGTTAACCGCGGTCAACACTTCTGCACTCCCGGAGAGGGGGGCGCTCCGGACATCGGCTTTGGGCGCCGGCACCTTAACCCGAGCCGGAGGGTTGTTAACCGCGGTCAACAACTCGCCGGGCTCTTGATGGGACTGGGACCCCTCTGCCTCGGCTGCGGAGTTGTTAACCGCGGTCAACAAGTCGGAGGCGGCAGCATCCAAGATCGCCTTCTTCTGGGCCTTGGCGCTGGCTTCCTCTGCCTTGTGTGCTGCGAGGAGCTGGAAGAGCTTCTCAGCGGAAGGGGGAGTGGGGAAGTCCTTGAGGCGCCGAGACATCCAGACCGCGTCCCTGCCCGAAGTCTCCCCGGCGCTGACCGAGGCACGGATCTCGGCCGGCAGCGCGAGCAGGCCAAGCTGGTTAGTGATCCATGCTCGCGACTTGCCGAGCTGTTCTGCGGCCCTGGCCTGGGCTCCGTACCCTGTGTCGTTCTCGGCGCACACTTCGACCAGCTGCTGGACGCCGGTCGCCCTCTCAACGGGGTCGAAGTCGGTTCGGTCGAGGTTCTCCTTGAGTAGCTTGTTGAGGAACTCCTCGCGGCTGTCGGCGAACTCGTCTCGGACGACGAAGTCGAGGGCGGGCAGCTCTACGTGCTTGGCGCTGCGGAATCGGCGTTCCCCGTTAACGAGGACGTATTCGGCGTCACCGATCTTTGCTTCGTGATCGGGCCAGAGCGTCAGGTATGCCGTGCGGGTCACGACGACGCAGGCTGCGAGCTGTGCCAGCCGAAGCTCCTCGCCGAAGCGGGTCAGCTCTTCCGGAGTGCCGAAGTTCCGGCGCGGGTTGAGGGGCGTGGAGGACACCTGTGCAAGAGGGATCTTGACGATGGTGTAGGACGGGATGCGTCCCTCCGCCACTGCCTTGGCTCGTCCGCGGTCGCTCAGGGCGGGTCCGACCTGGAGGGCGGACGCCCTCTGGAAGCTGGCTCCGCCTCCCAGCTTGTCTGCCTTGCTCATCCGACGAGCCTCCTGGTGAGCTCCCGCATGCTGCTGGCCTGTTCGGATTCGGGGGCGTACTGGAGCAGCGGCTGCTTGACGCGGACGGCTTCGCGCTGTTCCTTCAGGTCCGGGATGACTCCAAGCACTGGGGGAGTGCCGAGGTCTCGCCATCCCTGGAGCGAGGAAGTCGCGATGTAGCCGCGCCGACTGTCGTAGAGGTTGACGACGATGCCCAGGAGCGCGAGCGGAAGGTTCATGTCGCCGGCGAGAGCGGAGATCTGGGCCATGAGGAGCTCATAGGCATCCGCAGAGGAGTCTTCGGCCTGGACGACGATGACGATGCCTGAAGAGTCAGGATCCTCCCCCTCGCGGGTACGTCCGTAGTAGAGCGCGTTGTCCATCGTGTAGCCCAAGCTCGGCGGACAGTCCACGATGATGTAGTCGTAGTCCTCCTCCAGGGCCAGGAGTTCTCGCTCCAGCGCGGATTCACGGACGCGCAGGCCCGGTGCGGTGGCGAGTTTGGCATCCAGCAGGAACGCGTAGGTCGAGCCCGGCAGCAGGTGCAGCCGGTCACCGAAGAACTGCTCCGACTCCACCGGCACAACGAGGCTGCGAAGGTCGACCTTCTTCTCCTCCCCGAGCATGCGCTTGGCCAAGCTCGGATCGTCGATCCCGAGCGGCTTGTGGCCGAGCTGCTGGGTCAGGTGGCACTGCGGGTCGAAGTCGACGAGGAGAACCCGGGCGTCGCGCTCCGCGATGCCTTCGGCGAGTCCCGCTGAGATGGCCGTTTTCCCGACTCCGCCCTTCTGGTTGCAGACAACGAACCTGACCGGGCCGGTGGCCTCACGCTGCTTGTGGGAGGCGGGCCGGTCCCGCAGCCACTCGGTGAGCGCCTGCGCCAGCGCCTGGTTGAGAGCCGACTTACGGCTCTTGGCCACCTTCCTGAACTCCTCGTTCATGCCCTTCGGAAGGTGCGTCGTGAAGTTCGCGGCTCCACTCGTCTCGACCAGCGGGTGTTCGGCGCCGTCTGCCATCCATGCCTGGATGGCCTCCGTGACGGCGTCCTGCATGTCCAGGCCGAGTTGGGCAGCGCGGACCTTGATCTTCTGCCGCAGTGAAGGCGGCAGCTTGATGGCTACCTTCTCCCTGGAGGGCGGGTCATTCGTAGCGGTCATGCGGATACCTTACTGACCTAGACTGCTGGTTCAAGCTCGCCACTCGCTGACGAGTTTTTCCGATTCGCACTTGATGTCACTTCAGGTCCAGCCGCTTCAAAGGGCACCTACACGATGACGGGGCTCGAAAGAGGGCTGACAGCAGCCACGGCCTGGTGACAGGCTGATCAACTGGACCGGTCAGAGATGGGAAGAGAGCACGTGGCTCAACTGCAGCTGACGAGAACGCACCGGATTCTGATTGGTGTGGTGGTCGCCGGCGCCGTCGTCATCGCCGGCATCGGCTTCGCCGGTTCCTACGCCGCAGTCCGCGCGCTCGCCGTCAAGAAGGGCTTCGGCGACTTCTCCCTGGTGTTCCCGATCGGCATCGACGCCGGCATCTGCGTGCTCCTGGCGCTCGACCTCCTGCTGACCTGGATCCGGATCCCGTTCCCCCTCCTGCGTCAGACCGCGTGGCTGCTGACCGCGGCGACGATCGCGTTCAACGGTGCGGCTGCCTGGCCCGACCCGCTCGGCGTCGGCATGCACGCCGTCATCCCGGTCCTCTTCGTGGTCACAGTGGAGGCGGCCCGGCACGCGGTGGGCCGGATCGCGGACATCACGGCCGACCGGCACATGGAGGGCGTCCGCATCACCCGCTGGCTCCTGTCTCCGGTGCCCACGTTCAAGCTGTGGCGCCGGATGAAGCTCTGGGAGCTGCGGTCGTACGAGCAGGCCGTCGGGATGGAGCAGGACCGGCTGATCTACCAGGCCCGGCTCCAGGCCCGGTACGGGCGGGCGTGGCGCCGCAAGGCCCCTGTAGAGGCCCTGATGCCGCTGCGCCTGGCCCGCATCGGCGTGCCGCTCGCGCAGACCGCCTCCGCAGGACTGACCGCAGCCGGCCTGAGTCCGGTCCTGCTCTCCCGCCCCGAGCCCGCATCCGTACCTGAGCCCGCGGTTGAGCCGGCGGCAGAGCCGGAGCTGGCCGCCTCGCCCGATGTTCCCGCACTGCTCCCGGCCGCCGAGCCCCCGGCTGGGAACGCCGCTGCCCGAGAAACGGAATCATCGGCCGAGCCCGCGGCAGCACCTCCCGACGCCCGGGACGGGACGCCCCAGCCCGTCCTCGTCGACCTGGCCCAGGCTGCGCGTGACTTCATCGCGCAGTACGGCGCGGTCCCGTCCGCGGAGCAGTTCGCGGCGTACCTCGCGCGGGACTACGGCCTGACCGACCAGGACACTGGCGGCCTCCTGCCCGACGCCCTGCTGGAGCCGGTGCTCGCCGAGCTCCGGGCGTCGGAGCTCGGAGCGGCCGTGCACGCGGCCTCCGTCCCGGCGGTCGAGGAGCCGGTGACCGAGGCGCCGGCTGCCCCGGCGCCGGCGTACGAGGAGCAACCGGCCGGCGCGGGGGAGCCGCACCCCTTCTTCGGGGAAGAGGGCGCCCTCCGCAGCCTGTCGGAACTGTCTGTCGAGCCTGCACGACTGCCCGCCGGAGCGGTACCCACGCCGACAGCCTCCGTGACCGATGCCGGCCCGGCCGTACCCGCGGGCCGTTCCTTCGAGCAGCCCGTCCTCGCGGCGTCGGCAGGAGCGGAAGGACAGGACTGGGTGGCCGAGGTGACCGCGTCCGGTGAGGCGACCGCCCGGGTGCCGCGGCAGCAGACCGACGAGGAGCCGGCCGAGGCGGACCCGATTCAGCGCGAGATCGAGCTGGTGGCCTCCTGGCTGATGGAGGCCGAAGAGACCGGGAAGCGGCTGTCGGGAGCTGAGGTTGCCCGGCGCCTGGAGGTCTCACCCAAGACGGGTCAGCGTCGCGTGCTCGATGCCCAGAAGTACCTGGAGGAGCAGCGCCGGCAGCAGGGCCGGGCGCACCTCCGCTCCGTCGGCAGCAGCTGACCGACGTTCCGGTTAGGGCTCGGTGACCGGTCGCCAGCCACCGTCACCGACCGGCCCGGGCAGCCGTCCGGACGTGACCGATCGGCGCGTGACCGATCCCGTGACCGGGCCCGTGACCGATGACGGGACCCGCCCGTGACCGGGCCCGTGACCGATGACCGGACCCGCCCGTGACCGATGCCGGGCCCGGTGACCGGTGACCGATCCGGGCCCCATCGGTCACCGGTCATGACCGGTCCGCGGCGATCGGTCACCCATCCGCCACGCCCTCGCGCCCGCCTCCTGGGCAAGCCTCGCCTCACAATCCCGAGGCTTGCCCACCCCCCAGGGAGGCTTGCCCAGAGTTGCATGGACCGGTCACGAGGGGGCTTGTCCAACCCCCCACCAGGCTTGCCCAATCGGTCACGGGAGGCTTGCCCAGGTAGAGGGCAAGCCTCCGATCTGCGCTTTTAGGGCTGCGGGCAAGCCTTCGGGCAAGCCGGTCTGAGGAGTGTGTACGGCACGAGATCCGAAAGGAGACGTGCCGTGCACGACGCTTCGCACCCCGCCGCCGGCGGCGGGTACTTCGACCGGCTGGACGCCGACTGGGCCGCGCTGTGCGCGGACCCCGCCCTCCGCCAGGCGGTGACCGACTGGGTGACCGATGGCCACCTCGGCGACGACATCGCGGCCGTGACCGATTCCTGGGCCGGCTCCCTGACGCCCGACCAGCTCCTCGCCGCGCTCCGCCCGACGGCCGACGGTGTGACCGATGCGCTGACCGACGCCGTCCTGCGCACCCTCCTGAAGCGTGCCGCCGGGCGTGACCGATCGGCCGTCCTCGCCGGCCGCGTCATCGTCCAGGCGATGCTCCCCGCCGTCTTCCGCATCACCCGCGGACAGGTCCGTACGACCGGCGGCCGCACCCGTGACGCCGTCGGTCACGTGACCGTGACCGCCCTCTACGAAGTCGCCCGCTCCGGCCGCATCCACGGCCGCCCCGGCCGGCCCGCCGCCAACCTGGCGCTCGACACCCTGCGCCAGGTCCTGGCCGAGCTCGCCGCCGAGCAGAGCCCGGCGGGGGAGGACCTCGCGGCCGCGGAGCAGATCGCCGACCGGGCGCCGGGCCCGTACGAGATCGCCCGCGCCCGGACCGTTCGTGCGGCCGCCGCGGAAGCGGGCCTCCACGCGGGCCCGGCCGACGACGCCGCGACCGCCCCGGCCCGGCTGGAGCTCCTGGAGCTCCTCCTGGACGCGGTGCGCGACGGCGCGCTGTCGACCGCGGACGCGCAGGCGCTGGCCTGGCACCACGTCAGCGACGGCATCCCGGACGCCGAGGCCGCCGCCCGCGCCGGGACCACGGCCGGCGCCTGGCAGCGCCGGCGCTCGCGGGCCCTGGCCCGCCTCACAGCATCCCTCCAGCCCGAGGCCGCGGCATGAGCCGGACCACCGCCCCGGCCACCGTCCGCTCCCCCCTTTGGAGATGCGTCTTGACCAAACCCGCCGCCGCGACGTCGCTGGACGCGGACGAGGAGCGCGTCACCCGCGCCCAGCGTCTGCTCATCCACCTCGGCGCCGCCCTCGTCGCCCGCCCCTTCGACACCGGCACCCACGAGAAGCTCCGCGCTTTCCTCGACGAGGACGCCGAGCCCGTCCTCGCCTCGCTCGCCGCGCTGAGCCGCCGGCCCGAAGCGGAACTCCGCAACCGGATCGCGGAGCTGGCCGGCCACACCCTGCGCTCGGCGGGAGGCACGGCATGAGCCCCGTCCTCACCGGCCGCCGGAAGCCGGCCGCACCGGCCGACCCGCCGCCGACCGTCCAGAAGACCGGGGCCGAGCAGGACGCCGGATGGGTCGGCGGCTGGTCGACCGGAGCCCAGGCCAACTCCACGGCGTTGCTGCGCTGGCTCGTCTGGGGCCTGATCGCGCTCGGCCCGCTGCTGGGTGCGCTCGCCTACCTCTCGGTGCCCACAACGTCCGCGGCCCCGGCGCCG
Source organism: Streptomyces sp. NPDC051211 (assembly GCF_040689505.1). NCBI lineage: Bacteria > Bacillati > Actinomycetota > Actinomycetes > Kitasatosporales > Streptomycetaceae > Streptomyces > Streptomyces sp. NPDC051211. The sequence continues at coordinate 10,662 of NZ_JBFBAV010000036.1, forward strand.
AAGACCGCCCCGTCCGCACCGGCCGCGAGCGGCGGCCAGGGCGCGGCGGGCTTCGCGAGCCTCTTCGTCGCCGCCTACCTGTCCGCCGGGCGCGGCGACGAGCCCAAGCTCGCCGCCTACTACCCGCCGGCCAGCAACCTTCAGCTCGACGGAGTCTCCGGCCAGCGCCGGGGCGAGCAGCTGACCGTCGTCCGGCTGCGCCAGACCGACACCTCTGTCTGGTCGGTCACGGTCGCGGCTCGCGTCACCGGCGCGACGCCGTCGGCCACGCCGTCCACGCAACCGGGCGCCTCCCCGGGCCGGGCTGCCGCGACCGACGCGGTGCGCTACTTCCAGGTGCCCGTTGCCACGGCGCCCGGCGCCGGGGGAGCGACCGCGTACACCGCGCTTGCGCTGCCGGCCGAGGTCGCCGCTCCCGCGCGGGCCAAGACCCCGGAGCTGGTCTACGGCGCGATGCGCCCGGCGCTGCCGACCGACCCGCGCACCCAGGCGGTCACCAGCTTCCTGAGCGCCTACCTCACGAAGGCCGGCGCAGAGCTCGACCGCTACCTCGCTCCGGGCACCCGCCTGGCCGCGCCCTCCCCGGCCCCGTACTCGGGCGTCGCGGTGGACCAGTTCGCCGTCGAGGGCGAGACCGGCGGCGAGCCGGTCGTCTCGGTCCCCGGCGACGGCACGACCCTGCGCCTGCTCGTCACCCTCCGGGCGACCGGCCAGGACGGGGTGCGGCTCCCACTCACCTACGCCCTCACCCTCAAGGCCCGCGCCGGCCGGTGGGAGATCGCCAGCCTCGACGGCGCCCCCGCCGTCTCCTCAACGCCCCTGGCGGCGGCTGTCTCCGGCTCGCCGATCCCGTCACCCACCCACACCTCGTAGAAGGAGCACCAGACATGCTCGAATCCGTCACGCTCGCCCAGGGCTGGATCCAGACCGGCACCGGCCTCGGCAACGACATCAAAGGCCTCATCTTCGACGTGGCCATCCCCGTCCTGTGCGGTGTCTTCGTCGTCGTTGTCGGCTGGAAGACGAAGGCACCCGGCCCGACGATCATGGCGGTCATCTTCGCGGCGATCGTCTGGGGCCTGTCCGCCAACATGTCCACGCTCAAGAACAAGACCACCGAAGACATCGTCCAGTACCAGGGCGGCCCCACGGCGCCCCGGGGCGACGAATGACCGCGTCTGCCGATGCCGGCGAGCTGGACTTCGAGCTGATCGGCCGCTGCTACACCAAGGCCCGCCGCGCGCCGCTGGTCCACGGGGTGATCCGGGACGTCAACGGCGGCCGGGGGATCCGGCTTCCCGGCGGCCCCTACACCCTCACCCAGCTGGCCGGGATTGTTGCCACCGTCGCCGCCCTGATCCTGACCCGCCCGGTGTGGGGCGGCCACGGCTGGCTCGACGTCGCCGTCCTTCTGGTCCTGCCCGCCGTGGTCGCGTTCGTGCTGCGCCACCTCCACATCGACGGCCGCAACCCCGCGGCCGCCCTCCTGAGCATCGCCCTGATGCTGGCCGCGCCCCGGCGCGGCCAGCTCCGCGGCCGCACCTACCGGCCAGCCCGCCCCACCCGCGGCGACACCCGCATCCACCTTCCCACCGACGAACAGGCCGCCGAAGCCACCGCCCCGGCGATCACTGACGCCCCCGCACCGGAGCCCCGGCCGAAGCAAACCCGGCCCCGGCCCGCGGCACCCGCCGCCGAGCCGCCGGCACCCGAAGGACCTTCGGCGCCCGCCGCACCAGTGGCCTCGGGGGTGCAGGCCCTGCTCGCCCGGCGAGCCCCCACCACTCGTACCTGACTGGAGAACTGACGATGCGCCTGCCGATCCGGCACGTCCAGCAGAACCTGATCTTCACCACCCACGGCACCGTCTGGGCGGTGTGGCGCGTTGCCGCTACCAACTACTCCCACGCCCCGGCCGTCGTGAAGAAGCGCCGTCTCAAGGCTCTGGAGGGCCTGTTCAAGGCAATGACCGGCGAGCCGATGCTGCTGTCGCTGTGCCCGCAGATCGACCCGACCGCCGTGGTGCGCGCCATGGTCGACGACATCGACCTGGCGCGCGCGCCCCGTTACGAGAGCCTGGGGCACGCGGTCCTGGACCAGCTGGAGACGATGGAGCTGACGGGCCGCACCGACTGGCTCGCGCTCCCGCTGCCTCCGCTGTCGCAGAAGGACGCGGTGATGTCCGCGTTTCGGGCGGCGCGGGCGGAGGTCTCCCTGCAGCTCGGCCTGATGCCCGCGCTCGTTACCGACGCGGAGGTGCAGCGGCGCCTGGAGCAGGCTCAGCGGATCCAGGCCCAGTGGCCGACCGGGGTCTCGATGCGGCCGGCCTCCGAGGCGGAGATCCTGTGGATCTACGGCCACAGCGCGCGCCGCGGGCTCGCCGAACCGTTCCTCCCCGACGGCACCGAGACCCCGGTCCGCGGCCGCGGCCGCAACGTCGCGGCGCTGGGGGAGATCCTCGTCGGCGAGGGCGGCGCCGACTTCAACACGGGCCCCGCGCTGCCCGCCAACCCGTTCACGCGGCGCTTCCTCCAGGTCTCCAGCGAGTGGGGCGACTCCTACCAGGCGCTCTTGGCGTTGAGCGAGATGCCCGAAGCGTTCGCCCTCCCGGGCGCGGCCTACCTCCAGCAGCTCGACGACCTGGCCTACCCCGTCGACTGGACCGCGCGTCTGGTCATCGTCCCCGGCTCGAAGGCCGAGCCGAAGGTCCGCAAGCGCGCCCGTCACCTCAAGGCGCAGGCCGCCGAGTACGAGGGCGACCCGGCCGGCCCGCCGGCCGCGGTCGCCCGCAACCAGGCCGACAACGAGGAGTACCACGAGAGGCTCACCGCGAACCGGCGCGAGGTGGAGATCCGCGCCATGGTCACCCTCGCCGTCTGGGGCAACAGCCCCGACGACGCCATGGACCGGGCCGCAGCTCTCGCTTCCGACTTCGGGTCCACCGACTACACCTTCTCCCGGCCCGCCGGCGAACAGGCCAGCCTGTGGCAGGCGATGCTGCCCGGCTGCCGCACCCCCCGCGTCATGGCCGGCTACGCGCAGATCCTCCTCGCACGGGACTTCGCGATGGCCATGCCCTGGTGCGGCTCCCAGCTCGGCGACGAACGCGGCGGCCTCTACGGCCTCCAGGTAGCTTCCGGCGGCGCCCGCCCCGTCCTGATCGACCCCGCCCGCGGCCCCCGCGAGAACGCGAGCGCGTCTATGGCGTGGCTCGGCGAGCTCGGCGCCGGCAAGTCCGTCGGCATGAAGAGCGCCGTCTACAACGTCCTGGCCCGCGGCCACCAGCTCGGCCGGCCCGGCAGCCGCGGCCGCGCCGTGATCGTCGACCGCACCACCGACCAGGAATGGGCGCGGTTCGCGCAGGCCTGCCCTGGCACCACGCAGCTGATCCGCATCGACCACACCGCCGAGGTCTCCCTCGACCCGCTGCGCCTCTACAGGGAGAGCAGCCCCGAGGTCGCGGCCCGCTTCACCGAGTCCTTCCTCACCCTGCTGCTCGGGGTCCGGCCGATGGACCTCGAAGGCGTCGCCCTGTCCGAGGCCGTGCAGGCCGTCCTGGCCCGGCCTGAGCCGTCGATGCGCGCCCTGATGGACGAGCTCACCGCACGCGGCGCCGGGGACGCGGCCGCGCATGGCCTGGCCCGCAAGCTGGGCTCGGTCGCCCGCAAGGACCTGGCGAGGGTCGTGTTCGACGAGACGCTGCCGGTCGTCGACACCCACCGCGCGGACTCCGTCGTCTTCCTGGTGTCCTCGCTCGCCCTGCCGAAGAAGTCCGAGCTCGCGAGCGAGCACCGGATCCAGCGCCTGGAGTTCGAGAAGGTCCTGGGCCGGGCGCTGATGTATCTGATCGCCGCCGTCTCCCGCGAGACCGCCATGCGCAGCCGGGACGAGTTCGCGGTCACCGTCTTCGACGAGTGCTGGTGGCTCACCTCCAGCGACGAGGGCCTGGAGCTGCTCCTGGAGCTGCTGCGCGACGGCCGCAAGCGCAACGCCGCCGCGTACGTCGGCTCACACGACGCCGACGACATCGGCCCGGCCGACAGCGAGAAGGGCGCCATCGTCCGCGGCCTCATCCCGCACCGCTTCGTCTTCCGGCAGACCAGCCGCCCCCTGGCCGCGCGCAGCCTCGAATTCCTCGGCGTGGACTCCACCGACACCGAGCTGCTGGACCTGGTGACCGGCGGCCTCTCGCCGCTCGGCCTGCCCGACGACCAGCGCCGGGCCCGCGCGGGGGAGTGCCTCTACCGCGACCTGGCCGGCCGCATCGGCCTCATGCGGGTCCTCATCCCCCGGGACCGGGCAATCGAGCGCGTCATCCACACCACCCCGACCAGCCAGCAGGCGGCGGCATGAGGACCCCTCGCGCCCCGTGGAAGCGGCTGCGCCTGCTCGGCACAGCCCGGCTGCGCCTCGCCCTGCTCGTGGCGGCGCTCGCTGCCACCGCCTTCACCATGCTTACCTCGCTGCCGGCATTCGCCGAGCCGAGCCCGGCCCCGACCCCGACTCCCACCAGTCCGCCGGCGGCCAACCCTCTCGGGCCGCCGACACCCGGTACGCGTACGCCCACCCCGGAAGAGCTCGCCGAGATCGAGAAGATCCTCGAAGACCTCAACAAGCGGCTCACCGACTCCATGAAGGAGGCCTACCTCAAGACCGAAGAGGAGCGCCTGCGCAAGCTCCTGCCCGACGAGGGCGGTGTTCTCGCGGTTTTCAGCGTCACCGACCGCAATCGCATGCCGATCTCGGCCTACACGGTCAAGTCAGACACCGGCGGGCTGATGGACTGGGACCTCGGTATCCAGAACCTGATCACCGAACTCTGCTTCATGATCACCAAATGGGTTGTCGCGTTCTGCTGCTGGCTCATCGCCTGGGCCCTCAGCTTCGGCCTCGCCAAGCTACTTCTGACGCCCGTTCTGTCCGTCGCCAACTCCCTACACACCCAGGTCATCCTCCAGATGGGGCTGCCCAGCCTCTTCCTGTCGGTGTGCGCACTCGTCTGCGTGGCTCGCATCTTCTTCGGGGACCGGGCCAAGGGATGGGGAGACGCCGCTCTCTCCCTTCTCATCGCCGGCCTGACAGCCACGCTGCTGTCCTCGCCCCCGCAGCTCCTGCTCGGGGAGCAGGACAGCGCCGTCGCCGCTGCCCATGGCCTGTCCCTCGAAGTCGCCGACGTCATCCTCGACGCGAATCCCGGCGAGCGTGAGAAGGAACCCGACGACGAAGACTCCGCCAGCGACCGCGCGCTCTACCGCCCGCTGACCGACGCCCTTACCGATGCCTTCATCGTCAAGCCAGCCATGCTGCTCCAGTACGGCCGGGTCTTCAAAGGTGACTGCGCGAAGAAGTACTCCGACACCAAACTCACGCAGCTCGCCTACGACCGGGCGGTCACCGAGCAGATGAAACGCCTGGAGAAGTACAACCAGTACCGCTCCTGGATCGACCCCACTGGTGGGCAGGTCATCGACTGGACGATGCCGATCGCCAAGCGGTGGTCGATCGACCACTTCGGCAACCCCCCAATGGAGGCATTTGAGAAGCAGTGCGTCGAAGGCGATGCTCATGCAGCCAAGCGGGCTTCCATGGACAAGGTCGGCGGGGCAGTCTTTCTGTTCATCGCCGCACTGATCGTCACCGTACTGATCATGGGTCTCGCTGGTTCCTTCCTCGTCGCTCAGTGCCGCATTGCCTGGGACGCCGTACGCGCTGAACCTGCCCTCGTCGCCGGTCTCGTACCCGGAGCCGGCCGCGGCTACCTGTGGGACTGGGGGGCATCCGTCCTGCACGCCCTCGGGCAGCTACTCGCCTCCATCATTGGCCTCGCCGTCCTCATCCTGATCATCCAGGCGGTCCTCGACCCCGTACAGACAGAGAAGAGCACCGACCTCACCCTGCGCTTCCTCGCCGTGGACGTCGTGTGCATCGGCGCGATCAAAAAGCGCAAGGCACTCACCGTCAGGTCCAAGCAGGTCGCGGCAAACTTCCGCGCGAAGATGAGCGCGGCCCGCGTGGGCGGGACCCACGGCTCCGTCTTCACCCCGTCCTCCACGCCGGTGGCGAAGAACCAGAGCATCGCCCGCAAGGTCACCCGCGGAGCGGTCCGCAACGCGATGGTCGGCGTGGCCCTCGCCTCGGGCAATCCGATCGCCGCCCTCGGCTACGCCACGTCCTCCAGCGTCAGCACCGTCGCGCTGATGAACCGCATCCAGTCCGGGGGCAACGGCGGCGGCCGCCGCCCGGCCAGGCCTGCGGGCCAGCCCCAGCCCCAGCCCCAGCCCCAGCCCCAGCCCCAGCCCCAGCCCCAGCCCCAGCCCCAGCCCCAGCCCCAGCCGGGCAACGCCGGCAACCCGGGCCAGACACCGCCCGTACCGCCGCAGAACCCGCCCGGAACCCCGGCGAACCAGCTCCCCGGAGGCCCGGCGCACAACCTCGCCACCAGCAGCAGCCAGGCGGTCACCGTCCCCAACCAGCTCCCGGGAGGCCCGGCAACCCACCTGGCCACCAGCAACCGCCAGGCGACCACCACACCGAACCAGCCCAACGCCCCGGCGACACAAGCGACAAGGCGCCACCAGCCCCGCCACCAGGTACCGACCCAGCCGGCGGCCTCGCCGCGCCAGCAGCAGCTCCGGCAGCGCCTGGACCGCGGCACCCCACGGCAGCCCGGCACACGCGTGCCGACCGCGACCCCGCGGCGGCCCAGCGACGCGTCCCTGAGCCGTAACGAGGAGCGGGAGTTGAACATCCGTCGCCGTCGGCAGCGCCGCTCATGAAGAAGAAGCTCAAGGGGTGGCTGGCCGGCGTCGCAGGCCTGCTCGGCCTGGCGCTCGTCCTGCTCGCCGCAGTCGGAGCCCACGTAGCCGGCCTCGGCCAGAGCGAGGCTGAGGCCGCCTCAGCGGCAGCCAGCTGCCCCGCTGGCGGCCAGCCCGGCCTCGACCCGGACACCGCCGAGATAGCACGCAAGGTCAAGGAGATGCTCGCCGGGAGCGGCGACGTGAACGTCCCCGGCCTCTCCGAGCCCAAGAAGCAGATCCCCAACGCCAAGGTCATCGTCGCGACCGGCATCCAGAAGCGGGTGCCGGCCCGCGGCCAAGTCGTCGCCCTGGCCACCGCCCTCCAGGAGTCCACCCTGATCAACCTCGACCACGGCGACCGTGACTCTCTGGGCCTGTTCCAGCAACGTCCGTCCCAGGGCTGGGGCACCCGCGAGCAGATCATGGACCCCGTCTACGCATCCGGAAAGTTCTACGACGGGCTGGTGAAGATAGAGGACTGGCAGCAGATGCCGCTCACGGTGGCCGCGCAGAAGGTACAGCGCAGCGGCTTCCCCGACGCGTACGCCAAGCACGAACCGCTTGCCACGGCTCTGCAGCAGGCCATCGCGCCCACGCTCGGCGCCGCGCCAGCCGGGCCACTGCCGGGTTTGCCCGGCCCCGGCGGGTGCGGCAGGCAGGGCGACGTCGACTTCGGGGAGATTCCGCCCGGCACGCTGCCGGAGGGGTACCAGATCCCGCCCACAGCGCCGATGGAGGTGCAGACCGCGATCCGGTGGGCGCTCGGGCAGCTCGGCACGCCATACCAGTGGGGCGGCAGCTGTACGAACCCGCACGGCCCCAACGCGTCCGAGCGGTGCGACTGCTCGTCCCTGATGCAACGTGCCTACGGTGTGGCCGGCAAGGAGATCACCCGGACCACGTACATGCAGATAGACGACGGCCAGGGCATCCCCACCGGTCAGGTTCAGCCAGGAGACCTCCTGTTCTCACGAGGTACCGCAGCCGCACCGGAGCACGTGTCCATGGCGATCGGATACGGCTATGTGGTCCACGCGCCCAAGCCAGGCCGGGTCGTCGAGGTGACCAAGCAGGCGAACATGGGCGAGATCCTCGTCGTCCGACGCATCGTCGGCTGAACGCCACCGTGCCCGCCCCGTGGGCGGGCACGGACAGTGATCAGCGCTGGATCGTGACGCAGGGGCGTTCGCTGCGGTGGTCGAACCTAGAGCAGATGCGGTCTCCGTGCCGGAACGACTTGTTCACCGGCCATTTGGCGATCTCGAACTTGTGCCCGCCGTACTCCACCGACTCGGTCGCCTTCCACGACCCCACCGTCTGGACCCGCTTACCGCTCCGCAGCACGAAGACCTCGGCCCGGCCGCCCGGGTACCAGCCCTTCAAGAGGGCCCGTACCTCCTTCACCTTCAGGCTGTCGCCGATCACGCCGACGCTCACCGGGCCCCTGTCGGCTCCGCCGCTCGCGTACGCCGGAGCCGTACCGGCCAGCACAAGAGCCGCCGCAGTCATGTAGATCGCTTTCCTCATGACGAGATCAACGGCGCCGGCGCGGTCCAGGGCACTGCCGGGACCGGCTGAACGAGCCGGAGCGGCCGCACCCACCCCAATCGCAAAGGGACGGTAAAGCATTCGGGTGTGGTGTCTGACCTGGCCGCCGATTCTTACTTGGTCCAGGTGAAGGGCTTCTTCTCACCCCCGACCTGGAGGCACCGTGCAGCACATCGTCCTGTCCCAGCCGACCTCGGGCCGGCCGACATGAGTCTTCCGGACCTGCCGGTCGACGAGCTCCTCGCCCAGCTCCAGGCCTTCTTGAGCGCGAGCGTTCCGTGCCTGATCGCCCTCGGCGTTCTCGGGGCGGCGTTCTGGGTGTGGTGGACGATCCGGCGCGCGGCGCTTGTCCGGGAAGCGCTCGCCGACCGGGTCCAGGTCGAGGCCATCCCGACGGCGACCTTCGACCCCGCCGAGGGAGAGGTCGGCCGCTGGGCCCGCCAGCTCGGCCGCGTGCACTACGCGGCCGACAGCGTCCCGGCCCGCGGGTCCGCGGTGCGCCTTCGGTACACCGCCCTGGACGGCAAGATGCGCTGCTTCATCGAAGGACCCGCCGCCGCGGCCGCGATCCTGGCGATGCCCGGCTTCGCTGAGGTCGAGGTCCGAACCCACCACGGCCAGAGCGAAATCTGCCCAGTCCGTTTCACCGGCCCGGGAGGTACGCCGTGACTACCGTCATCTCCCTGGCCAAGCCGGCGCAGGCGACCACCGCCCAGGCGAGCGGGCGCCGGTACGTGCAGCGCGCCGAGCTCGCCCTGGGCCTGCCCGACTACAAGGCCCTCGCCTCGCTCGGCCTGAGCCCGGACCCCCTCCAGCAGCTGGCCGCGGCCATGGCCTCGGTCCGCACCGAGGACGGAGAAAAGGCGGAGGCCGTCTTCGACCTGGTCCCAGTCTCCGAGCGCCGTCTGGCCCGCCGCCGGCGCCGCCTGATGGCCCGGGCCGCTCGCCGCGGCCCGTCCGCGTACGGAGAGCGCCTGACCGGCGGCCTCGGCGGAGGCGGGGTCTGGGGATCGATGAACTCCGCCTGGACCGGCGGCGCCGGGGCCGCAAACCGTAACGAGCGGATTCCACGGCAGACCGACCTGCGCGACGGCGTCGGAAAGCTCGAACCCACCGTCGGCGCCGTCTTCGCCGTGCAGATCCTGCTGCGCACCGAAGCCGCCCACCCTCAGCTGGCCCTGGCCCGGATGCACCAGCTGATCGCTGCGCTGTCGATCACCTCGGGGGAGAACTACCTCAAGGCACACCGGCCCCGCCGCTGGTCCATCGCCCGGTTCGAGCGCCGGTTCGCGAGCGGGGAGTTCGCTCCGATCCGCCGTCAGTGGCTGACGGTGCCCGAGATCGCCGGCTGGCTAAAGCCGCCCACGGTGAAGTGCACCGCGTCCAGCGTGGTCCGCTCCGGCGGCCTGGTCCCGCCGGCCCCGGCCGACCTCCCCGTCTACACCGGACAGCGCGACCTGATCCCGCTCGGCGCAGTCGTCTACCCCGACGGTCGCGAACGGATCGCCGCCGCCCGCGTACAGGACCTCTTGTTCGGCCTGCAGCTCGGCAAGGCCGGCCACGGCAAGACCGAGGAGGCCTTGGTCCAGTGCATCGCGATGGCCCACTCCGGCTACGGCACGTGGTTCCTCGACCCGCACGGCGAGGGCTGGATGAGGGCGAAGCCGTACCTGGCCCACCCGGAGATCACTGACAGGCTCTGGGAGATCAACCTGGCCAAGGCCGACCCGGACCAACCGGTCGTCTCCTGGAATCCCCTGTCGATGGAGGGCCGTACCCTGCCCGACGTCCAGGACATCGTTCGTTCCGTCACCGAAGGCATCGCCGCAGCGCAGGACTGGGGCGACAACGCCCCCCGCGCACGGACGATCCTCGCCCGCGCCTCCCAGGCCCTTGCCCTGCTCAACCTGCAGGCCGTCCAAGCCAACAAGCCCGAGGCGCAGTGCACCCTGTTCCAGATCCGCACCTGGCTCACTGACGAAGAGTGGCGAAAGCAGCTCCTGTCCAAGCTCCCGGATCGTGTACGCGCCTACTGGGGGACGACCTTCACCAAGCTCGGCCCGGACGCTGTGCCGACCGTCACCTACGCCATCGACCGCCTCGACACCTCGCAGTCCCTCCAGGGGTTCTTCGGCAGCCCCCGCTCCGCGTACGACGTCCGGCACGCCATGGATACCAACAAGGTCGTCTTCGTCTGCCCGTCCGGCAGCGAGAGCGACGCCCTGGTCAGCTGCCTGCTCATCCACGACCTGCACCGCGCCGGCCTGTCCCGCCAGGACACCCCGCGCGAGAAGCGCAACACCTTCTGGGCCTGGGGCGACGAGCTCACCGCCTTCGACAGCAGCAGCAAGGGCTTCCTCGCTGCCATCGCCGAGCAGCTCAGGAAGTACGAGGTCAGGTTCATCGGCATGACCCAGATGGCGCTCCGGCTCTCCGCCATCACCCGCCAGGCCCTCTTGCAAAACCAGAGCTGGCTGAGCACCTGTGCCGCGGACTACGACGAGGCGGCCTTCGTCGCCAAGCGCTGGAACGGCCACGTCAGCCCGGAGACGATCACCGAACTCCCGAAATACCACTACGTGATGTCCGTGAACCTCAACGGCGCCCGGACCACGCCTTTCCGGGTCCGCGGCCTGCCCGTTGACGAGGTCTTCGAGCGCTACAACAACCCTGCTGGCGTCCCCGCCCTCGACCATGCGATCGACACCAACCTCAACCGCCGCCCGCTGAGCGACATCCTCGCCGACCTGGAGGTGCTCGACAGCACCGTCCTCACCCACCACACCGGCCGACGCCCCGACGGCCCGAGCGCTGGCGATCCCACCAGCATCATCGACTAGAAGGGAAGTCCCCATGCCTTACCCGTCGTCCGCCCCCACTGGGCTGGGCCAGGTCGCCCAGCAGGCCGCCCAAGTCCTCTACCAGCACCGCTTGGTCTCCACCCGCCAGCTCCACCGGCTCGTCACCCCGCACCACACCCGCACCGAGTACCTGCGCCGACAGCTCCACACCCTCCGTGAGGCTGGCTTCGCCGGCGTCGTCGGCCGCCGTACCACCGGCCAGACCGAGCTGCTGTGGTGGCTGACCGAAAAGGGAGCCCAGGCCGTCGAGGCCGTGGGGCTGCTCCAGCAGCGCCCTTACCGGATGAGCCCGGAAGCCGCCCTTGGCCCGCTCCAGGAGCACACCCTCGCCGTCGTCGATACCGGCGCTGCGATCGTCGAGCACGCCCGCCGCCTCGGCCACGAGTGCGGCCCCCTTGACTGGTCGCCCGAGATCGCCCACTACTACCGCGACGAGTCCCGCCCGGGGGAGGAGCTGTGCCTCGTCCCCGACGCCGTCCTCAACTACGTCCACACCGAAGCACGGCAGCGAACCCTCCTCACCTTCTTCATCGAGGTAGACCGCACCCAGATGACGATCGCCCGCCTGGCCCAGAAGATCCACGCCTACGCCGCCTACCACGCGTACGCACCCCAGCCCCCGGTTGCCAGGGGCGCCCGTGGGCCCCGACGCCAGGCCACGATGCCGGCCTGGCGCAGCCGCTACCCCGCCTTCCCCCGACTCCTGCTCGTCCTGACCGGCGCATCCGAGGAACGCCTCGCCCGCCGGATCGCTGATCTTCGCAGCCTCGCCGCAAGCGACCCGGCACTCGCCACCACCCCACTACGCGTCGGCGTGACCACCCTGGACCAGCTCCGGGCCCGAGGCCCCTTCGAGCCGATTCTGACGCCAGTCCTCGGAACGACTGAACCGGTCGACGCCTGGCTGCGCAGAGCATCCCCAGCAGCCGCGTAAGGAGATGAAGGAAAAGAAGGTCTTGTCCGTCCTCGAGTTCTGGTTACTGAACGCGTGCGCTGCGCGCCCGCATTCGAGGCACACAGCGTCGAGTTACACCTGAAACCAATCCCGGGTACCTGTCCGCCGGGTCCCGGCCCGGCAGCCGGCCAGCGCCTGCGCCGCGCTGGACCGGCGGCCCCGCTGCCGCTCCTCGGCCCGCTTCGCGGGCCTGCGGTGCCCGCGGGGGTGAGGGCACGACACCGGATGCATAGCACTGCATCCATGGGCTGAGGAACTGCAGTAAGACAATTACTGGGTTGATCACGGTGGGCGCTGCCCGAGGCGCCCGTACACCGGGACCGCGTACCGGACTCCGTGGGCGCACCTTCTATGGCTGATGCTGAAGTCGGTGTGGAAGCTTGTCAGGGGTTGGGAGGTGCAGCTTAGAGAAGGCGGGCTCCCTTGCTGATCCATACCGTCGAGTCATACTGCCGGGGTCCTCAGGCCTCCGAAGAGGACCCTGAGTGAGCTGGAACCACTGCGGTGCCAACGTTGCGTCAGAGACCGCAGACGTCCGCCCGGTTGATGCACATGGTTGCTCTTTGTTAAGAGACCGCCGAGTCTGTAAGCGTCTGACCTGCGACGATGCGGTACCGCTATGTGTCTGGCGAACACACTTGGGGGGTCAAAGTGTTAACGCAGCGCCGACACATTGACCCAAAAATTAAGCCCACCTTAATCATTTGGCAGGCTGGGCGCCTCACGTGAATCCGCAGGTCGCAGCGTTGGGCCGTTGCTGGGCGAGCCCCTCGACAGGGCCAGGCGAATCGGCAATGTGTGTCGGCCAGGCATGCCAAAATGAAGCTGGCCTTCATTTTTGGCTCGGACGGACACCAAGGATGAAGCCTGGCTTCATTTTTCCCTTCCCCGGGTCGGCCGAGCGGGAGTCGGGTCGCCGAGGGTGGTGCAGTACTTAAGCCCAGCTTTAGTTTTGGCTCCACCTCACGCCAGAAAGGAAGCTGAGCTTCACTTCTGGCGCATCTCGGCGGCGACTCTGCGACACGCCGTCAGAACTTAAGCTCAGCTTCAGTTTTGCGATAGGGTCGCCCGTGCCTGAACACCAGAGGAGGCACAGTGACACCTGAACCGCCGGCGCGATCCCCGCGCCGGCCCCAGAGTCCCCCACACCTTGGGGAGTCCCAGGGCGATGCCGTCTTTGAGGACATCCTCGGGCTGTTGGCCAGCCATCTTGGCCCGACGCCCGAGGTCATCCCACGTACTGCCGCGGGGAGAGGCCGACGCGGCGCGGCGAAGGTCAACATCCAGATCGAGATCCCACCAGAGAAGCCGCCCACCACGCACACCATGGCTGGCGACGCTGGGTACAGCCTGACCAGCAACTGGTTCGCGCAGCGGCTGGCCCAGCTGATCGTGGCGCGGCGTGTCTCGAGTTCGCAGCTGGCCGTGTTCCTGTACGTAGCCGCAGCCCAGAAGAAGGGCACCGGCATTACCTCCTACACGCAGCAGCAAGTCACGGACGGCCTCAACGAGCTCGCCAAGCAGGATCCCAACGCCAAGAGAATCACCCGTCCAACTGTCAACAAGGCGGTCAAGACGCTGTGTGAGTGGGGATGGCTGGAGAATGCTGGGTACGGACGAATCCGGCTCAACGTGACGCTGTGGTTCTCCGGCAACAGCCTGGAGCAGAAGGAAGTGCTTCAGGAGATCGCCACCGACCACGGCACCGCCCCGGACGCATTTCCGCACAGGATCGGTCCTCCTTCCATCCCGGGTCAGCAGGTGCTCGACTTCGAGCAGGCGCCCCAGCCCAGGGAGGCGGCAGGGTGATACGCGAGCGGACCCAGCCACGACGTGACCAAGGAGAGACCACCTGATGCCCAAGCCCGTGATGTCCCCGCTTGTGACCGAACGCATCTGGGCCCTCCCTATCGGGGCCGCAGCGGTCAAGTTCCTCTCCTACCTCGTGTACAGGAGCCAGCCCGGCACTGGGGCCCTTCCTTCACAGAAGGGGATGGCCGCCGAATACAACGTCTCGCCCGCAGCCGTGAACCAGTTGCTCAACCCGCTCTTCGAGCTGAACATCGTCCTGCGCACGCCCAGCGAACGCAGCAAGAAGACCAACCGGTACAACCTTCACCCCCTGGCGGCGCGCTACGAGAGCCCAGAAGCCATGGACGAGGCCTTTGCACAGGCCCTGGCCGACATGAAGGCGGGCCGGCTCGCCCCGCTGAACCTGCCGGAGTACCGGGCCGTACCTCCGAGCGAGGGCCGCCCCGACCTCCGGGTTGCTTAGCTCGAAATACAGAGAGGGCCCCCGCCTCGCGGCGGGGGCCCTCTCATGCCTGAACAACAGATTGGCGTCATCATACGACGTCGGTCCGGATCGAGTACAGCGCACCCTCATGGCATCTGCCAGCGCCGGGACGTCGGAAACTCCAGCTCGCCTGAAGAGCAGCGCGAGGCGAAGGCCCCGAGGTTGTGTGTGGGGGCAACGGACCCACGGGGTGATCCCTGGTCATGGTTGTGCGGATTTCCAGCCGATTCGTTGCCGAAAACAGATGCCTCGATGGCGGAAAGCGTTTGTGCAGATCAGTCGACAAAACGCCTTACTCGGTCAGGAGCTGAAGTTGGTTCCTGCTCCCGATTCTCAGCACTGCTGGGCGGAATTACCGTCCTCCCTCCCGGGCGGGCTTAAATGTCCCGTTTTGTCCCTCTCTTGAGTCTGTGAACTGCGCTAACTTCTTTCGATGTTGGCCAAACACTGCGTAACGTAGGGGGACAGTCCGGCCAGTTGTGACGGTTGAGCTTTGCCCCACGACAAACGAGGAGCGATCCGCGCCGGTCGACGAGGACTTTCTGTACTACGGGGAGGTAGCGGTACCCATGACACGACCTCAGCGGCGCCGTCGACACGGCTGGAAACGCATGCGATCAGTCCCCGTTATCCTCGCAGCCTGCGCATTTGCCGCCTCGGCCTGCACATCCTCCGGCGAGACCGAGAACAACAAGACGCCTTCCGTCGTCCCCACCGTCAGCACCACGCCCAGCCAGGAGCAGGCTGACCCCACTGAGGCGGCCAAGGCCGACGTGGTGAAGGTCTACGCGATGTACTGGAAGGAGATGGTGCGCCTCTTCGCTGACCCGAGCGCCAACACCAGCGATAGCCTCAAGCGGTACGCGGCCAGCGAGGCGCTGAGCAAGGCAGAAACCAGCGCAGCCAACCTCAAAGCCCGCGGGCGCCAGCTGGCAGGACAACCCATCATCGGCAATTCCGCGGTCACAGCCGTTGCTCTCGACCGACAGGTTCCCAGCGTCAAGCTCTCCAGCTGCATGGACGTGTCGAACTGGCACCTCATTGAGAAGGCCAACGGACAGCCAGCCCCCGTTCCCTCCGAGCGGCTCGTCAAATACGTCGTCGTCACCACCGCCGAGAAGTGGCCCGACGGCTGGAAGGTCATCCGGGACGAACCGCAGGAAGGTCAGCCGTGCTGACCCAGTGCCGCACCATGGCGTTGGCCGCCGGCCTCTTTATGCCCCTGATGGTGTGCTCCCCCGCCGAGGCGGACCCTAAGGAAGGCTGCGACCCTCAGTGGCTTTGCATTGGCGTCGAGAAGCCGGGCACGCCCCCTGACTCTGGGAAGGGCGGCAAAGGAGGCGGCGGCGGAGGAGGCGGTGACGAAGGAGGCGGTGACGAAGGGGGAGGCGGCGGCTCCGACAATGACAGCCGCTGGACCTGCACGTACACGCTCGCTGTCCAGCCCCCGCCCGGTTCTGAAGACTGGGAAGGGGCCAGCCCGGATGACGGCGCGTTCTACCTCGTGGATTGTCTGGACCGCGAAACCGGTACTCGCGAGATCAGGAGGGTCTTCCTGGCTGACCCGCCGACGGGAAACGGCCCACCGCCAGTCAACCCTGCGGTCCTTGCGCAACGGGCCGTGGACAAGATGCTGCTGAGAGGACCGCAGATCGGCATCACACCCAAGCCGGGGGGTACCGGAGTGGTAGGCATGCCGGTCTACATGTGGACCACAACAGGCCCGGAGACCTACGGCCCGAACACGGCCTCGGCGGCTGCCGGCGGCATCTCGGTTACCGCCACCGCGAAGGTCTCGAAGATCGTCTGGAGCATGGGTGACGGCAAGACGGTTACCTGCACCACTGCTGGCACGCCCTACAGGCCTGAGTACGGCAAGTCGCCTTCCCCGGATTGCGGGCACCGCTACGACAGGCCGTCCTCTACCACCAGTTCCGGCAAGTACCACGTCACCGCAACATCGACCTGGTCGATCGATTGGCAGGTCACCGGCGGCGCCCAGACCGGCCAGCTCGCCGAAGTCCGCACCAGCTCCGTGGACATCACCGTTGCCGAAGTCCAGGTCCTCAACTAGCTCCCTCCTCAGTACTTCGAGAGGCACTTCCCGCATGGAAACCCCCGCGCCGCCGGTGCCGCGCCAGGCCGCTCCGGCACGCATTGAGGTCCCCATCACCACCACAGCCCCGGTCAAGCGGGAGCGTCGCTGGTCGGTCGCCGCCCTGTGCATTGTCCTGGCCGTCGTCGCCGGGCTTGGCGCGGCCGCGGCCGTCACCTCGGCCGGCGACCGCACCAAGGTGCTGGCCATTGCCCGGGACGTTCCCGCGGGCCAGGTGCTGACCGCAGCCGATCTGATCGTCGCGGAGGTGAGCGCGGACGCCGCTCTCACCCCTGTGCCCGCGGCGCAGAAGGCGTCCATGCTCGGTAGGAGGCCAGCCGTCGACCTGCGCAAGGGCAGCCTCCTCACCGCATCGCAGCTTGCTGCCGGTACCGGCCTGGGCGATGACAAGCAGCAAGTCGGTGTCCAGGTGAAGCACGGTCAGGCTCCGGTCGGCACACTGGCTCCCGGGGACAAGGTCCTCGCCGTCACCACGCCCGCCCAGGGCGAGCAGCAGACCGGCAAGGCCGAGGCGCCGCCGTCGACGATCAAGGCTGTCGTGGTCACCGTCTCACGCCCGGACGCCTCCGGCGCCGTCGTGGTGAACCTCGCTGTCGGAAGCACCGACGGGCCTCTGCTGGCCACCCGCGCGGCCCAGGGCCGCATCGCTCTCGTGCGCGAACCGCGGAGTTGAGCCATGCCCGTCACTGCGCTCATCTCTGCGAAATCCTGCGGCGTCACCACCGCCGCCCTTGCCCTCACCCTCGCTTCGAAGCGGCCCAGCCTGCTCGCCGAGTGCGATCCGGCCGGCGGCACGATCAGGGCCGGGTTCCTCCAAGGCGAAGTCGGCGCCGGATTCGGCCTCTACCACCTGGCGGCCGCCGAGCGGACCGGCCCGGACGCCCTCGCCCAGGCCTTCGCCGGCCACCTGTGGCCGATGGATGAGGCCGGGCACCGCAAGCTCCTGCCCGGGCTGACCGATCCGGGTCAGGCCGCGGCACTGGGCCGGACCTGGCCGACTCTGTCGGAGGTCATGCACGTTTTGGCGGAAGAGGCCGGCTACGACGTCTTCATCGACGCCGGCCGCCTGGCTCTCGAGTCCGGCCGCCTGCACACCACGATGACCCCGGCGCCGCTGCTGCACCATGCCGACCTGGTCCTCCTCGTGGTCCGCGGCACCGAACAGTCCCTGACCCTGGCCCGTCACGTCATCGAACCGCTACGCACCGAGCTGGCCGAACGCGGGTCAGGGGCCGATGCGTGTGGGCTGCTGCTCATCGAGGACGGCCCATATCGGGCCCACCAGGTCGCCGAGGCCCTGAAGACTCCCGTTCTGGCAGCCCTGCCCTTCGACCCGAGTACCGCCGCGTACTTCACCACTGGCGGCCGGCCGCCCCGCGGCTACGGGCGCAGCCCTCTCCTGCGCCATGCCCGCACCGCCACCGAGCAGTTCGAAGCAGCCGCATCCCGTCGGCAGGTCCAGCAGCTGTACCCGTCCAGGGCCGCCAACCCTCAGCTGGCCGGCGTTCTGCAGCGCCTGGGCGAGAAGGGAGGAGCGCGTGGCTGACACTCAGCAGCGCCCTGGTCTGGGCGGCCCGCCAACGGGGATGGGCCGCGAGGACATCGCCGGCCTGCTCACCGGACGCATCGGCCAGCGCCGCCCGGCCATTCCTGCTCCGGCCCCCGCGCAGTCGGCGGCACCCGCCGCTCCTGCGGCCGTCGCCGAGGCAGGCGTGGGTGGTGCTGCAGACATCCCTCGGCTGGCCGGCCTGCCCGGGGAGATCCCGGTTCCCTGGGACGTCGTCGAGGACCTGCAGGCCTTGGTGTCCACGCAGCTCAGCGCCGAGGACCCCGACAAGCTCTTGGAAGAGGCCGACCGGCGGGCGCTGGCCCGGCGGTTGGTGCGCAACGCTGTCGCGGACTGGGCCACCAAGTACGCCCAGGGCAACACCCCGCTCACAGCCGAGCAGGAAGCCGCGATCGGCACCGCCGTCTTCGACTCCATGTACCGGGGCGGTCGCCTGCAGTCGCTCCTGGACCAGGACGGCGTCGAGGACGTCATGGTGGACGGGCTGCGGGCCCACGTGGAGTTCCACGACCGGCCCCGGCAGACGATCGAGAAGGTTGCGGACTCCCATGAGGAGCTCATCACGTGGGTCAACCGCATGGCGCGCCTGTCGGGGCACGGTGAGCGTTCCCTGACCCAGGCCACCCCCATGGTCGGCTTCCGCATGCCCGACGGCTCCCGTGTTACCGCCTCGCTGCTGACCACCCGCCCGTCGGTGGTGATTCGGCGGCACCGGATCCGGCAGCACGGCATCGCCGAGCTGGTGCAGTGGGGCTCCATCAACCCGATGCTGGAGCGGTTCCTGACCGCCTGCGTGCACGCCAGGATGAACATCCTGGTCGTCGGTGACATGGGTGCCGGGAAGACCTCGCTGCTGCGCGCGCTCGGCCGGGAGATCCCGCCCTCGGAGCGGCTGGTCACCCTCGAGTCGGACCGAGAGCTCTACCTGGACGAGCCCGGGCCCAAGCCCGGCCCGGTCACCTACGCCTTCGAGGCCCGCCAGTCCAACGGAGAAGTCCGCGGAGGCAGCGCGGCCGGCGAGGTCACGATCAGCGACATGTTCGCCACCGCGTTGCGTTTCAACGCGAACAGGGTGATCGTCGGCGAGGTCCGCTCCACCGAGATCGTGCCGATGTTGCAGGCCATGTCCGCCGGCGGCTCCGGATCCATGTGCACTTTGCACGTCCGGCGCCCGCACGCCATCATCAGCCGCCTGGTCCAGCTGTGCACCGAGGCCGGCATGCAGACCGAGGCCGCCCACCACCTCATCGCCTCCTCCATCGACGTCGTCATCTACCTCACCTACCTGGACGAGACCGCGATCGGCGGCCAGAAGCACCGATTCGTCTCCCACATCTACGAGATCCACGACGTCGTCGGCGAAGGCGGCCGCCCAGTCACCACGGAGCTTTTCGCACCGCAGGCCGGCGAGCCCCGCGCTGTCTACAAGAACATGCCCACCTTCATCGACGACCTGGAACTCACCGGCCTGATGCGACGGCAGTGGCTCACCGACAACCCCTTCGGCGCCTGGATGGGGCCGCTGCAGACGGTGAGGCCCCCAGCATGACCACCAACCAGCTCGCCCTGGTCGCAGCGTGCTGCGCCATCCTGGCCCTCGTTGCGATCGTCGCCGCGGTACGGGAGATCCGCGGCCGTTTCCCCGACCCGGCCAAGCCGAAGTCCCGGACGGCCGGCCGGGTCCAGCGGGCGAAGGCGGAGCTGCCGGAGAAGTGGCAGCGCCGCTGGCGCCACCTGGTCACCACCGCCGCCGTCGTGGCCTTGGTCGTATGGGCGTGGACCGGCTGGCCCGTGCACGGCATCCTCGCAGGCGTCGCTGTCCTCGGCCTGCCCTACGTCCTCAACCCCGGCACCGCTGCCATCCAGCGCATCGAACGTCTGGAGGCACTCGGCCAGTGGCTCAACTACCTGGCCGGAGTCCACCAAGCCGGCATCTCCCTGCCGCAGACCATCCGCGCCTCCGCCAAGGCAGCTCCCGCACCGATCGCGGCGAACGTGCGGGCTCTGGCCGACCGGCTGCGCGCGGGTACAGAGGCCGAGGACGCGTTCGCGTTGTTCGCCGACGAGCTCGCCGACGGCGTCTCCGACCACGTCGTCCTGCTGTTCCAGTCCCACGCCGTCTACAAGGGCCCCGGCCTCTCCGATGCACTGGAGGCCCTGGCAGTCACGATCCACCAGCAGGCCGCCGACGCCCGCGACATCGAGGCCGACCGCGCGAAAGTCCGCAAGAGCTCCCGCATGGTCTCCGTGGTCATCTGCGTGATCGTCGTCGGCTGCATGCTCAACGACGCCTGGTCCGGCTGGTACCAGAGCCCGCTCGGGCAGATCGTGCTGGCCGTCCTCGGCGGCCTCTTCGCGTACACACTCCGCTGGCTCCGGAAGATCGCACGGACGCAGCCCGACCCCCGCCTCATCGACCCGCTGCCCCCGACCACCCAGCCCACCATGACGGGAGGCAGCCGGTGATCCCCATGGAGGCCGTCCTGCCGGCAGCCGCCGCCGGCGCCCTGATCGGCCTGGCCGTCCGCGCCCTCCTGCCCGCCCGCCGCGACCTGGCCTCCGCCCTGGACCGCCTGGACGTCAGCAAGACCAGCGGGCCCCTCCTGCCGTCCGCCGCCCCCAAGACCTCCGGCACGCTGCCCGAACGGGTGGGAAGCCGGCTACTCGGCGAGTTCGGCGGCCGCATCACGCTGCCCACCCGGGACCTGAACCTGCTGAGCATCAGCCCGGCCGAGCACCTCGGCAAGAGGTTCCTGTTCGCCCTCTACGGGCTGCTGCTTCCGCAACTCCTCCAGGCCCTGCTCGCCGTGGCCGGCAGCCCGCTGCCGTTCGCGATGCCCGCACTCGTCTCCCTCGCCCTGGCCGGCCTGTTCTGGCTCTGGCCCGGCAAGGAAGTCGCCCGCGACGCGGCCGCAGCCCGCCTGGTCGTACGCCACGCAGCCGCCTCCTACCTCGAGCGCGTCGCGCTGGCCCGCATCGCCAACAGTGGTGCCGCGCAGGCCCTGACCCAGACCGCAGAGGTCGGCGACGGCTTCATCTTCGTCCGCATGCGGCAGGTCTTCCACCAGGCCGACCTCGCCGGCGTCACCGTCTGGGACGCCCTCAAGCAGCTTGGCGAGGAACTCGACATCCCCGAGCTGACCCGCCCAGCCGACACCCTCGCCCTCGCCGGCGACGGCGCGGCCGTCTACACCACCCTCCAGGCCCAGGCCCGGCAGCTGCGCATCGCGCTGCTCTCGGACTCGAAGGCCCAGGCCAATGCGGCGAGCGCCGCGATGGTCCTGCCGGTCACCGCCGGCGTCATCTTGATGCTCGTCTTCGTGATGATCCCCATCACGATCACCATCCTCGGAAGCTGAACCAAAAGAAGGGGGAGACACCCACCCATGGACATCCAGACCCTGACCGTGTGGATCCGCGGCCGCTACGAAGCGCTCAAGGCCGGCAAGGACGCAGGACAGACCTCCACCGAGCTGGCCCTGATTGCCGGGGCACTGCTGCTCGGCGCCGGCCTGCTGGTCCTGGCCATCCGCACCAAGCTGATGGAGAAGATCGGCATCATCAACGGCGGCTGACCGGCACCAGACACACGAGGCGAAGGGAGGACACAGGCGTTGAAGGCACGGATGCTCCGCCGCTGGAGCGCGGGTCGCAGCCGCCGCATGCGCAATGACCGCGGCTTCGGCAGCGTGGAGTTCGCGGTCTTGGCCGTGGTCGTGCTCGCGCTGATCCTCACCTGCATCCAGGTCGGCCTGTACTACCACGCACGCAAGGTCGCCCAGTCCGCCGCCCGTCAGGGCGTCGAAGCCGGCCGGCAGCTCAGCGCCGGCGAAGGCGACGGCGTCGCCCAAGCGCAGACCTTCCTCGCCCGCTTCGGCGGCAGCGTTCAGGGGCCGAGCGTGTCGTCGGCCGGCAGCACCGCGCAGGAGATCCGGATTACCGTGCGCGGCAGGGTCGCCACCCTGGTCCCTGGCTTGACGCTGGAGGTCATTCAGCACGCCGACGCACCCGTCGAGCGCTGGACGGCGGCACCATGAAGGCCCGCACCGAGGCGCGGGGTTTGCGCCGCGACCGGGGCTCGTACGCGGTGGAGACGGCGATCCTCGCACCGGCGATGATCGCCCTGCTCCTGCTGATGATCGCCTTCGGGCGGGTCACGGACGCCGACGGCGCAGTGGACTCCGCAGCCCGAGCGGCGGCCCGCGCGGCCTCCCTCGAACGCGACGCGGGCAGCGCGCAGTCCCAGGCACAGGCCGCGGCCGACCGCAGTCTGCAGGGCGAAGGCATCACCTGCCGGACCTCCAGCGTCGTTGTTGACACCTCCGGCTACGCGCTCGACATCGGCGTGGAGGCGAACGTGACCGCGACGATCGCGTGCACGGCAAACCTGTCCGACATCGGGCTGCCCGGCCTGCCCGGCGCCAAGACGCTTACCGCTTCCTGGACCAGCCCGATCGACACCTACCGGGGGCGAAACTGACCACCCGAGCCCACCGCACCGTGGCGCGGCGGCGTGCGGCGCTGGCCCGACGCCGCCGCGACCGCGGCTCCATGTCCCTGTTCTTCGCGCTGTCCACGCTGGCGATCTTGATGGTGATGGGGTTGCTCGTCGACGGCGGCGGCGCGCTGAACGCAGCCAACCGGGCCACCTCCGTTGCACAGGAGGCAGCCCGCGCCGCCGGTCAGCAGCTCGACCCGGCCCAGGCGATCGAGGGCACCGCCATCACCATCGACCCGGACGCGGCCATGGGGGCAGCCCAGGACTACCTCGCCGCCGCCAACGTCCAGGGCACCGCCCAGATCACCAACGGCGGACAGAGCCTCACCGTCACCGTGAACGACACCTACGACACGCTCTTCGCGCAGTTTGTGGGCAAGGGCACCATCAACGTGACCGGCACCGCGACAGCACGACTGCAGACCCAAGCCGCTGGAGGCTGATCCGACATGGCCCACCGCACCCCCGCCCCACTGCGCGCCCTCGGTGCCCTCCTGCGGGCCCTGTTCGGACTCGCCGTCCTGGCCGCCCTGATCGTTGGCGTCCCCTACATGCTGCTGACGGTGGGCCATCAGCCCACCGAACTCTCCGGCTTCGACCAGCTGCTGGAACAGGACGACGGCACCCTCTTCCTCGTCGCCCTCACATGCATCGGCTGGGCCGGCTGGGCATCCTTCACCTTCTCCGCCCTGGTGGAGATCATCGCCCTGCTGCGCCGCCGCTCCGCACCCAAGATCAAGGGGCTCGGCAGCCTGCAGTCGCTCGCCGGATTCCTCATCGGCTCGATCGTGCTGCTCGCCCCCACCGCAGCATCGGCCGCCACCCCGGGGCCGGCGGTCGCGGCCGCTGCCGTACACACGATGGGGGAGGCCAGCGCCAGCGCAGCACCAAGCGCGACAGCCGCATGGGCCAGCGAAGTCGACTGGCCCCGGCACACTGTCACCTCCACCACCGAACTGCCCTGGGACCTGGCAGAGGAATACCTCGGCGACGGCAAACGCTGGAAGGACATCGCAGCCCTCAACCCGGAGATCCCGCAGCTCGCGGCAGGCGACCAATACCTGCCCAAGGGCGCCGTCATCAAGCTGCCGGCCGATGCCCGGCCCGTCGCCCCGGCTGCGAGCAAGACCCAGGTGCCCGCGCAGCAGACCGGCGGACAGCACCACGTCAACGACCAGCCCCAAGGCGAGAGCGATGCCAGCTCCGACACGGGCAGCTCGGCCAAGCGGCCGGACAGCGTCACGGTCCGCGAGGGCGACAGCCTCTGGACGATCGCCGACGCACACGGAGACCCGGAAGAGTGGCGGGCCATCTACGAGGCCAACAAGGGAGAAGCGCTGCCCGGCGGCGGCCGCTTCAACAACCCCAACCTCATCTTCCCGGGCCAGGAACTGGACCTGCCCCACCCGGACGCCGCCGACATCGAGACGCCGGACAAGCCCCGGGACACGCAAGGCGAGAAGACACCGACGCCCGAAACGACGCCCGGCAACGAAACTGGCAAGGACCTCGAGGCCAGCAAACCGGCGCCGACCGCGACCCCCGCGCCCTCCCGTACGGAACAGCCAGCACCGAGCAGTACCGCCCCCGCCCCCAGCAGGACCCGGGCCGCAGCGCCCACCCCGCCGTCCAGCAGCGACACCTCCCTCGCTCCGGTCGCCGTGTGGGCCGGCGCCGGCGCCCTCGCGGCCGCACTGGTCGGCACCCTCGCGACCCGCCGGATCCTGCAGCAGCGCCGCCGCCAGCCCGGCCGACGCATCCCCATGCCCACCGGCAGCGCCGCCGCCACGGAGCAGGGTCTGCGCTCGGTCCAGCACCCCAGCGGTTTCGACCTCCTCGACGCGACCCTGCGCACCCTGGCCCTCAACCTCGCCGCCGCCGACCGCGACTTGCCAGTGGTCACCGCAGTGGTGCTCCACGAGAACAAGGTCGAACTCCACCTTGACCAGGACACCGCGCCGATGAAGCCCTTCTCGGGCACCGCCGGCCGCACCGACCTGTGGACCTGCCCGGCCTCGAGCCCCGACCTCGCCGACCACGACGCCCTCCAGGGAGCGGACGCCCCCTACCCGGCCCTGGTCTCCCTGGGCTGGGACGGCGCCGGCCGCCTGGTTCTCGTCGACCTGGAGCACGTCGGCGTTCTCCACCTGGACGGCGACGCCGACCACGCCCGCCACGTCCTGCAAGCCATCGCGGTCGAGCTCGCCAGCACACCCCTGCCCGGCCACCTGGAGATCACCGCGCTGGCCGACACCGCCGCCGGCCTCGACGACGCAGCCCCCGAACGCGTCGCCCGCACCGACACCCTCGTCGACGCGGTCGCCGCACTGACCAGCCACACCGCCGACCAACGGCGCGCCCTGGCCGCGCTCGGCGCACCCACTCTCCGCACGGCCCGCCTCCAGGAAGACGCCGGCGGCTCCTGGACGCCCCACATCCTCCTCGCCGCCGAGCTCCCCGAAGGGGACCAGACCGCGGCGCTGCTCGACCTGATCACGGCCCAGCCGCGGGTCGCCGGCGCGGTGGTCACGGCCAGCGAGAACGCCCACTTGGAGCCGGAGGAGGGCTGGACCCTGCACTGCGCGGGCCCGGACGAGACCATCGTGCTGCCCGGCTCCGGTCTGCCCATCAAGCTCCAGGGCCTGTCGGACCAGCACTTCGCCGACGCGATCGAGCTGCTCACCCTCTCCGCCGCCGACGCCGACGTACCCGCTTGCGACGAGTGGCTGGACGGCCTCCTTGACACCGGCGAGCAAGGGGAAGAGAACCCGGCTGAGCAAGACCAGGTGGACGCGGACGAGGAGGACCCGTGGGACGACGCTGAGGAGAGTAGCGACGGCGAAGCTCCGCAGTCGGCGGCCGGTGCCGACGAGGACGGCATGCCGGACGAGTACGCCGACGTCGAGAGGGAGGAGCTGGAGACCGAGCACCAGGCCGAGACCGACGCCCCCACCAACGAGACGGGCGAGGGGCCCGTCCAGCCCGCGGCCCACATGGCTGAGGCATCCGGCGGCCAGGCCGAGCCCGGCAGCAGCGGCCAGACCCTCGCTGACCTCTTCGACCTGCCGGCCGTTGCCGTTCCCGCCCCGGCAACCGCAGAGCGTGAACTGGCGGTTGAAGCCGCCCCCGTGCTGACCAAGCAAGAGGCCGACCCGGCCGAGACGATCCCTGAGGCCGAGAATCCGGTGCCGGCCCCGGTCCTGGCCCCTCTTCCGGTTCCGGCCCCGGTCCCGGACTCCGTCCCGGTGCCCGCCCCGACCCGCGCCGCTGACGACGCCGACGGCACCGAGGCCACTTCACCGACGGTGCTCCTGCTCGGGCGAGTCGTCATTGAGGGCGCCGCTGGCCGGATCGACTCCAACCGGCAGAGCGCCGCCGTCGAACTCGTCTCGTACCTCGCGCTCAACCCCGGCGCCGACCACCACGCGATCGACGACGCCCTTTGGCCGGGACGCCTGGTCAACAAGCAGATGCGCAACGCCGTCATCAGCCGCACTCGCTCCTGGCTCGGCAAGGACGCCGACGGCGAGGCGTACTTCCCGCGAGTCCAGGACACCGGTGACAGCCGCTACCGCCTCGCCCAGGCCGTCACCTGCGACTGGCGGACCTTCCAGAACTTCGCCCGCGTCGGCCTGGCCCGCCACGACGAGGACGGCGAGCTCGCCCTGCGCCGGGCCCTCGCGCTCGTCCGGGGCCGGCCCTTCGCCGCGATCGACCCCCAGCGCTACGCCTGGGCCGAGCCGGCCGTGCAGGAGATGGTCTCGGCCATCGCCGACGTCGCCTACGAGCTGTCCACCCGCCGCCGGGAGGCCGCCGACTACGCCGGCGCGCTCTGGGCCGCGCACCAGGGCCTCCTCGCCGCCGAGGAGAACGAGCTCCTGCACAGGCAGGTCTTCCTGGCCCACCACGCCGCCGGAGACGTGGACGCCCTTCGTGAAGCCGCCGCGCGGTTGGCCCGGATCAACGAAAGCCTCGGCGGGGGAGTGGACATGGAAGCGGAGACGGCCCAGCTGCTGAGCACGCTGCTGCCGAAGCCGGTCATCCGGCGCTGACGCCAGGCCGACAGCTATCGCCATACAGGCAAAGGCCCGGATTCCCCCGCTGCGAGCTGGGGGGAATCCGGGCCTCGTTACTCCGCTGCGCGTTCTGCTTTGCACACGTCGAAGCGGCCGCCGGATGCGAAAGCGTCGCAAGCACAACCTCCTGCGTGGAGCGTCGGCGCCCGAGTGGGGTGGTTCATGTCACAGCAGAATTTGACCGAGCCGTTTGAATCGGTCGGGCACGCCGAGGCCGGGCCGGAGGTTAAGTTCATCAGGAGCCCATGAGCACCTGCCGAACCAGGGCTGAGGTTGGTTCGGGGGGCACTGGCCAACTCGCCGCACGTAAAGCCGAACTGGGGTCCAGGGCGCTCCCAGTAGGCCTCAGCCCGCCATGTTGCATACGGGGCGACCTGCTTCAATCGGGACTTCGCTGTTCTGTTCGATCGTGGTGCCCGCAGACCTGGCTGACAGCCGCTCACAAGGACGCGGGGCGCACCGTATATGCACGGTCTGACATAGGCGCTAACCGGCCAATGGTGAGTGTTTGCGCCAACCGGGCAGTGCTGCTTCCATGTCGCCATCTCACCGCCCTGACCTGCTGGTTCTGCCAGTGGAGGACGCGGTGTGCGCGGGTACTGGGTGACGACAAAGGGACTTGAAGTGCGGGACATCTACGAGCGGCTGCTTGCCGCGGCGAGTCTGCGTTCGACCGACGGGGCAATCCGCGTCAGCGCGGAGTACGAGCCGATCGGCGGCGACGGGGACACGCTGTTCCCGCCAACCGTGAAAATCAAGGAAACCGATGGCGCCGGCTACCTCGTCGAACCCCGCTACGTGGACGGCGAGAAGGTCGACGTGGTCTGGCTAGACCAGCCGCAGTCGCAGGCCAACCGCTGCGAGCAGGCACTCATGGACGCCATCCGCGACGGATCCACGTACCTTCCACATCTGCTGCTGGTCACCGAGTCCGCGGGTGTCCCCGTGCGAACGACGAACCTGCAAGCGCCCCACCGGTCCAGGGACGCCTACTTCCGGGACGCCGAGGATGCGACTGGTGCAGCCTTCGACAAGACCGAGGCGGGCCGCGCCCTGCGCCAGGCGAGCTCTGAGGACTGGAGCGCCTACCTGCGCCTGGTGCCGAGCGACCTCGCGTACGGAGTGTGGGACTCGCACCGCAAGCGACGGATCCAGGTGAAGATTCCGCGCGCGTACAAGTCGGCGATGATCGGCATCGCCCCGCTGATCGGGGTCCGCGGGGCCGGCCGCGTTGACCCGCTGAACCTGGCCGGCGACACAGTACAGGTGTCCGAATCCGGCTGGACGCCCGTCGAGGGAATCAAGGCGCCCAAGGGCGCCAAGACGGCACGGATGTCCGAGCTCGGACACGGCATGATCCCGCCCTCGGAGGGACTGGGTGGCGTCTCGGTGCGCTCGGTCCAGCGCGAGGCGAGTCTTGCGATGGCCCAGCTGGCCTCGCTGCGCTTCGGTGAAGCCGGTGAGGAGTTCACAGCGGCGGCGCGCGCCCTGGTGGCAGCAATCGCTCTGCTGGGCGACCGGCTGGCCTTCGCCTCCCCCGCGCTGCGCCTGCGCTCAGGCTGTGACCTGGTGCTCGTTTCGGAGCGGGTGCAGTGGGTTCAGCGCGGCCGGGACGGGCGCCCCCAGGAGGAGCCGCTGGCGGTGAACACCGTGCAGGAGGCACTGGCCCTCTTCGAGATCGCGTCCGAGCGGGCGCGCGCGGCGGGCCTGGAGTGGTCCGCCGAGCCGGTGGCGCTGAAGCCGAACGCGAGCCTGCAACAGGCCATCGACAAATCGTTCCTGTCCGACGGCGTCGGCGAGGCAGAGGGCGAGTGACGGCATGCCATTCCGTATAACCGTTCATCTGCTGGACCCCGTCTACCAGGCCTCGACGCTGGACCGTGGCGCGGCCGAATGGCCGCCCCACCCCTACCGGGTGTTCTGCGGCCTGGTGTCGGTGGCCGACCCGAAGGACCCGGTTCAGGACGCCGCCCTCCAGTGGCTGGAACAACAGCCCGCCCCGACCGTGCGGGTGCCCGAACGCACTGCCGAGGCAGCGTCCCCGCGCGGCGCGTGGGTGCCGACCAACGGGGTCGAGAAGACAAAGCCCAGCCACGGGGTGCTGCCCGGCCGGACGGCCGGCGGAAAGCCGAAGGTCTGGCCCGAGCGCACTCTTGCCGAGCCGACGGTGGAGTTCGAGTGGTCCACCGAACCACCGGCAGGCGTCCACACGGTCCTGGAGATGCTGGCGAGGTCTGTGCCTTACATCGGCCGGGCCACCGGCCACGCCTTCGTTCACGCCGCGATCCGGCCCGCCGACGAGGAGAGTGCCCCCGACGAGGGCCAGTGGCAGATCTGGGAGCCGGCCGACGACAGCGACGCAGACCGAGCGGACGCACAGTCCCTGCGCACCCCGTACCCGGGGCTGCTGGCACAGCTGCGGTGGGCTCACGAAGAGGGCCAGAGCGCCTACCAGCAGTCCCGCCCCCACCCCTACGTCCTGCGCGGCACGGTGGCCGAGGACGAAGAACCCGCCGTGGTGGAGGGACCGTACTCGGATCTCCTGTCCTTCGCCTTCCCGCCCGGCTTCTCGCTGGACCCGGCCCTCACCTTGAAGGTCACCGGCGCCCTGCGAAGCACGATCAGCACCCTGCTGGACGAGGCCGGTCACGACGTGGACGCCATGGTCGCGGTCCACGGCCACAAGGCACCCGGCGACGAGCGACGGCTGTGCGCGTTCGTGGCCTACCCGTTCGTCGGACACCACCACGCCGACGGCAGGCTGCGCGGCGTGGGCGTTGCCCTGCCCTCCGACCTGGAACCGGCACACCGCCGCGCCCTTCTGGTCATCCTGCTGCGCGCCGGTGGCGGCCTGGCCGAACTGAACGTCCCGGCCGTATCCCAGCCGATCCCCCTGACCTACATCAGCGCGGGCGCCACACCGACCGACGCCATCCGCACCGTACGGCCGCAGCGCTGGACACGACCCGCCCGCGAGTGGACCACGGCGCTGCCGATGGTGCTGGACTTCTTCCCCAAGCGCCACGGCCGAGAGATCGAGGCCTCGGTGGCCGCCAGCTGCCGCCTCGCCGGCCTTCCCGAGCCCGTTGCCGTAGAAGTCCTGCACTCGGGCGCGTACGCGTCCGGCGCCCCCACGCTCCCGGCGCGCGCCCTGCGCCGCAAGGCCGACGAGCGCCCGCTGCCCGCCCGACACGTCCGCCTGCGATTCGCCCAACCCGTGACCGGCCCGGTGCTGCTCGGCAGCAAGAAGAACTACGGCCTGGGCCTGTGCCTGCCCACCCGCCCGGAGGACAAGCCCGCATGAGCCTCACCCCGGAACACGCACTTCGGCTTGGGGAGTTCCCCGACTTCGTCCAGGAAGTCCGAGGCCACCGTCCCTTTCCCTGGCAGACCGCCTACCTCCACGAGGTCGCCGACCGCGGCAACTGGCCGGACCTGGACATCCCCACCGGCCTCGGCAAGACCAGCATCATCGACATCTGGGCCTTCCTCCTCGCCTGGCAGCACGCTTCCGGCACCCGCCGGACGGTGCCACTGCGGCTGTTCTTCGTCGTCGACCGGCGCCTGGTCGTCGACCAGGCCCACGACAGTGCCCGCACCCTGCAAGACGCCCTCGACACGAGCCGTCCCGATACCGTGACCGGTCGCGTCGCCCGCGCACTGCGCGAGATCGCGGGTTCCGGTTCGGCGCTGGAGAGCGTGCGGATGCGCGGCGGCGTCGACTGGGCCTCGCGCTGGCTGCGCTCTCCCGCCCAGCCGGCCGTCATCACCTCCACCGTCGACCAGTACGGCAGCCGCCTACTCTTCCGCGGCTACCACACCAGCCCCCGCATGCGACCCATCGACGCCGCCCTGTGCGGAATAGACGCGCTCCTCGTCGTGGACGAGGCCCACATCGCCCTGCCGCTGCTCGTCACGGCCACCGACTGCGCCGCCTACCAGGCCACCGCCACCCAGCCCCAGTTCGCCGACCGGGCCGTCAAGGTCGTCAGCCTCTCCGCGACCGCCTCAACCGGCCCCGACCGGCCACGCCACTCCATCACCGACGGCGACCAAACCCACCCCGTCGCCGGCAGGCGCCTGACCGCCCAGCGCCGCCTGACCCTGCTGGACGCCTCTACCGGCGCGAAGGACACCGCCGAAGCCTTCGCACGCGCCGCCGAATCTGCCGTCGACACACTGCTGCCGATCGTGGAACGCCCGGTGATCGGCGTGGTCGCCAACACCATCCGAGCCGCCCGCGCCACCTTCAGTCTGCTGTCTCAGCGCGACGACGTGGACGTGGTGCTGCTGACCGGACGCTCCCGCACCCTGGACCGCGAACGACTGCTCGCCAGCACGCTCGTTACAGAACTCCTCACCGGCGTGAACGCGGAGCGCGTCAGGCCGCTCGTCGTGGTCGCCACCCAGACCGTCGAGGTCGGCATAGACATCTCCTTCGCCGGTCTCATCACGGAGAACGCGGCCCTCGCCGCGCTCATCCAGCGCCTGGGCCGCCTCGACCGCACCGGGGACCTCCACCTCGCGCCCGCCCTCGTGATCCGCGCCAGCACCCAGAGCGACCAGTCCTCCATCCCCGTCTACGGAGAGGCCGCCGAACACGTCTGGAACTGGCTCACCGACCAGACTCCCGCCTTGCCCGCGACCGACCTCGATAGGACCGCCCTCGCCCAGGCACTGCCGGACGGCCTGCTGGTCAATCCGCTTACCCTGCCCGGTCTGCTCGCCGACGTCGACACCACCCTCTTGAACGTGGCACCGCCGCGTATACCCGTGGTGCATCGCACGCTCCTCGACTCCTGGACCCGCACCAGCCCCACCCCTGTCCCCGACCAGGACCCAGCCCCGTTCCTGCATGGCCTGGACACCACCCCCGAAGACGTTCAGGTCCTGTGGCGAGCCGACCTTCATGAGGTCGACGGACGGCCGGACTTTGACCAGTGGATGGTCCGCATGCGGCAGATCCCTCCTCACCCGGGCGAAACCGTCGCCATTCCCGCAGTGCAGCTCCGCCGCTTCCTCACCCGTACCGCGGGCGCGGACGACGCCAGCGACCTCGAATCCACCCCGCCGCCCCATGAACCCGCCCCCGGACCGAAGAAGCAGAAGCAGCCGCGCATGGCGCCGGTGCTGTCCTTCGACGAGGCCCAAGGCGAATGGGTGCCGGTGACCGAAGCGAACGACATCCGGCCGGGCAGCACCGTGGTCCTGCCCAGCCACTACGGCGGCCACGACGCCTACGGCTGGTCCGGCACCCGCGACCTGCCCACCTGTGACCTCGGCGACTTCCCGCCCGCCGCCACCGCCCCCACCCGCATCCACGCGCCCCTGCTCATCCTCCTCGCCGGCGGCGACGACCACCTCACCGAGACCCTCACCAAGACCATCACCCGAGCTGTCGGGCTCCTGCAGGCGGCAGAACAGGAGGAGGCCGTCATCGTCCATAACCTCCTCGACACGCTCCTGGGGTACCTGAACCGGCACACCGACAGCGCGTACGCCGACCTGGCCCGTGACCGCCTGAGCCACCTTCGGACGGTTGGGCAGTGGACCGTGGAGCCCACCGGCCGTACCGAACGCCGAGGACGCATCGTCCTGGACCCCGACGAACCCGCCCGCCTCCTCCTCATCCCCCCACACCTGCCCGTAGGACAGCGAGAACAAGGCGCGGGAGTCGGCGACGAGAGCGCCGACGCCAGCTCCCTGACCAGGCCCGTCCCCCTCAGCCAGCACAGCCTGGCCGTCGCAGACCGCACCGCAGCCTTCGCCGCCGACCTCGACCTGCCTACCAACCTCATCGACACGCTCCGCACCGCCGGCCACGCCCACGACTGCGGAAAGGCCCACAGCAGATTCCAGTGCATGCTGTGCGCCGGCGACCGGCTCCTCGCCGAATCCCTCGACGAACCCCGAGCGAAATCCGGCATGGACCCCGCCGACCACGCCGCACGCCGACGCGCCGCCAGACTCGCCCAGTGGGATCCCGAGATGCGCCACGAAGCACTCAGCGCCCTCGCCGTTACCGCCTGGCTCGAAACCCAGCCAGACCATGCACGCGGAACCGATGATGAACTCCTCATCCACCTCGTCGCCGCCCACCACGGCCACGCCCGTCCGCTCCTGCCCCCGGTCACCGACCCCTCACCACAGGCCGTGACCTGCACCATGCCCGACAACCAGCAGATCACCGTCAACAGCGCCAACATGGGCACCGACTGGAACGGACCCGACCGCTTCCACGCCCTCAACCGCCACTACGGACCCTGGGGCCTAGCCCTCCTCGAAGCCGTCCTCCGCCTCGCCGACATGGCCTGCTCCGAAGAAGGCACCTGACCATGCCGATGCCCACCCACCAGCTCGAACTCCCCGCCCTCTACGGAAGCTCACCCCTTGGCTTCCTCGCCGCACTCGGCACCCTCCACCTCACCACCCACATCCTCGACCAAGCCCCCCGCCTCTCCTGGAGCGGACCCGACGCACCCGCCGTTCTCCACACCCACCACCCCCTCACCCACCAGACACTCGCCGACCTCCTCACCGCTCAGCTGCCCGCCCAGCCCGACAAAGACCCGCTGGCCGTCGCCCCCGGCATCCTCGACCAACCCCGCCACCCCGAACCCGGCTCACCCAACGACCCACTCCAGATGCCCATCGACGAAGCCCTCACCCGGCTCCGCGGCCATGCCAAGGCCGAACGCGACCACGACGACAACCGCGCCCACTGGTTCACCTCACTGATCAACACGCTCAGCCTCACCCCGGGCAAGACCAACATGAAGGAGACCGCAAAGAGCAACGCCACGGATCGCGGTGCCCTCTACACCCGCACCACCCCCCACTTCGGCCGGACCGGCCAGATGACGCTGCCCAACAACTGGACCATCGCCGCCCAGCATTGCCTGAAAGCCCCCACCCACATCCACGCAGCGCTCACCCGCTGGCAGCGAGTCGACGACTACGCCGGCGCCAACCTCGACTACCTCTCCACCGGTGACGCCCACATGGTCAGCCACGGCAAAGCCAGCCAACAGGGCGTTCCGGGCGCCACCTGGCTCGCTCTCCACGGCTTCGCCGCCTTCCGCCTCACCGGCAACACCAACCGACCTGCGGCCACCAATTGGGACACCGCCACCAATGCCCTGATCTGGCCCATCTGGCAATCACCCCACACGGCGACCACCCTCGCCACCCTCCTCGAACACCCCGACATTCGAACCCACACCCCAAGCCGGACCCGACTCCACAACCTCGGCGTCACCGCCCTCTACACCGCACCCCGCACACGCCTCAGAAACGGCGACGGCCCCCTAGAACCAGGGCGCCTCATTCCGACGCAGCTCGACGGACTTCGGAACCCCAAGCCCACCAAGACACGCCGAACCACACGAAGCCAGAAGCCGGATAAGTAGCATGTCCACCATGGCGAAGCCCGCCAGCACTACCCCTGCGGCTCCTGCGGCGCTGGTCGCTCTCCTGGGCCAGACAACCGGCTCCGCAGGCACGCGCCGCGGCACCACTACGGCATCTACAACGATGGCCGCCCGGGCGGCCTTGTCGGGCCATCTCTGCGGGTTCGACCCGCAGCACCACGACGGCACCTTGGTGAGGATCACGCCGGCCGCGATGGCCGCGACCATCTCCGTGGGCATGCCCCGCGGCACCACTGTGGCAGTACGGCGGCGTGGATGTGGAGCTGCGGGTCTTCCCGTCTCGCCTGGCACGGCCTGGACATCAACTGGGCCTCATAGGCCGCGCCGGTGTCCAGGCTGGTCGTGGGCTGAGCTGTTCCTGCGGGCTTCTTCCGTAGCACCACTACGGCGCGATGGGCGTGCCGGTGGCCTGCGTGCCAACTCGGTTCGTCTCTGCGGGTTCATCCCGCAGCACTACTACGGCGTGAATAACGGGGACCTATGGGCCGTCGAGCGCCTCTTCGGTTCACCCCGCAGCACCACTACGGCACCTCCCGCTCGACCACCGGTTGCACCTCGTGGTTCGGCTGTCCCTGCGGGTCCATCCCGCAGCACCACTGCGGCTGGGCAATGGGCCACATGCCGAGCAGAGCCGCGAAGGCTGTCTCTGCGTATTCATCTCGCAGCACCACCGTGGCTTGCTGAAGCAGGAGAAGGGTATGAGCCGCGTCTAGACCTGTCTCTGCGGGCTCCCCCGCAGCACCACTGTGGCCCGTCGGGAGCGATCCGCTGCTTCACCCGGACTCCACCGTCTCTGCGGGTACGACCTGCAGCACCACCGCGGCGTTAGGTATTCGATCAGAGCCGTGTCGTCAGCGGAGCCGTCTCTGCGGGCTTCGTCCCGCAGCACCACTACGGAACCTGGGGCCTGGTCGCCTCCTCGGGCCGGAAAGGCCTGTCTCTGCGGGTTTCCCCCCGCAGCACCACTGCGGCTCGCGGGCGAAGCTGCGGGCCGCGGCGTTGCCAGCTGTCCCTGCGGGTCCACCCCGCAGCGCCACTGCGGCTACATCGTCGCCGGATCCATCTGGACCGTCGGCAAGGCTCCCACCTCTCTCTGCGGGTACACCTCGCAGCACCACTGCGGCTATCAGCAGGTGAACCTCGCTGCCCTGCCTGGCAAGGTCTTTCCCTGCGGGTTCATCTCGCAGCACCACTGCGGCATCGAGGACGTCCTCGTGGAGTCGATCTGGTCGAAGCTGTCCCTGCGGGTTCGTGCCGCAGCACCACTGCGGCATGCCCGCGATTGGGCGGCATCCCGCGGGGCCCCCTGCCCCTGCGGATTCGTCCCGCAGCACCACTACGGCATCTCCCGCTCGACCACCGCTTGCGCCTCGTGGTTCGGCTGTCCCTGCGGGTTCCTTCCGCAGCACCACTACGGGCGCACCGTGTCCGCCGAGACCGCTCGACCCATCGGCTGTTCTTGTGGGTTCTTCCCGCAGCATCACTACGGCTTCCACCCAAACAGGAAGATCACGGCGGT
The DNA here is from genome assembly GCF_040689505.1 of Streptomyces sp. NPDC051211. Lineage (NCBI taxonomy): Bacteria > Bacillati > Actinomycetota > Actinomycetes > Kitasatosporales > Streptomycetaceae > Streptomyces > Streptomyces sp. NPDC051211. Next base: position 46,325 of record NZ_JBFBAV010000036.1, read on the forward strand.
GAGTGGAGTGGTTCCTGGCGTGCTCGCCTCGCAGCACCACGCCGGCTCCGGTCAGCGGGTCTAGACGACGACGATGCAGCCCTGTCCCTGCGGGTTCACCCCGCAGCACCACTGCGGCGACCAGCGGGCCACATCCAGTCGGCTCAGCCCTTCGGCGCTTCTGCGGGTATAGCCCCCAGCACCACTACGGCAGCGACGGCAAGCACACCTGGACTCTGTCTAACCCGCGGCATCTGCAGGTATTGCCCGCAGCACCACTGAGGGATCCAGACGTCCGCCTCGGCGATATAGTTGAGGACCCAATCTCTGCGGGACGTACCCGCAGCACCACTACGGCACCCTCCGCGGACGCGCCCACCAGTACCTGAAGAAGTCCATCTCTGCTAGTACGACCCGCAGCACCACCCTGGTGACGAGTCGATTGCCCACACGCTCAACCCCACTTAGCCTGTCCCTGCGGGTCGGTCCCGCAGCACCACTGCGGCTCGTACACGTGGGAGCTGGACGCCGACTGCGCCCCTGTACCTGCGGATTCCGTCGCAGCACCACTGCGGCTTGTGGGCTTCGAGCAGGTGCGCGGCCTCGGCGGCTGCTATCCCTGCGGGTTCGCTCAGTCAGCCCATGGTCATCCGGTCATTGCGGACGGGTGAGCTGGCCCGGGCTGACGGGGTATGGCCATACAGGCAAGGCCCGGATTCCCCCCGCTGCGGGCTGGGGGAATCCGGGCCTTGGTTGCTTCGTGGCTGGTCAGGCAGTCGGGAAGTGGTCGTGTGCTGCGTGCGGCAGGAAGGCGGTGAACGCGGCCTCGGTGAACGCAAGCGCCGGCCCGTTCGGGTCCTTCGAGTCGCGGACGGCGACGAAGCCGCGGGTCGGCCGGGTGTCGGCGATCTCGACGCACTGCTCGCCGCCGTCGCTGTATGACGACTTGCGCCACTTCGCCTCGGGCAGGTCGGTGGCGGACAGCCTGTTCATGTCGGTCATGACTTCTCCATGATGGTTTTGATCTTCTCCCGCGAGTCGTCGACGGGGAGTGCTGCGGCCACGATCCGCTCGAAGGCGGCCTCGTAGACCTTCACGTCGTCGGTCCCCTCGGCGAAGGTCCCGCCGCGGATCGTCTCCACGCTGATCACGGTGGGCCAGGGGTGGGGGAACCGGACGATGTGGAACGGGCCCACCATGCCGGGGTGGGGGTTGGCGAGTATCGGCATCATCTGGATGGTGATGTTGGGCTGCTCGGCCATGTCGAGCAGGTGGCGCAGTTGCTCGCGCATCAGCGAAGGGTGGGCGGCCGAGCGGTAGTGCAGGGTTGCCTCGTGGATGACGGCCCATAGGTGGAGGGGGCCGCCGGGGCGGCTGGTGTCGGTGAGGATGGCCTGCCGCTTCTTGCGCATCTCGACCAGGGCGGAGACCTCTTCGGTGGTCCGGGTGATGGCGGAGCCGGTGATGATCTCGCGGGCGTACTGAGGGATTTGGAGCAGGCCGGGGATCAGGCCGGGCAGGTAGATCCGGGTCGACTCGGCGTCTTCCTCCAGGCCGATGTAGTCCTTGTAGTTGGTCTCGGGCAGGTCGCCGTAGTTGCTCCACCAGCCGACCTTGTTGGCGTCGCGGGCCAGCTCCTCCATGGCGGTGACCACCGTCTCGTCGGTGACCCCGTACGCCTCCAGGAGCGGCTTGACGTCCTTGATCGGCAGGTGTGCCTTGGCGTTCTCGATCCGGTTGATCTTGCTTCCGTCCCATCCGATCGCCTGGGCGGCGCTGTCGGAGGTGTTGAAGCCGGCGTTCTTCCTGAAGGTGCGCAGCGCGCTGCCGAGACGGCGTCTGCGCACGGTCTGCACAAGCGGCGGTGTGGGCACGGGAAGTTGAACCTCTCTGCGGGCTGGCGGGGCGATTCGAGGGTGGATCTTCCCCTTCCGGGGTGCGGCGTCCTTATTCCGGGTCAGTCTGCCCGGCCCGGGGATAGGAAGTCGATCGAACATCCCTCCAATCGTTGGGAGTTTGGTTGCAATGGTTGCAGGCATCGTGTCAGTGGGTGCATTCTTCCAACGTGAAGCCGTGACCAAGTGTCAGCAGATGATCACGCTGAGGTGGTAGGTCGCGGCCCCAGAACGGCCGGGTTCGAGCATGGCCCGGCCCGCCGGCCTCGTGTCCCCGCCCCCCGTCGGGGACACGAGGCCACGCACCCGACACCCGCTCCCAACTCGCCGAGGCCACCCATGAGCCAGAGCACCACTCGCACAGCCCGCACCCACAGCCTGGCCCTCACCGCCCGCGCCATACAGGGCCCCGACAGCGGCAGGGCCGCCCGGTGACCGGCGTACTGGCGGAAGACGTGAAAGCAGCACCCACCGGACCCCAGCGCTATAGCGACGGCTACTCGCCCCGCGACACCGCTCCTTCCCGCGCCCGACGCGACGTCACCCTCTGCCTCCGTACCTGGGGCCTTGATGCCCTGGTCGACGACGCGCAGCTGATCGTCTCCGAGCTCGTCTCGAACGCCGTCCAGCACACCGACACCTGCCGAATCGGTGTCTCTGTCACCCGCCACCCCGACCACGTACGGATCGTGGTCACCGACACCAGCCGCACCCTGCCCGCCCCCGCGGCCGCCACCCCCGACGCCGAGGCCGGCCGCGGGCTCCAGCTCGTCGACCAGCTCACCACCCGATGGGGCAGCAAGCGGGTCCGGACCGGTAAGCAGGTCTGGGCCGAACTCACCACCATCAAGGCGACGTCGTGAGCGCCGGTGGCTGGGGTGAGTTACACGGCCCCACCCGTCTCACCCCGCCCCGGAAGCGCCGTCACGCCCGGCCGGACGGGAACGTGATCGCCGGACTGCTGATGACGACAGGCAACGTGCTCGGCCTGGCCGTCCTCGCGCTCTCCTGCGCCGACCAGGCCGACGGCGCCCCCGCCGTCCCCTCGATCACCGTCCCGGACCAGGCACCTGCCGAAGCACAGCCGGCCCGCAGGCCGGCCAACGACACGGCGCACACCGTCAGCTCCGGACCGGCAGCCCGCACCACCCCATCGCGGGCCTGCCGCTGCGGACCCCACACCCGCCTCACCCTTTGAATTCCGGTGGCAGCGCGGTGCCCCCGGGCCCGCGTTGTCACCGGCCAGAGTCCCGGGCCCGGCACCCCGAAGGACAGCACCGGCCGGACCGGGCACCGTCCCCGGCTGAACAACCCTGGACAGGTCGAGCAGCCGGGGACGGGCACCACCAGGCACTGGTCGGCCATCCTCGGCACGGCCCCTTGCCCACAGGCAAACCAGCTTGCACCGTACGGAAGTTCACCGCGTCCGTCCCCTGACCGGATGGAGGGCCCCGTGCCTGCCACCACACCGCGTGAATCCCTCACCACCACCGACTTAGACACCCTGGCAGCGCTCGCCGCCCGCTACGGAGTGCCCATTGAGGACGCGCTCCTCATGGCGGTCAACCTGCACGGCATCAGCTCGCCCCTGAACCGGCACCGCGCCCGGGTCCTGATCCGCCTCGTCTCGGCGCCCGCGGTGCCGTGGCAGGTGATCGTGCCGCTCAACGCCTCCGCCTCCCCGTTCCTCCTCGACGAGGACACCCTCCTCCTCGCCGGGACCCCCGTCGCGACCGTGACGCGGGTCGACGCGGATGAGGCCGTGGGCGGCTACTTCCGCAACGAGGGCCGGGCCGTCACCCTCAACCCCAACGCGCGCAGCCGCTGCGTCGGCTGCGCGTTCTGCCCCAACACCCTGGAAGCCGCAGCCGACCCCCGCCTTTCCGAGCAGCGCGCCGTCCGCGAACTTCTCGACGCCATGGCCCACCAGCACCCGGCAGGCACCCTGAGCGGCCTGGAGGAGGTCACAGTCTCCACCGGCTGCTTCGAACGCGAACAGGCCGCTGTCGACCACCTCGGCGACCTCCGCGCGGTGCTGACCGAGGCCAGCATCAACGCGCGGATCGGGTTCCTCACCTCGGTGCTGCGCACACAGCCGGCCTTCGACAACCTGGCCCGCACGGCCGGCCCGTTCGTTCTGCGGATGACCGCCGAGTGCTTCACCCGCCGCGACCTGCTGCTGAAGGCCTCCAAAGCGGAGCTCACCAGGAAGGAGATGCCGCGCGTGCTGCGCCGGGCCGTACGCGCCGGACACGACGCGTCGTTCACGTACATCGTCGGGCTCGACGACCTGGCCGCCATGGAGGACGGCGTCCGCGACCTCGCCCCGCACGTGACGGAGTTCCCGAACCTTCAGGTCTACCAGGCCCACAACCGGATCATGGCCGGGCTCCGCGCCCCCGGCGCCACCGACCTCGCCTTCTACCTACAGGCCCGCGCCGTCCTGGAGGACGTCCTCGGCCCGACCGGGCTGCGCCCCAAGGCCTGGGAGTGCTACCGGCCCCTGTGGCACTTCACCTTCGGCCCCGAACGCCTGGTCGCGGCATGACCAGCCACGCCCAGAACGCGGATCTGCTGTGGCGGGCCCAGACCTACGTAGCCGTCGCGCAGATCCACCTCCAGGACAACGTGCTGCTGCGCCGCCCGCTCGGCCCGGGGGACGTGAAGGCGCGCCCGGCTGGCCACTGGGGCACTGTGCCGGGGACGGCGTGGGCCCTGGCTCACATCGCCCTGCTGTCCGGCACCGGCGACATTGACGGCACCGAGCTGGTCCCACTGCTGGGAGCCGGCCACGCCGGGGTGGCGCAGATCGCCGCGGGCTGGCTCACCGGCCACCTGGCCGCCGCTCGCCCGCAGTTCACCCCCGACGAGCAGGGACTGGTGAACCTGTGCCGGTCCTTCCCGGAGGTGGCCGGCCTCGGATCCGAGGTCACCCCGGCCCTGCCCGGCGGGGACTTCCTCGGCGGCCGGCTCGGCGGCTGCCTCCCCTTCGCCCAGGGCGCCGCGCTCGCGGCCGGCTCCGGTCGGGTGATCGTGCCGGTCCTCGGAGACGGCGAGTGCGAGACCCCGACCACCGCCGCGGCCTGGCTCGCCGCCCAGGCCCTGCCCGGCACCCCGGTGCTGCCGGTCGTCCACCTCAACGGCTTCCGCATGGGCGCACCCAGCCTCCTCGCGGGCCTCGACGCGCGGGCCCTGACCGCGTACGCGGCCGGGTTTGGCTGGAGCGCCCGCGCCGTCACCGTTCCGGACGACGGCCACGAGGTCTTCCACGCCGAGCTCGCCCAGGCTGTTGCCGACACCCTGGCCGGGCGCCGCACGGTGCTGTTCATGCGGTGCGTCAAGGGCTGGAGCGGCCCCGCCGCCGTGAACGGACAGCAGGTCCTCGGTACCGCCCGCGCCCACAAGACCCCACTCGCCCGGGCCGCCTGCGACTCCGCGCAGACGCACGCGCTCGAAGCATGGCTGTCCTCGTACCGGCCCGAGGAACTGTTCACCGACGGCGGCCACCCGGGCCCCGGCCTTGCCGCTGCCCTCGCCGGCACCGCATGGCCCCGCCTGAAGGCGAGCCGCCCTGCGCCGGCGCCGCGTGCCGCCGTTCGGCAGCAGCCCGTCTCGTTCGCCGATGCCGTTGCCACCGTGATCCGCTCCCACGCCCGCGCCGGGGACTTCCGGGTGTTCAGCCCGGACGAGCTCGCCTCCAACCGCCTCTCCGAACTCGCCGGACAGGCATGGACCACCGAGGTCCTCGCCGAGGAGCTCCTAGGCGAGCAGCTCGCCGGCTTCAACGCGGCCGGCGGCCGCGGGGTCCTCATCTCCTACGAGGCCTTCGCCCCGCTCCTGGCGACCGGGATCGTCTCCCTGCTCAAGCAACAGCGGATGCCCGGCGCCGCCCCGCGGCCGAGCTTCAACCTGCTCCTGACCTCCTACGGCTGGCACAACACCTACACCCACGGCGACCCGTCCCTGACCACCACGCTCCTCGCGCTGGAGGATCCGGCCATACGGGTGTTGGCGCCCGCCGACCCTGCCCGGCTGGCGGCCGTACTGGACGACGCCTTCACCAGCACGGGCCAGCTCAACGTCATCGTCGCGGGCAAGCACCCCCAGCCGCCCATCCCTGCCGACACGCTCCGCGAGGAGCTGGACCGGGGGGCCGCCGTCTGGCCGCACCTGTCCGACGTCCAGCCGCCGGCCTTGACCGTGGTGGTGTGCGGAGACTTGCCCGCCGCGGTCACGGCCGAGGCGCTGCCCCGGATCCGGGCGGAGCTCGGCGTGGCAGTGCGGGTGGTGTCCGTCCTCGACCTGACCGCGCTCGGAGACCCCGCCGTGTGGCCCGCCGGGCTGCCCGCCGGCGAAGTGAACGTCCTGCTCGGCGAGGACGCGGCGCTGCTGGTCGTCACCCTCGGGCACCCGGCCGCGATCTGGTCTCTCCTGAAGGCGCGGCACGCCCGGCCGGTTGAGGTGATCGGCTGGCGGGAGACCGAAGGGCCCCGCTCCCAGCCGGACACCGCGGCCGCGGCCGGCATGACCGCCGAAGGCCTGCTCGCTGCCGCCGCGCGCCTGCTGAAGACGAGGCCCCGATGCGACACCTGGTGATCGACTCCTTCGGCTTCACCGACCTCGCCGACCACGCCGGGCCGGGCGACGACACCGTCTTCGTCGCGGTCCGCTCCAGCCGAGCGGTCGGATGGTACGGGCCCCTCGCCGAACCCGTCGCCCGCGCCGTCCGTGATCTGGCTCCTGTCCTCGCCGGCGCCGACGCGACCGACCACGAAGGCCTCCAGGACCGCCTGGCCCAGTCGGCGCCGCACTCCCGGGCCGGTTCATGGGCGGTGGGCGCGCTGGACTGCGCGATCTGGGACCTGCACGCCCGGGCCGAAGGCCGCCCGGCCGCCGGCCTGCTGACCGCCGAGCCGCTACAGCACCGGATCACCGCGTACTCGTCCTGGCTGACCCGCGACCTCGCCCACCCCGCCACCGCGGACCTGGTTCCCGAAATCAGCGCGCAGGGCTGGGCCTTCACGAAGTGGGGGCTGCGCAACCACCCGGGCGCCAGCGGGGGAGCGCTCGCCGAGACCCTGCATGCCGGCGCGACAGCCGAGCCGGTCGCGGTTGACGCCGTCGGCACCTGGCCGCTGGCCCTCGCGGCCGAATTCGCCGCGGCCGCCGATCCTACGGCGCTGGTCTGGCTGGAGGACCCGGCCCCCACCCACGACCCCCGCGCCTACCAGAACCTGCGCACCCTGCCGCTCGCAGTGGGGGAGCGCCTCACCCTGACCGACGACGCGCCCACCGTCCTTGCCGGGATCCGGCCGGCCGCGCTCACCCTCGACGTTGTCGGCTGCGGCGGGCTCACCGCAGCCCGGCGGATCCTGGCCCGCACGACCACCCCCGTCTTCCCGCACGGCCGCTCCCTCCAGCCTGCCCTCCACCTGGCAGCCGCCTGCCCCGACCGGGTCCTGGCCGTCGAGTACCGGCAGCAGTGGGAACCCGGCCGACAGACCCTCTACGCCCACGGCGTCGAGCCCGACCGCGGTCACCTCACCCTGCCCACCGTGCCCGGCCTGGGCGCCGCCCCGAGGAGCGCATCATGCTGAACCCGCCCCGCTCCCTGCCCGTACGCGGCCGCACCGTCCCCGCCGACACCGGCCCGCTGCTCGTCCTGGACGCACGCCTCGAAGGGCACGACACCTTCCTGACCGGCACTCTCACCCTGGACGGCCACGACATCCCGGTGCGGATCACCACCCTGGACGACAGCACCACCCTCCAGCCCACCCAGCCGCTCCCTGACCGCCTCCCCGAGCAGTGGTCGGCCACACTCCACCTGCGCCACGGCCAGCGCCCGCGCGACATCCCCGACGACCTGCGCGCCGCAGCCAGCACGGCGGGCCACGACCTCGACGCCCTGGACGACGCCGAACTGCGCTACGCCCTGACCTTCCTAGGCGAGGCCACCACCGAAGCCATCCGCACCGACCGCCTGGCCGCGATCGTCACCGGCCTGCCCACCCTCGAAGGAGACCCCGAGTGGCCCACCCCGTGAAGCTCATCAGCGTGGACGTCGGCGGCACCATCGGCGAAGCCGACGGCCCCGGCCTGACCATGCAGCTCACCGCCGCGTCCCCCCTGCCCGCCGACCAGGCCCGCGCCGTCATGCGCGGCCGCCTGCACACCCAGCCCGCCATCAGCGACGCCCTCGCCGCCGAACTCGCCGACGCCCTTGGCATCAAGCCGGCCGACTTTCCCCGCAACCTGCCGGCCGCCCCGCTCACCCTGTACCCGTACGCCCTCGACGCGCTTCAGCAGCTGGCGGGCATCGCACCTGTCGTTACGCTGTCCAACGTCACCTGCGTGGACGCCGACACCGAAGCCCTGCGTCAACGCCTCGCGCCCTGGGTCACCGACCTGTTCCCGTCCTGCACCCTCGGCTACGCCAAGCCCGACCCCCGCGCGTTCCTCACCGTCGCCGAACACCACGGCGTGACACCGGCCAGCATGATTCACATCGGCGACGACTGGACCTGTGACGTCCTGGGCGCCCTCGACGCCGGCGCCGTCCCGGTGTGGATCTCCAAAGACCGGCCCATTCCCGACACACCGCCCACCTTCGGGCGGCAGCATGTCCACGTGGCCGCCACCCTCGCCGACGCGGCCGCCCTCATCCGCACCCTCAACACCCCCGAAGGGACCACGTCATGAGCCTGTTCACCGGCACCTCCAGCTACTACCGCCAGTACCGCCCCGGCATCCCCGACGACCTCGCCGCCCGCCTCGCCGCCTACGCGCCCGACCGCCGACCGCGCCGCCTGCTGGACGTCGGCACCGGCACCGGCCTGGTCGCCGAAGCACTGATGCCGTACTTCACCGACATCATCGCCTGCGACAACGACCCCGACATGATCGCCACCGCCGAGGAAGCGCTGCGCCCCAAGGTCCCGCAGGGCACCACCCTGTCCCTGGTCACCTCCACCGCCGAGGACTTCCGCCCGCCCGCCGACTGGAAGGCCGACCTGGTCACCATCTGCCGCGCCTTCCACTGGCTCGACCAGGCCGGCGTCCTCGCCCTGCTGGACTCCCAGGTCGCCGACGGCGGTGCGGTGGCGGTGTTCGCCGACCGCAGCTTCTGGGCCGCCGAGAGCGACTGGAAGGCCGCGGTAAAGCAGGTCATCAAGGACTTCCTCGGCGAGGAACGCCGCGCGGGCGGCGGTACCTTCCAGCACCACAACCGCCCCTACAGCGAGATCATGGAAGAGTCGCCGTTCAACCAGGTCGAGGAGTTCACCGTCCCGGTCACCCGGACCTGGAACACCGCCAGCATCCTCGGCTACCTGTACTCCACCAGCTTCGCCGCCCCCGCCCTGTTCGGTGACCGGCTGGAGGAGTTCGAGACCGCCGTGCAGAAGACCCTGCGCGGCTTCTCCGAGGACGACACCTTCCACGAGAGCAACGAGTTCCTCGTACGCGTCGGACGGCGCACCGCATGACCGGCCCCGGCGGCGGTCACCGCCAGCTCGACCGGCTGACCGCCGCCGACCTCCCCACCCGCGTACAGGCCGCCTCCGTGCTGTGCCTGCCCGTGGGCTCCACCGAACAGCACGGCCCCCACTTACCCCTCGCCACCGACACCGTCATCGCCGAGACGTTCACCCGGCACCTGATCGCCGCGCACGGCGCCGAGTTCGACCTGTGGCAGCTCCCGGCCGTCCCGTACGGCCTCGCCCCGGAACACGCATGGGCCCCCGGCACCCTGTCGCTGACCATCACCGAGTTCACCACCCTCCTGCACACCCTCACCGCCCAGTACGCACGCGCCACCAACGCGCGGAACCTGGTCCTGATCAACGGGCACGGCGGCAACCGCGGCGTCCTGACCGCCCTCGTCTACGAACTCGGCCACGCCCACGACATCAGCGTGTGCGTCCTGCACCCCCTGGCCCTGGCACACCTCCCCGCCGGCGAGCGGCCCGAGATCCACGCCGGCCTCCACGAGACCGCGCTCATGCTCCACCTCGCGCCCGACACGGTCCGCCTCGACCAGCTCACCGACCACCTGCCGCAGGACGCCGACGAGATCCGCCGACAGGTCACCGACAGGGGCGTGAGCTGGCCCTGGTCCTCAGGCGACCCGCGCATCGCCGCCGCCGGGGTTATCGGCAACGACCCGCGCACCGCCACCCCCGCCCTCGGCGCCTACCTCCTGGACGAGGCAGTCGCCTCCGCCGTGCCCGCTCTGGAAGCCCTCACCGGAAGGAAGAGACCATGCTCGTGACCGACGACGAGCGCGCCCGATTCCGCCGCGACGGCATGTTCGTCCGCCGCGGCCTCGCCGCCGACGCCCACACCGGGCCCGCCCGCGACCTCATCACCACTTGGTACGCCAAGGACTACGAACCCGACCGCCTGACCGAGTACACCCAGCGCACCTTCGCCCCCGAACACGGCCAGCACCCGGCCCTCCTCGACCTCTACACCGCCACCGGCGCCGCCGACATCGCCCGGGAGCTCCTGACCGACCCGGCCCCGGTCACCACCACCCAGGTTCAGATCCGCATCCCCTCCGACCAGCCGGACGCCGCCCAGCCGGAGAAGACGATGCACGTGGACGGAGTCGGCTGCCCCCACCTCGACCCCGCCGAACTGCGCACCTTCTCCCTTCTCGTCGGCGTCGTCCTCTCCCCGGTCACCCGCCCCGACGCCGGCGCCCTCCACTACGTCCCCGGCGGACACCTGACGATGTCCCGCTGGTTCGCCACCGAATGGGCCCGCGGCATCACCGACCAAGTTCCCCCGGACATCGACACCAACGACGGCGTCCCGCTCCTCGCCGACGTCGGCGACGTCCTCTTCCTGCACCACCTGGTCCCGCACGCCGTCGGCACCAACCACACCACCACGCCCCGCCTCATGGCGTACTTCCGCGTCTCCCACACCCGGCACGCCACCCGGCGCCTCGACGCACTGCGCGACCCCTGGCTCGACTACCCCGCCCTTAACCCCTGACCGGGAAGGACACCACCGTGCAGACCATCCCGACCACCGACATCGACACCGCCGTAGCCGCCATCGAATCCGGACGCCTCGTCGTCGTCCCCACCGCCCGCTGGTACATGATCTGCGCCGACGCCGCCAACCCCGACGCCTACAAGGCCATACTCGAAGGCAAGCAGCGCCCCAAGAACAAGCCCCTCGCCCTCGTCGTCCCCGACCAGGACCGGGCCCGCGACCTGCTGCACTTCACCTCCGACGCCGAGCGCCTGGCCACCGCGTTCTGGCCCGGCGACCTCGCCCTCTTCCTGTCCTGGCGCGAACCGGCCGACGCCGCCCGATACACCGTCGTCGGCTCACCCGCCCTGACCACCCACGCCCCCGGCCCCCTGGGCGCCCTCGCCCGAGCGGTACCCGGACTCCTCGCGGCCACCACCGTCAACGTCTCCGGCGACGCCGGCCCCGACGACCGCGGCCCCGCCATCACTCTCGCCGAGGTCGAAGAGTTCCTCACCGAAGCCGGACTCGACGCGATCGTCATGGACGGCGGCGTCTGCCCGGCCGCCAACCACCTCACCATCGTCGACTGCGCCAGCGACCAGACCCACCTCGTCCGCGCCGGACTCGTCCACCCGCGGGCCGTCGCCTCCGTCATCGGCCGGACTCTGCCGACTACCTGACCCGATCGACCCGAAGGGCGCCTCCCCGGCCCGGGGAGGCGCCCTTCACCTTCAGCAGGCGAGCGCGGACAACTCCGCTGCCACCGCCGGATAGGAATCCCGTACACCGGCCTGGTTGCCGAGCCGGTGCCGCTCCAGGCGCAGCGCGCCGAGGTGCCGCACCTCGTACACGTGCCGCCGCCACCGGACCGGCGCAGTGTCCGCGGGCGCCGGGGCAGGCCTCGAAGAAGGACAGCCGCTCGTCCTGCTTGGCCCGGGCCATTCGCGTCGGCCAGTCCGCCTCCGGGTCACCCCACCAGGTGCGGTCCATGTCCAGGACACCGCAGATCGTCGGCACCGGGGCGCCGCCCGCGAGCAGCGTGTTCACCGTCCACAGGTCCCCGGTCAGCAGCCTCGGCACCGCCACCTCGTCCAGAACCTGCGCACCGGCCTGGGCGGCGTCGGCGGCCTTGCGTAGGTCGGCCGCGTCCAGGCCGCAGCTCTCGACGTCCTCGGCGATCAGGTGCAGCGACGTGACGACGGCCTCGCTCCATCGCGTGTGTCCGGGGCCGGTGATCGGGCCGAACCAGGGACCCGCGACCGCGTGCACGGCCGCCGCGATCTTCCCGATCCGACGGAAGAACGCCGAGTGCGTGCCCTTCGGGTACGAGCCGAGGAGCTGCGGCGCCGGGACCCCGGGCAGGAAGGACTGGATCATCCAGTCCCGGCCGATGACGGACTGGGTGAAGTCGGACGCCAGGACCCGCGGCATCAGGTCGGCGATCGGCGCGAGCCACGGCACCGACGCGTACTCCGCCCGCATCAGCTCCCGCTCGGAGCGGAACTGCCGGGCCGGTTCGGGCGCCACCCGCAGGATCACCGGCTCCGCGCGGTCGGCCAAGCCGAGGCGGTACGTGGTGTTGTACATGCCGCCGCCCAGCTCCATCGCGGAGCGGACCAGGGTGTTGGGCCCGAAGGCGCGCCGTGCGACGGCCAGGATTTGCCGCTCGGTCAGGACCTGCTGAAAGGCGTTGGCGGGCCGCTCGATCGCGTGGAGCTCCATGGGGACTTCCTTCCGGGTTGTGAGGACTTCGGGGAACCGGGCCAAAGCCTGCTGGTCAGTCACTCGGCTGGGGGCCGACCCGTCATAAGGCGCTTCGGTCCGGGTACACCGATACGCGCTCCGCCGCATAAGTGCCGTCCGGCAGCACCGCGTCGGTCAGTTCGAACTGCTCCCGCTTCCCCGTGGGGCCGCTCCAGGTGATCCGGACGCCGGCGGGGCGGCTGCTGGGCCAGTGGACCGGCTGGCCGTCGGCGGCCCGGGCTCCGAGCAGCGTGTAGGTGCGGACCTGCCGCACGATCCCGGTGGCCGGAGTCGCTCCGGGGGCGGCCGGGGTCCGGCGCCGGCGGAGCCAGCCCCACGCTGCGGCCCCCGCCAGCAGCGTGAGGCCGCCCAGGGTCTCCGCGGTCCAGCCGGTGAGCACGTCGGTAAGCATGTCGGTGTCCTTCTCTGTGTGATGACGGGCGGAGCATGAAGGAGCCGCGCCGCTGACGTCGCGTCCTGGGCGGCACAGTGCGGGAGCGGGGCGTTAGCCCCGCAACCCCTGCCGGTCGAGGCCTTGTTGAGCCTCCCGCCGACAGGCGCGAGGCCGGTACCCCCTCAGGCACGCGAACCCTGCTAAAGCTGCTAAAGATCAATTGCGGGGTGCCGTATGGCCCCCTTGACGCCATTTGAGCGGGAGGACCGCGCGGTGACCAGGCGGAGGTAGGGGGGCTCTAAACGAGAGGTGCCACCACTACGTCATGGCGTTGACATCCGGCTGCCGTTCCACGGGCAGTCACCGGATGAGGTGACAGCCCGGTCAAGGCCGCGAGCGGCGCCGGTACCTTCCCTGGCATGTCCACTGACACCCCGAGCCCGGCGGATCAACTGCTGCTCGACCACGCACACCGGCACGGGTTCACCGTGACCGCGAAGATGTTGGAGGTCTGGAGGAGCCGTCGGCTGCTGCCGGGCAACATCTCCAGCGGAGGCCTGGGCCGCGGCAAGGGCAGCACCTCCAGGCCGGCGCCCGAGAGCTTCGACCTCGTCCTCGGCCTCGCCCGTCACGGCGGCCGGGGCAAGCGTCCCAACGACGTGGCCCTACTCCTGTTCGGCGAGGCTCTCCCGGTACCGGAGCAGACGGTACGGGCCGCCTTCACCGCGGCGGTGGACACCCTCACCGTCCCCGGCGACGACGAACCGGACACCGACCCGGAGCATCGGCTCGACGCCCTCGCCGACCACATTGCGGACGCCGGCCTGACCGTGACCCTGGTCCCCGCCCGGGCACGGCGGATCGACGAAGGCATCGCCCGCCTCGTCCGCGCCACCGGACACACCTGGCCCCCGGCCGAGCTCGCAGCCTTCGACGCGAACCCCGGCCCGTCAACTGCCACACCCAAGGACGCCGCGCTGGCCGCGGCCACTGCCGCCATCAACGGGACGATGTCCCTGGAGGACATCGGTGACCTGCTGCGCGCGATGAACCCCACCGCGGTGGCCAACCCGATCGCGTCCCTCGTTGAGACCACCCGCAAGGACGTTCCCGAGTTCGCCGACGCGGTCCTCACCGACGACAACCAGCTGGCGCTCGGCCCCGTGCGGGATGCCCGCGATCATCTGCGCGACCTTGCCGCCACGGCTCCGCTTCAGGACCTGGCGCGGGCCTGGAGGACCGCCGAGGGCGTACGGCAGTGGGCCCTGGACCTGTGCGGCCGCGTCGAGGAGGAACTCGCCGCCGAGCAGCTGGGTGAGGCGGCCGAGGAGTGGATGAACGGCCGCTACGCGATGGCCGGACTGGCCGTGCTCAGCACGCTGAAGGAGCCCGACTGGCCACCCACCCAGCACGCCCTCGACACCTTGGTGCTGGTCTACCAGCTCGGGGAGTACCGGCGACTCGACCGCCTCGTTCCCGGCTGCCAGTGGCACCTTCTCGCCACCGAGGGGCTGATGCCGCCGCCCACCCGCGAGCTTCTCCAGGACCTCATCAGCCGGAACGTGCCCAGTGCCGGGGCAGAGGTCGATGTCAGACCAGCCTCGTAGCGTCGATGGCGAGGGCCCGGACCGGACGGGGCCCCGGAGGACCGAAGGAGCGGGCCATGGGCGAGATCAGCATCGAGCGGCAGCACCTTGACCGGCTGCTGGCCGACAGCGCGAGCACGTACGGAGCCCCCTACCAGCGGGCCTTCGCCGAACTCGCCGAAGCGCGTCGCGGCCGGCCCGTCGCCGAGATCCTTCCGCTGCTGCGCCGCGCCGCCGACGAAGCGCTGCTCGGCTTCACGGACGCAGATCTGCGCGAGCAGGCCCAGGCCATCAGCACGGGCGAGCCGTACGTCTTGCGTGTGAAGGTGGCCTGACCCCAGGCCCGCATCCCAGGCTGGCCACGGGAACGCGTCCGCCCGCAGCTGTTGCGGTCGCCGGCCCGGCAGACTCGGCCGGCCCGCTGGGATCACGAGATCAGCTGGGACGGCCGTCTGCCGGGCCCGGGGCATGGACCGCCCGGCCGGCAGGCCTCAACGGGCCGAGCCGCGGAGGGAGGGGGAGGGCGCGAAGTGCAGCTTCTGGGGTCCCTTCCCGTCGCCCTTCCAGTCCAGGAACACGATCACGTCGGTGAAGAGGCGCTCACGGCTTGGCCAGTGCGAGGAATAGGATGCGGGAGTGAGGGACCCGTCCTTCGCCTTGTTCAGGCGCTGGGCCAGATCGGTGCGCCTCGTCACGGCCACACCGCCCCCCTCGATCATCGCGGTCACCTCGGCGTTCGTACCGGTGGTGTTGAAGATGGAGCCCGCGTTGCTGGAGGACTCGGGCAGGTCCCAGGAGATCGTCGCCCAGTGCCGGATGTTCGCCCCGGACTCGGTCACGCACGCCTTCACGGTGAAGTCCCAGTTGTCGGGCAAGGACACCTTGCAGCGCTCCACCGCGTACGCGGGGCCGCCCCCGGCAGTGGCAGCCGTGATGGTGGCCGCCACCAACACCGCCGAGAGCCGCACGGCGGGGAGTGTCCTGAGCATGGGTGCGCCTCCACGGGTCGAATGACCAGGACAACGAGGCGATACCGGGAAAGAAGCGTGCTGACGCGGGTGACGCGCGTGTAGAGCCGGTGACGGCGCCGCTCGCGGCCACCGGCTACCTGAGGCAGGAGTCCTCGAAGCGAATCCCGTCGGTCATTTCCTGCGGCCTGGGTGGGAGAGCGCCTGCGCGAGCTGGTCGTGGTTCATCGACGAGCGGCCCGGGATGCCGGCCGCGGCCGCCTTCTCGTACAGCTCCGCCTTCGTCAGCGCCATCAGCTCCCGGCCCTTGGCCGCCGAGCCGGAGCGCGCCCGCTTCTTCGCGGCCGGCATCTTCCTCCCGCCCGCCGCCCGGGAGCCGGGCGAGGTGGCCTTGTCGCCGGTGTCCTTGGGGCTTTTGGCCCGCTCGACGCTGGCGCGCAGGGCCTCCATGAGGTCGACGGCACCGGTCGGCTCCGCCGCCGGTTCGGCCTTCTCCACCGTCTCGCCGGCGGCCTTCGCCTTCACCAGGGCCTCGACCTTCTCGCGGAAGGAGTCGTGGAAGGCCTCCGGATCCCACTCCATGGACAGGGCGTCGATAAGCTGCATGGCCATCTTCACCTCAGCCGCCGTCGCCTGGACCTTCCCCGGCAGGTCGGGCACCTCGGCGTGCGGGTCGCGCAGTTCGTCGGCCCAGTGCAGCGTGTGGAGGGTCAACAGGCCCTCCGCCTCCTCAGCCTTCAGGGCGACCAGATACTCCCGCCCGCGCATAACGAAGGTGGCGATGCCGGCCTTGTTCGACTCGGCCAGGGCGCGCACCAGGAGGGCATAGACCTTCCCGTACTGGGCTCCCCGGGGCCCGAGGAAGTACGTCTTGTCGAAGAAGACCGGGTCGACGGTGTCCAGGTCGACGAAGCCGGCGACGTCGATCGACCGGGACCGGCCGGGGGCGATCTCGTCGAGCTCCTGCGGCTCGACGATCACGTACTCGCCCCCGGTGTCGAACCCCTTCACGATGTCCGCCAGGTCCACCTCGTCGCCGGTGCGCTCGTTCACGCGCCTGTTCCGGATCCGGTCCGCGGTCCCGCGCTGGAGCTGGTGGAAGCGGATCGTGTGGCTGTCGGTGGCCGTGTAGAGACCCACCGGCAGGCTGACGAGCCCGAACCCCAAGACCCCCGTCCACACCGGTCTGGCCATCGCCGCACCACCCTTCATGAGGTCCACCGGGGCGTCTTCCCACCCTGCGCGCCCATCACCCCCACCGGCAACGCCGGCCCGGCCCCCAAGCCGCCGACCCCTCCGGCGGGACAGGGAAGCCCTTACCGGGGTCGTCAGGGACCTTCCACCTCGCCGCGTTCCAGGGTCCAGGAGCGCACGGTGTGCTCGCCCTGGGGCCCGTCCTCGACCAGCTCGATGCGCACGTCGGCTCGGCTGCCGTAGCGGCCGATGAACCCCCGGAACTTCCTCTCGGCGGTCGCGTCGCTGTCCCAGGTGCCGGTGACGGCGGGGGAGGACGGCGGCCCGAAGCGCAGCCTGACGTGAAACGGCACATGCGGATCATGAGCGGTGCGCCTCCCCGCTGCAAGCCGCGCGGGACCGAGGACGGCCTCCGTCGTCCGATCCCCTCACCACCCGCTGCAACACTGGCACGCCCTGTTATCGAAAAGATGTTCCGTCCCGGGTGGTATGCGGGTTACTGTCCCTGCACGCAAGATCCCTTCAGGGGGGAGCACCACATGCACGTCATCGAATCCGAAGCCCGCCCTGGGCGCCCGCCCGGTGTCACCCGCCCGGGCCCGGACGGACTCACCACCCGCCAGGCCGCCATCGTCGCCTTCATCGAGCAGACCGTCGCCCGCAAGGGCTACCCGCCCTCGATGCGGGAGATCGGCGAAGGCGTCCACCTGCGCAGTACCTCCTCCGTCGCGCACCAGTTGATGGCTCTGGAGCGCAAAGGCTTCCTCTACCGGGACCCGCACCGTCCCCGCGCCTACCGCGTCCGCAGGGGCCGGCCCGCCGACCTCCCCGACACCCCGGCCGACATGGCGCCGGAGGCCGTCCAGGTCCCGCTCGTCGGCCGCATCGCGGCCGGCTCGCCGATCCTCGCCGAGGAGCTCGTCGAAGACGTCCTGCCGATGCCGCGGCACCTGGTCGGCGAAGGCCAGCTGTTCGCGTTGACGGTGGTCGGCGACAGCATGATCGAGGCCGCCATCTGCGACGGCGACATCGTCACCGTGAGGAAGGCCGACAGCGCGGACCACGGCGACATAGTCGCCGCCATGCTGGACGGCGAAGCCACCGTCAAGCGCCTGCGCCGCGAGAACGGCCGGGTCTGGCTCATGCCGCACAACCCTGCGCATCAGCCGATCCCCGGTGACGACGCCGTTATCCTCGGCAAGGTAGTCGCCGTCCTGCGCGCGCTCTGATCCAGAACTTGCCGCGCCGCCCAGGGGACGTCCCCCCTCGGCACGGCGTCCCCCTGTACGAGCCGGCAGAACGCCAGCACGTACCAGCCCAACGACGGGACCCCGACTTGACCCTGATGCCCGGAGCACGCGTGCCGGGACGGACCTGGACAGTCCGCCTCACCGGCCACCCCGATCACACCGTGTCCGTCACCTGCAGCACCGCCGCGTGCCGGATGCCGCCCCGCTCGAAGGACGCCGCGAGCATGCGCCGCTTCGCCGCCGAGCACATCAAGGCCCACGGACGCCTGGCCGTCGCCCGCCCCAACGCCGCCTGCAGCTGCGGCAGCACGCACTGCGCCCTCCACGAATCCCGCGTCCAGTGCGCCGGCACCAGCCTGCTGGTCCTCGTCCACAACCCGGCCGTCGGCCAGGTCTGGACACTGGCCGAGGTCTGCCAGACCTGCGCCCGGGACATCCCGCACATCACCATCCTGGCCACGGCCAAGCGCACCGCCCCCACCCCTGCGGCTCCTTCCGTGGAGCAGCTGGCGCAGCGCACCGCGGTACCGGGCGGGTTCTCCTCGCCGGAGGCCGCTCCCGACCCCTCACCGGGCCGGCGTCGGCCCCACCGTCCCCACCGTCCGAACCGGTCGCGGGGCTGAGACCGGCGCGGAGCCACCGCCGAGCCCTCGCAGAGTCGCCCGCTCGCCGCTGGAGGCACGGCCTGGGTCAGCGGCGGGTGACGCCGTAGCCGGTGTCGTTGAGGGCGGCCGTCCAGACCTCCCGGTTGAACCACTTCGTGACGTCGGGCTGCATGGCGGTGATGGTGTCCATTCGGGCCTGCCAGTCGGTGCCGGTGGGTCGTTTGTCCTGGCAGCCGGTGCAGCCGTCCTCGCCGTGGATGTGGCCGGCCATCCAGGCGTTGACTGCGACGTTGACGATGACGCTGTAGAGGTCGCCGCCGCTCTCCTCCAGGGCGTCGGGGACACCCCCGAGGATGAGCGCCAGCTCTGGGTTGTCGACTGGCGGCATCGGCGCGCGCCCCACCTGGCCGGGCGTGCTGCTGGTCTCGGCCGCCTGCCGCTGCTGGGCGATGCTGGCCGCGAGGCCGGCCGGGTCGAAGTACCGCCAGGCGGAGCGCTCCTGGATCCCAAGCCGCTCGGCGACGGTGCGGATGTTCCGCTCGATGGTGTCGGCGACCGTACCCGGGCGGACCGTCACCCCGCGGTGGGCCAGCTGAGCCAGCGTCTCCGCCACCGCTTCCTTGAAGGCTTTGGTGTTCCTCATGAACACCATCCTTCAGCAAGAGGGCAAGATCCACTGCCCCCGGTCAGTTCTCGTATCGGAGCCGCAGAGGCCGAGTTGAGGCCGCTGTGACCGTCTCGCTGGTTCAGCCGTCACCGGGTCGGCGGTCGCCGGACGGGCGCCCCCGGCCCGACCCGGCGACCTTTTGCACAACCGTGATCCGGAGCGAGATGCGGGCCGCCGACGAGGAACGGTGCTCCGACAGGCGACTTCCGCGCTGCACGGCTGCCAAGCGGAGACGATCGTGAGGGAAAGGCCCGCCAGAAAACGCGGAGTCAGCTTCTCAACGTTGTACTCAGTCGTTTGACCAGCGCATTAGTGCCCGGCAGGCTCATGGGTATCCCCCTCCGCCCCACTCTGTGAGGAGACCTTCCCATGCCCAGGAAGACCGCGTACACGCTCGTTGTGGAACTCGAACGGCAGGAGGGTGCCCCGGTCCCGGTTGCCGAGCTGCTGCACGCGCTCCAGGACGAGCTGGACGGCTTCGAGCTCTATGTGGACACCGACAAGGGCGATGCGCACTTCCACCTCACCGTGGCCGGCGTGCTCACCGCAGAAGACCCGGACAAGCGCGTCTAGCGACTCCGGCCCGCCCGCACCGGTCGGCTCTCTCAGATGGCGGCTGGCCGCGCAGCACCGGCCCGGCGGGCAGGGCCGACTCAGGGGCCGGCGACCACGGACCGGATCCGGTCCAGGTGATGCATGGTTCCCTCCCGGCCGTACACGGCCACGCAGCGGGCGACGGCAGACAGGGCGAAGACGGTGGCCATCTGTGCGTCGTCGAGAGCGAGGCGCGGTGCTGCACCGTCGCCGGCGAGGGCCAGTACCGCCTCGGCGACAGCCGTCTCCATGGGCACGCTCTCCAGCCATTCGATGCCCGCTGGCCCCATCACCGCGCGGCGGTACGGGGAGAAGTCGGGGTCGGCGAGGACGGCTTCGGTCAGCAGCCCCGAGGCCTGCTGGCGCATGTAGGCGGCCGTGGTCGGGCACGCGGCGCCCGCCCCCGAGGCGGCCGCGATGGCTTCCGGGTCCGCGGCGAGGTACCCGCGCATCAGGTCCAGGGCGGCCGTTTCGCCGGTGATCTGCTCCGTGCTGGTGGTCATACCCGTCCAACGACGCAACGGCGCCGTGGGCGCGGCCACAAGGCCGCAGGCTCCTGCGTGCCCCGGGACGGACCGCGCCGCCCAGCTCCCTGATTCCGTTGAAGATTGGGCCGGTTGGAGCGTCTGACCAGCCCTGATTGTGAGTGATGCATGGTATAGTTTTCTTGTTGGTCGGCGGTGGCAGTCGGCCAACAAGCCGAATCCACATCTCACTCTCCAGGGAGAGCCATGACCACGTCCGAAACGCAGGTCGCTACCCCCACCGCAGCAAAGAAGGAGGAAAAGGAGCCCGTAAAGCAGACCGCGAACTTCGCGGGAATCCACGCGGAGATCATCGACGCTCTGAATTTCGCTGAATTCGGAATTGCCCCGAAGGCGCAGCCGCCCGCTCAGCGCGGTGTGCTGATCGAGACCGGCGGCAACCGCATCGTCTTCAGCGCCTACGACTTCGACACCGCGGTGTCGGTCATGGTTCCGGCCGCCACGCCCGCCGGGAAGGGCTCCTCGCTCCTCGACTTCCCGGAGCTGAAGAAGACGCTCGCGGCCATGGTCGCCGGGGAGACCAAGGCCGTCGCGGCCCAGACCCGCGTCTCGCTCGCCGGAGACCTGCTGGCCACCGAGCACCTCACGGTGCCCATCACAACGCACGACATCAACGCGTACACCCAGCCGCTGGAGGCCGTGCCCGCCATGGCCACCATGGACGCGCAGGCCTTCCTCGCCCAGCTCAACCGCGTACTGCCCGCGGCGGGCACCGACGACACACTGCCCGTACTCACCGGCATCCAGGTCACGCTGGACGGCGAGACGCTCACCATGGCAGCCACGGACCGCTACCGCTTCGCCGTCGCGGAAGTCCCGGTCACCCCCACCGTGCAGCCGCCGGAGAAGCCTCTGGCCGCGCTCATCCCGGCCGCCACCCTCTCCGCCCTGGCCAAGCGACTGAAGAGCCACGACGGGCCCGTGGGCATCGGCATCCTCGAAGACGACCACGCCGAAGAGGAACCCGTGGCCACGTGGACCACTCCCCGCGCCACGCTGTCGCTGGGCACCATCACCATCACGATGCGCTCACTGGACGGCAGCCTCCCCAAGTACAGGAAGTTGTTCCCCGAGACGTGCGAGACGTCGGTCCGGCTCGACCGCGCTACGACCGTCCGGGCCGTCAAGAAGTGCCAGGCCGTCCTGACCGCCAAGGGACTCAAGAACGTACCCGTCATGTTCGCCTGGGACACCGACGGCAACCTCACGCTCGCCCCCCGTATGGACACGGCCGAAGGCGAGGCCCGCACCAAGGGCATGTCCATCCCGACGACCATCACCCACGGCACCGGCGAAGGCCTGCGCGGCGGCCTCGCCGCCTTCAACCCGAGCTTCCTGCTGGACGCGCTCGGCACGTTCACCGGCGACACCATCACCCTGCACCTGGGCGAGATGAAGAACGGGCAGATCAGCAAGCCGGGACTCCTCACCGAGGGCCCCGAAATGGCAGGGCAGGGCTACAAGCACCTGGTGATGCACGTCCGCCTCTCCTGACCGAACAACCACCCGCGGGGGTGAGACGTGCCGCCCCACCCCCGCCCCCGGCGGGGAGTGGCACCCCGCCGGCCCGAACACACACCCACAGGAGGCACCCCATGGCCTTGATGCTCGACTGGCGAGGAACCCCGATAACGCACCGCGCCCACGTCCTCTTCCCCCGGAAGTGGGGCCGCAGCGCCCACTCGACCGAGATGGTGGAAGGCGTCGTCCAGGGCTTCAGCCCCACCGGACGGATCACCGTCGATGTCCTTCGAAACTCCCGTCCGCGCGAGACGGGAGGAACTGGCCGCGCCCGCTACGCGGTGCCGGCCCACAGCGTGACGGTCGTGCCCGCTCCGGCCGGCCTGCGCGCCGGAGACCCGGGTGACGCCGGACCGAGCCCAACCCCCCAGGCGCCCGCCCCAGCCGCGCCCCTTGAGTTCTTGACGGTCGACGGGACGCAGTACGGGCCCTACCCCGGACAGCCAACAACAGCGACGCGATCCCCGTACTGCACCTACCTGTTCACCGGCGAGACCGCGCAGCGCATCGTCGAAGACCTGCACCGGGACAACTGCGGTCTCACCGCGGCGTTCGAGTACGACGGCACGCTCACGTTCACCTGGGACGCGACCTACCAGGACGAGCCCGGCACCGAGCGCGTCACCCCGGACGCCCAGGGCCGCTACGCGATCGGCGGACTCTGGCCCTGGGACACCTGGCCCGAGACCGGCGGGGCGACGCCCCAGCCCTGACGCTCCACCCGACGCGGCCCAGGCCCCTGCCCGCGGAAGGACCCGTCTCGGTCCGCCACGGGCAGAGCCCGGACCGGGCCGCGTCCAGCACGCGCCGGCAGCCTGCGGGCGGCCGGGACGGCGCCCAGTCCGCGACGGCCGACGCGCTTCCTTCGTCCGCCGTACGGGCGGACAAGGGCCGGGCCTGCGGTCGGGCCGGCCGCCAGGGCGGCTCCGGCTCGGCCCGTGCCGCGACCGAGCCTCCGCTCACCGGCCTGCCCGACCGGCCCCGGCCTTCACCCGCAGGAGTGAATTCACCCCTCGCGTACGCGGGCGGGGATCTGGCGGTGCGCCCCCAACTGCCGTTCAAACATGGGTTATTGACAACAAATGGGATCTTTCGCAATCTTTCGGGCGTGGCTCCAGACGGGGCCCGGAGAGGAGTTCGTGATGGGCAAGCAGCGGGAGTTCTACGACGAGCAGGCGGCGGCCGGGAGGCTTGGAGTCCCGGTGGCCGCCTGGCGGTGGGCGGCAGGGTCCGGACTGGTCCCGCCGGCGGACGCGGGGCCGGGGCAGTGGTCTCGGTCCGCGGTCGACGCGGTTGACGCGGAAGGCGTCCGCGCCGCCCTGCGCGGGCCGATGGCCGCGGGGCAGGCGGCGGACCGGCTGACCGAGGCCCTGGGCGAGCCGCTGCCGAGGTGTCGCCTGCGGGTGACGGCTGCAGCGGTCGGCCACCTGGTGAAGGCCGGCCTGCTGGTCTGGCTCGGCGGGGAAGCGGCGTGCCCCGACGTCCACCCGGACCAGGTGGCCGCCCTCGCCCGTCGCCGGGACCTGCCGGCGCTGCTCGACCGCCACGTCCCCCTGGGCCCGGACCAGGCCGCGGTCCGCCTGGGCGTGCGCAGGGTCGACTACGACCAGGTCGTCCGGCTCGGATGGATCTCCCCGGCGGGCTCCGTGATGATCGACTACAAGTCCCACGGCGGCTGGACCAAGATCCCCCTGTACTCGGGGGTCGATCTCGCCCTGCTCCCGGTCCTGCGGCCCGGAGTGGACTGGGAAGCGCTGCGCACCGTGCCCGCCGGCCGCCGCTCGCCGCTCGCGGGCCTCGCACCGGTCGCACCCGGGCGGGACGTGGTGCTGCTGGCGGAGGTGGCGAGGATCGCCCGAGTCGGCCGCGCCGCGGTGGTGAACTGGCGCCGGCGACACTCCGACTTCCCGGCCCCGGTCGGCGGGACGGACATCCACCCGGAATTCCACCGCAGCGCGGTGGCCGCCTGGCTCCTCGACCACGACAAGATCGAGATCCCTTCGCAGATCCCGCCGGCCATGCTGCTCCTCGACGGCGCCGAAGGCGCGACCAGGCTGAGGCTCGACGGCCCGCTGCTGCGCCTGGCGGACGACGCCGAGGACGAGGACCAGCTGGCGGGCTGGACCACCGAGGACGACGCCGACACGCTGGCCAAGCTCACGGCCGGGGAGTTCGGAGCGTCGCTGCGCAAACTGACCGTGCCGGGAGCGGCCCCGCTGGCGGTGCCCGGCGAGGTGCGGCTGATCGACCGGTTCAGGACCGGATCGGGGGGACTGAAGGTGACCCTGGCGTGGCCGGCCGCCCTCCGGGGCGCCGCCTCAGACAGGCAGGCGGGCGGAGTGGTGCGCCACGGCCTCGCGTACGCGGGGCCGGGAGAGGCCTGCGTGTGTAAGCGCCACGCCTGTGGCGGCGTTGTCCCTGTCTCCTGGTGCGCAGAGCACGGGGCGTCGGCCGAGCCGGTCCTCGAATGGCATCCGGGCGGTGGAATCCGGTGCGCACACCTGGCCCGCAACCGGAGCGCTGCCGCCGCAAGCGCCCCGTCCGGGGTCTGATCAGGCTGTGGCCGGGCCGGGCTCTTGCCCGGGCCCGGCCCCGGGCAGTGGATCCGGCGGGTGCGGACACCAGCGACTCCTGTCAGCAAGGGAGTGCAAACCAAGCCTGCCAAGTGACGTATATATGGTATAGTTATTTCAATGGTTGGTGGTGGCAGCCAACCAGACCGAAGACACGATCGAGAGGATCTCCGATGACCATTGCGACGACGGATCGGTACGACCCCGCACCCGGCAGCGAATACCCGTTCTCCATCTCGGACATCGCACGCCAGGCGGTGAAAATCCTCGGCGACGGCTGGCACGCCGAGTCCGGCTACTGGGGTGTCGTCGGCGAGATCACCGCCCCCGACGGCGCCCGGTTCGTCGTGGGCGTGGACCACGAGGGAGACCTCTACGTCCACGCGCTCAAGAACACCGACCCGACCTTCCTCCTGGACTACTTCGACTGCATCAGCGCCTTTGACGGCCTGGAGGAGGTCACCAAGCGCGTCGTGGCCGTGATCCTCGACATCGCCTGACCGCGTCCCTCTGTCCGGCCCCGGGCGCCATGGCTTACCCGGGACCCCGCCCTTTGAAGGAGCTTTCATGCGATTCCTGATCACGGACGACTGCGGAACCGTCCTCGCCACTGTCGAAGCGCCCCCGGAAGGGGCGGTGTCCGTCGCCATCGAGCGGGAGGACGAACCCGACCTGCTCTTCGCATCAGCGGACCTGTACGGGGACGGCAGCGTCCATGTAGGACACTGGCCCGACGGGGTGCAGTGGGAGGTGCTGCTGCGCTCGACTGGCACACCGAACCCGTACGGCTCCGGGGAGCGCCGCGCCCGACCGGCCCCGCCAGCGGGACAGGTGACTGCGCACGAGATCTCCGAACTCCTCGACTCCCTTCCCCTGGACGAAGACGTGCTTGACGTGGCCGTGCACGAGGCGTTCGCGGAGCAGGCCAGCGAGGTCAACAACCAGGGCCGTGCCGCTCAGGTCGAGTACCTGGCAGGCCGGTGCGCCGACGTGCACGTTCTGCGAGACCTGCTCCTCGACTGCACCGCGTGACACTCCAGCGCCCACGCTGCTCAACTGGCGTTGATGCCCTCCGGCTGTACCCGAAGCCTCGACGTCGCGGCCGGGACGGCGAGGGTGCAGGCCCTGACGGGGTGCTCAGGGGCACTGGTCACCTGGAGTGCTGCGGCCGGGTCAGGCCGGCCCGCGTGGTGCTGCGAGCCATTACAGACGGGGTCGCCACCTTTCCTGTGCGCCGAAGCCGACGGCGGCCGCCAGCGAGCGGACAGGCCGCGGACGGCGAAACTCCGGGACCGTCGGGTGAGCGGGCCACTACGATCCGCAGATGCACGCGACTGGTCCACCCGGCTGGCGAGCTGGCCTGTCGGTGTGGTCCCGCATGCTTGGAGTTCACCTGGCACGAAGGACAACCATGACCCTGGACTTCAACGCGGACGAACCGGTAGTCGGGCTGGCGCGGCAGCGAGAGCTGATCCGCGCCGTCTTGAACGCCAGCAGCGCGGACGAGACGCGCTGGCTGGAGTGGAAGTCCCAGCACGACGTGTTGAAGGCGGCGGGAGCCTTCGCTGTGTCAAAAGCGATCCTCGGCTTCGCCAACCGGATGCCCGATGTGGCGGAGCAGTGGGCTGGGGGCCACGCCTACCTCTTGGTAGGGGTAGATGAAGACGCGATCCACGGGGTTCCGACGCATGATGTCGAGAAGGTCGACGGCTGGCTGAGGCGCTACCTGGGCGAGTTCAGCCGCTACCAGTTCACGTACGTCCCCATGGACACCGATGAAGGCAAGCGCCACGTCATGCTCGTCGACGTCTCTCCTCCCCGGTGGGGCGACCTTATCCACCCCCTGCACAAGGAATACGAGAGCTACCGCCCGGGCACCGTCTTCCACCGGTACGCCGGCAAGACCGAACCTGCTCGCCCAGCGGAGATCTACGCCCTCACAGAGCGCGCCCGCCGAGCAACGAAGCGCGTGAACGTCGACGTCACCATGACCACCGGCACTGTCGCCGTGCTGGCCCCGACCGAGGACGTCCGCCGAACGATCACCGACTCCCTCCGCGAGGTGATGATGCGACAGGTGGACGCCGCAGAGGAGAAGAAGAAGGCCGCAGCTTCCGACCCGTTCAGGGCCTTCGGGTCACTCCAAGTCCTGTGGCCTGACTCCCGCTCTCCGGAAGAATTCCGACAGGAGGTGGACGAGTACCTGAGCGACTTCGATCTCGCGATGCAGCATGCTCTGGCGCAGGCGGTGAGCGCCGCCGGCACGCCTGTGACCCTCACGTTGACCAACCCCGGCGAAGACAACCTCACGAAGGTCCAGGTGGTGCTGAGCCTCCCCGGCACCGTCATGGCCCACGTCACGGACGACGCCGAGGAAGAGATCGACTGGCCTCTTCAGCCGGCCAAGTACGGGGAGGGCATCATCCCCGGACTCGGCATCCACCAAGGGGTGCTCGGGGTCCAGCCCCCGGCCTACCATCTGCCCTCCCTGCACTCCCCAGACATCGAGCAGCAGGACGGCCGCACCCTCATACGCTTTGCCCCGGTAGACCTGCGCCCCCACGAGACCGTGACCCTCGACGCGATCACGGTTTACAGCAGTCAGGAAGCCGACTCCTTCCCTGCAGAGTGGCGAGCGACTGCGACCAACGTCAGCAGCAACGTGCAACGGTCCCTGTCGATCCCCGCTCAGCGCCTGGAACTCGACCTGCGGGCCTTGCTTCGTCCCATGTTCGGACTCAGCGACGACGCAAAACACGAAAAGGGCGGGGACGATTAAGAACGACGAGAGGGTCCCGCGCTGGGAATGTCTCCAGCGCGGAGTCCCAGACTGACCTGGCATCACTCTCGCGCCAGGGCGTTCCGCCGTCAGCCGTCCTCGCCCGGCGGTTCGGCGTGCAGGCAGTACGTGCACCGGGACTCCTCATCGGTGCGGCCCATGCACCGTCGGCAGGTGCCGCGTTCCCGGACCGGGCCGCGGCCGTCCGCGCACCCCGGGCACGTCATCACCGGCTGCTGGAAGCCGAAGCTGAGCACCCAGCCGTCGCCCTCAGCCGCCTTGCGCGCCAGCTGGGAGACGTCGTCCGCGGTGCGCTCGTCCCCGTCGTTGCCGGTCTCCACCGCCAGAAAGACGGCAAGACAGCCGTCCGTGTCGCAGACAACGGCTACTCCTGTAGGCATGCGAACTCTTCCTTGACCATCCGGTGCCGTCAGCGGTTGTTGCGGTACGCGATGATGCCGCCGGCGACCAGGCCGCGGCCCCGGGCCGTACGGAACTCCTCCAGCCGCTTGGCGTCGGTGTACTGCTCCGGGGTGCTGCCCGGCGGGGTCCGCACGCCGAGCTGCGGGCCGTAGAAGCACACGACGTACCCGTGGTGCAGGGCGGCGGAGTACCAGTCGGGCGAGGCCGGGACGGCGATGCGGGAGTAGACGCCGCCGTCGGGGGAGCGCAGCTCGATGCGGTCGTCGGCCAGCCGGTGCAGGGCCCAGCCGGGGATGGTCCGCAGATCGGCGATGCCGCGGGGGAAGCGCCGCATCCCGGACGCGATGGCGCCCTCCACCTGGATCTCGTTCGGGTTGCCGCCCGGGAGACGGGACATCATCGCGCGTTCGGGCTCGAAGAGGGCCACCGGCAGCGGGTCCTCGCCGTCGGTGGTCTGCACGGTGCCGGTGTCCGGGTCGATGCCGGTGGCGACCTGTCCCAAGCCGAGCGAGGGAGAGTTCATGTAGAGCAGCCGGCCGTGGTCGTCGACGTTGTTACTCAGCTGCTCCCCGGCTGCCAGGATCTCCGCCTGGCTGACGGCCCGGTCGTCGATGTGGAAGCGCTGGCGTGGCTGTTGCTGGCTGCCTCGCTGCTTCTTGGGCTTGAACCGTCCCATCGAGGTACCCCCCTTGGTGTGGTGATCAGCCAAGCCTCAGCCAGGCACGTGAGGCGCACAAGACCGCCTCACACCAACCCAACGGCTAATCGGGCTGGCCGAGGAAGCGAGGGCGCGGGGGCTGCCGGTCTACTGGGGGTAGCCGGGCCCGCCGGCGGTCTGGAAGTGGCCGGGTGGTGGGGTGTTTTGACGGTGTGTGGGGAGGCCCGAAAGGGCCTCTTCCTCTTTTCCGGGGTGGCTCTGTATTCGTTTTCCGGGCGGGTGGATTCTCTCCACGCATTCTCTGACGTGTCATCAGATTCAGCGCCCGTGACGGTCCGTTCGTGACGTTGTCCTGTGATATCGGACCGGCACCCCCCGAACGGCCTGAGGGAATTCAAGGCACCTCCGTATTCGGCCGTAAGGCCGCCCCAGGAATTCACCCGCGCACCCGCACCTAAACCCGGTCGCCCGTGAGGGTGACCGCCCCTGACGCGGCGCCCGGAAGGGCGCTGAAACCCCCTCAGGAAACCCGGCCCGCACCCCCGCCCCGAACCCTCCCACCCCACACCCCCACCCCACCCCCGGACACCCGCACACACCCCCTCCCACCCCCACAGGCCCCGACAGGGGCCCACACCCCCCACCCAGACCCCCGTCAACCCCCCAACCAGCCACCACACATGACACCAACCCCCAGACCCTAGCCACACCCCCACAACAAAACACCCCCACCCCCAAGGCTCCGAAGGAGCCCACACCACCCACCACCCCACCCGCCGACAGGCGGGCCCCCACCCCACAACCAACACCCCATCAAATCCCGCAACGCGGGATCAAAAGAAAGCCTGAAAGGCTTTCAAAAACCCCCAACCAAGAATTGCCGAAAGGCAATTCAAACCCGCCCAACAAAACCCCCGAAGGGGGTTTTACCCGCACCACTCCGAATTCTCCGAAGGGGAATTCCCTGCGACATTCCCCCGAAGGGGGAATGCTTTTGGAATTCCGAAAGGAATTCCCTGAAAGGCCGTCAGGCCTCCGCCCCCAGCATCAGGGAGACCGTGGCCGTGTCCAGGTCCACGCTG
>NZ_JBFBAV010000037.1:0-73978 GCF_040689505.1 Streptomyces sp. NPDC051211
GCCGCAGGACGTGCAGGCCGAGGCTTTCCCCTACCCGCCCCTTCCCGAACTGGGGCTCCGCCCCAGACCCCGCGCCTCAAACGCCGGCGAGGCTGGGAAGGCCAAACGCCGGCGGGGCTGGGGAGGCCGAACGCCGGCGGGGCTGGGGAGGCCGAACGCCGGCGGGGCTGGGGAGGCCGAACGCCGGCGGGGCTGGGGAGGCCGAACGCCGGCGGGGCTGGGAAGGCCGAACGCCGGCGGGGGAGGTGGCGCCCGGTGGGGCCGGTGCGGTCGCGTGGCGGGGGTTGGGGCGGAGCGCCGGATTCGGGGAGGGGCGGGATGGGGGAACGGGACCCGTGGGGGTCTGCCGGGCCGGGCACCGGGTAGCGTGACCCGACGGTTCCACAGGTTCGGGCAGGTGCGGAGGAGGATCCCGGTGACGCAGAGCGGACAAGGCGGCTACCCGTACGAGGGTGCCCCGTGGGGCCCGCCGCCCGTCGCCGACCCGCAGGACGGCCACGTGGTGGGGCCCGGCTACGAGGGTCCGGGCGCGCCGCACGGCTACGGGTACCCGCCGCTGCCCGAGGCCGTGACCCAGTACATCCCACCGGTCCCGGCCGAACCGGCGGGAGCAGCGGGAGCGCATCACGAGGCGGCGACGCAGTACATTCCGCCGGTCCCGGCCCAACCGGCGGGAGCAGCGGGAGCGGCGGGCTCGCATGACGAGGCGGCGACGCAGTACATTCCGCCGGTTCCGGCCGCGCCGCATGCAGAGGCTGCCACGCAGTACATTGCGCCCGTCCCGCAGGATGAAGCTGCCACGCAGTACATTGCGCCCGTCCCGCAGGATGAAGCCGCCACGCAGTACATCCCGCCCGTCCCGGCCGCCCCGGGCGACGAGCAGGGTCACACCCAGTATCTGCCGCCCATCCAGGAGCCGGTGCTCCAGCAACAGCAGCCGCCGCCGCCCGGCCGGGCCCAGCGCCGGGGCCGGCCGCAGCCGCCGCCGCAGGGGCAGCCGCAGTACGCGCCGGTGCCGCCCCCGCCGCCGTCCTACGGGCAGCCCGCCGGCGACCCTCCCCGCCGGGTCTCCCCCGTCGCCATCGCCGCCGGCGTCCTCGCGCTGGCCGTCGTCGGTCTCGGCGTCGGGGCGCTGCTCAGCGAGCCCGGGAAGGCCCAGAACAACGATCCGGCCGCCGTGTCCTCCGTGCCGTCCCCCAGCGGTTCCGCCGCCACTGCCGCCGAGGCGCCGGTGGATCCGGCCCGCTCGCAGGCCGTGCAGCTGGACAAGCTGCTCGCGGACAGCAATGACAGCCGCGCCTCGGTGATCCGGGCCGTGGAGGACATCAAGGACTGCAAGAACCTCGACCAGGCCGCCGGCGACCTGCGGGACGCGGCCCGGCAGCGCGACGGGCTGGTGACCCGGCTGCAGGACGTGCAGATCGACAAACTGCCGGACCACGCCAAGCTGTCCGCCGCGCTCACCCGGGCCTGGAAGTCCTCGGCCGCCGCCGACCGGTCGTACGCCGCCTGGGCGGAGGAGATCGGGAACGGCAAGGGCGACGACGACAAGGGCGACAAGGAAGACAAGAAGGGGTGCAAGGACGGGCGGGCCCGGACCACCGCTCATGCTGCTGCCGGCAACAAGGCGAGCGGGGAGGCGACCCGGGCCAAGGAGTCGGCCTCGGTGATGTGGAACCGGATCGCCACCACCTACCAGCTGACCAAGCGGGACAAGTCCCAGCTCTAGTCCCGGCTCCAGTTCCGGCCCTGGTCCCGGCTCCAGTTCCGGCCCTGGTCCCGGCTCCAGCCCCGGCTCCAGCCCCGGCTCCAGTCCCGGCTCCGGGGGAGGGTCAGCCGGTGGTGGGGGCCGCCTCCATCGTCTGGGTCATGTCCATCGACGCCTCGCCGGGCTGCGCCACCAGCCGCCCCGCCTGCACCACCTGGAAGGTGACCCGCCCGTTCACCAGGCGCGGGTAGCCCCGGACCGCCCGCATGTCCTTGTAGCGCCAGCGCAGCTCCGGGGTGAGGCCGCCGGTGGCCACCCCCTCGGAGTTGTCCAGGACGCGGGCGATCCGGCGGCCGGTGACCTTCTCCTCGCCGAGCCGCTTCACCACCTCGGTGAAGACCGTGTACGCGATCCAGGTGGTCTGGGTCCCGACGTCCGCCGGGTCCGCCGCGTCGTCGCCGAAGGCGTGGTCGGCGATCGCCTTCCGCATCGGCTCCCACAGCGGGTCCGTTGCCACCGGGTACCAGCCGGTGACGTACGCGCCCTCGAAGGGGCTGTCGCCGCCGCCGGTACGGTCGACCAGGGCCTGGCTGACACTGCCCTGGATCGAGGCGATCTGCGGCCGCTTCTTCTGTACGTCGATCCGGCGGAAGGAGTCGACGAAGGTTTCGGTGCGCTCGCCGAGGGCGGCCGTCACGCAGCCCTTCTCCTTGCTGCGGCCGGCGTGCGCCAGCGCCTCGCGGGCCTGCGGGGCGAAGTCGGCGGCATCCTCCGCGGCCCGGATGTCGGCCGCTTCCGTCTGTTGCTTCTGTGCCTTCAGGCCGGCGTTCAGCAGGATCGGCAGCGAGTCGCCCGCCAGGGTGTCCGGCCGTATCAGGGCGATCTGTTCGCAGGCGCGGGCGAGCTGGTGTCCGGCGCCGGCCAGCAGGACCGGCTGGCCGCCGTTGACCGGGTAGGACAGGGCGCTCTGGAACTCCTCCTGGGAGACGCCGTAGCCGCCGATGAAGGGGATGCCGGCGTTCTCCAGCGGGGCCATGAAGGCGCGGCCGTGCTGGCTGTAGGAGCCCACCACCGCGACGGCCTTCTCGGCCACCGCCGTGCGCGCGCAGTCGGCGGCGCCGCTCGCCGTGTTGTGCTCGTTGCAGGTGATGACCCGCAGTTTGCGCCCGTTGATGCCGCCCTTGCTGTTCATCCAGCGCTCGTAGGCCCGGGCCATGGCCGGCATCCCGGGCATGTTGGTGGCCTTGGTGTCCTCGGGTGCCCAGGTCATGACGGTGAGGGTTTCCCCGGAGCCCCCTGTGCCTCCGGGGAAGACCCCACACCCGGTGACGAGGGACGCACCTACCACCGTGAAGAGGAGGGAGCGGGATACCCATGTGCGTCGCCTGTTGGTCATGACCACGCACATTTCCTCCCCAGGGGGAACTGGGGTGTGAGGTGTACACAACATTGAGTGACGCCAAGGTGAATTGCCGGGGCGTGTGTGGCACGGGGTGTGGCGGGCGTGGACCCGGGGGCCTTCAAGATCCCGTCAGAAGGGAACGTACGATCGAAAGCGTGACATTCGTCGAAGGTTCGAAGAACTCTTCCCGCCGCGGCCGCCGCTCCCCCACCATGGGCGGCATGCCGCTCAATGACATGCCGTGGTGGCGCTGGCGCAGCAACGTGCGCTCGGCGCTGCACATGCTTTCCGACCCCGCCTTCCACGAGGACACCTGGCTGGCCGGTGCCGAGGGCTACGGGGACGTCACCGACGCCGTGTACCGGCTCGTCGAGGACACCTGGCTCGACAGCTGGTCCGCCGAGAAGTACGTCGGGACGATCTTCCGGGACTCCCAGGAGGCCGCGCTCGTCGACGTCGCCGTGCTGCGGGTGCTGCGCATCCTGCACCAGGTCGGCCCGGACGCGCCCGTCTCCGCATACCTGGAGCACCACGGCTGGCCGGAGGCGGTGCGGGCCGCGCGCGAGGCGCACGTACGGCTGGCCACCGCCGACGGGGAGGACCCGGACGAGCGGCCGCGCTCGCTCGAAGTGCTGAGGATCCTGACCCGCGCGGTGTGAACGGTGTGAAAGGCTGTCGTGCCATGAGCGACCCGCACACCGAATCCCCTGCGGCCAAGGCCCAGCAGTACGTCCTGACCCTGTCCTGCCCCGACAAGCAGGGCATCGTGCACGCCGTGTCCAGCTACCTCTTCATGACCGGGTGCAACATCGAGGACAGCCGGCAGTTCGGCGACCACGACACCGGTCTGTTCTTCATGCGGGTCCACTTCACGGCGGACGACCCGGTGACGGTGGAGAAGCTGCGCGCGAGCTTCGCGGCGATCGGCGACACCTTCCGGATGGACTGGCAGATCCACCGGTCGGACGAGCGCATGCGGATCGTGCTGATGGTGTCGAAGTTCGGGCACTGCCTGAACGACCTGCTCTTCCGCTCCCGGATCGGGGCGCTGCCGGTCGAAATCGCGGCGGTCGTCTCCAACCACACGGACTTCGCCGAACTGGTCGGCTCGTACGACATCCCCTTCCACCACATTCCGGTCACCAGGGACACCAAGGCGGAGGCGGAGGCGCAGCTGCTGGAGCTGGTCCGCTCGGAGAACGTGGAGCTGGTCGTCCTCGCGCGCTACATGCAGGTGCTGTCGGATGCGCTGTGCAAGGAGCTCAGCGGGCGGATCATCAACATCCACCACTCCTTCCTGCCGAGCTTCAAGGGCGCGAAGCCCTACCACCAGGCGCATGCACGGGGTGTGAAGCTGATCGGCGCGACCGCGCACTACGTGACGGCCGACCTGGACGAGGGGCCGATCATCGAGCAGGAGGTCGAGCGGGTGGGGCACGAGGTGACGCCGGACCAGCTGGTGGCGGTCGGGCGGGACGTGGAGTGTCAGGCGTTGGCGCGCGCGGTGAAGTGGCACAGCGAACACCGCGTCCTCCTGAACGGCACCCGCACAGTCGTCTTCGCCTAGCCCCCTTCCGGGCCCCCGCTGCCCGGCCTGCTTGCATCCCCGCCGAGGCGTTACCTTCCCGCCTCGGCAGCACTTGTCATTTTCCGGCTCCGCCGGGCGGTACCACCCCAGCCCCTCCGGCGTTTGAGGAGCGGGGTCTGGGGCGGAGCCCCAGTTCGGGAAGGGGCGGGGTGGGGAATAGCTCCGCGCAGCGGCCGCCTGTCGGGTGCGGCGCCGTTGCCGTGGGCCTGCCCCCGGACCCCCGCGCCTCAATCGCCGGCGGGGCTGGATGTGCCCTTCGGGCACCCAGCCGGAAGGTCCAGCGGGGGCTGGATGGCTTGGCAAGCGGGGGCTGGGGCGCCCGGCAGGTGCGGCGCCGTTGCCGGGGGCCAGCCCCCGGACCCCCGCGCCTCAAACGCCGGCGGGGCTGGATGGGCCCCGCGCGGCTGGAATTGCCGCTGCGCGGCAACCCAGCCGCAAGGGCCTGGCGGGGCCGGATGGGCCCTCCGGGCGCCCGGCCAGGACGGCCCCCGCGGGGCTGGATGCGGCCCGGCGGGGCCCCGGCTGGCGGGGCCCCGGGGGCTAGAGGCGGCTCAGGGAGGCGGCTGCGAAGAGGACGTCGCGGATGGCTTCGCGGTCGCCGTGCTGGCCGGCGGCCGCCTCCTCCGGGGAGATGTGCCCCGCGGCCAGCTGGCAGAACTCCACCCCGTCCAGCGCGATCTGCGCCACCGTGTGCTCCCGCGACGTGGCCGCCGCCGGGGAGTCCAGCGCGATGTCCCAGGTCCCGCCCCCGGACCCCTCGATCTCCAGGTGCAGGGTGCGCCCCGGAGATCCGGCCGTGACCAGGGTGCGGGCCGGGGAGGCCAGCCCCGAGCGGCGGCGCTCGGCCAGTGCGCCCGGCAGCAGCCGGGCCGCCAGGTCGATCATCCGGTGCAGGTTCGCCCCGGACGGCGGGTCGTACGGGTAGTCCACCGCCTCCGCGATGTCCCACGCGTGCACCCAGCACTCGAAGGCCCGCTCCAGGAACGCGTCCCCCAGCGGCAGCGAGAAGTCCCCGTAGTCCACCGCCAGCTCCGCCACGCCCCGGCCCGCGAACGACACCGTCCGCACCAGCGTGTGGCCCTGCTCCCGCCAGGGTTCGCGGACCTGCCGGGTGATGGGGTGCGGGGCCGAGTCCCAGAACTGCTCGGTACGGGCGGTCGGGTGGACCGGCGCGTCCGGGCCCAGCGGGTCGTCCAGCCCCAGCGCCGTCGCGATCAGGCCGTCCACGGTCAGCAGGTGGCCGATGACCCCCGCGACCGTGGTCCGGCGCGACTGCCGCCGTTCCTCCTCGAACCACTTCAGGCGCACCGGGGTGTGCCACTCCGAGTCCCCGAAGTCCCGCAGCAGCGCATCCAGCCGCGCGGCCTCCGTGTCGTACGGATTCGCCCACACCGGCACCGGGATCCGGGCCGGCCGCTTCCCCAGGCAGCCCTCCAGCACCCGCGACCGCAGCAGCGGGTTCAGGTCGAGGCTCTCCTCCGGGTGCAGCAGCCCCACCGCGTCCCGCAGCCGCAACGCCTCCTCGGCGCACGGCGCGCACTCGGTGAGGTGCTCCTCCACCGCCCGGGTCTCGTCCGCCGAGCACGCCGACAGGGCCCACGCGCCCAGGAGGGACTTCAGGACGTCGTGGGAGGGTGGCGGGCCCGGCAGCCGGGGTGCCGCCTCGGGCGGCAGGTCGTCGGCGGCACCGCGCGGACCCGGTATCCGGGCCGGGCCCTGGAACTCGTATCCGTCGTCGGGGCACTCGGCGGGATCGCTCATCGCGAGGTTCCGTATCCAGGCGGGCCGTATCCGGGCGGGGAGGCGCCCTCCCGGGGGAGGGCGTTGGCGGTCGACAGCAGCTGAAGGCCCAGCCGCAGCCGGCGCCGCGCCTCGTCCTCGCTGATCTGCAGGTCGGCGGCGGCCTGCCGGTAGTCGCGGCGTTTGAAGTACGCCAGCTCCAGCGCGGCCCGCAGCGGCGCGGGCATGGACGTGACGATGTAGTCCGCGCGGGCGGCCGCGTTGGCGCTGCGCACCTTCTGCTCCAGCTCCTCGCGCGATCCGCGGCCCAGCTCGGCCTGCCGCAGCCGGGCCACCGCCTGCCCCTGGGTGATCCGGGCCACCCAGGACCGCATGGAGCCCTGCTTGGGGTCGTAGGCGTCCGGGTTCTCCCAGATGTACCCGAACACCTCGCGGGTGATCCGGTCGGCGGCCTGCTCATCGCCCAGCACGCGGTGCGCCAGGCTGTGCACGAGCGAGGCGAAGCGGTCGTACAGCTCTCCGAGCGCGGCCGCCTCGCCGCGGGCGAGCCGTTGTTGCATGCGGCGGTCCCAACGGGGTGGTGCATCCTTCGGCATTGCGCCCCCAGCCCTTTGTCGACCCTCCCGAATGTAGTGTCACTGCGCCACTCTGCGCCTGTTTTGGCTGAACCTCACCCCGGAAGAGCGGCTTCCGTGCTAGCACGTGGCCGGCCCGGCCGGTTCCCGGCCGGCCCCCGGTCGGTCCCCGGCCGGGCCGGATCGGGTGACGCGCCCCACTGCGCTCCTCGTGCGCGGGTTCGATGCGGCCACCTGCTTGCCCGCTTCGCTTAACGCGCAGGCCACGGAAGCCGTACGCTCCTGCCTTGTCTTGAACTGCACCCCACCGCACATGTGAAGGCGGACCCCTGTTATGGACAGCGCAGAATACGAGCGCAAAATCGCCGCCCGATTCGCCACCTTCGACCAGGACGGCAACGGCACGATCGACCGGGAGGACTTCAGTACGGCCGCGCGGGCGGTCCTGGCCGAGTTCGGCACGACCCCCCGCTCCGACAAGGGTCAGCAACTCTTCAGCGGGGCCGAGGCGTTCTGGCAGGGGATGGCCGGGATCGCCGACGTGGACGGTGACCAGCGGGTCAGCCGGGACGAGTTCATCACGGGTGCCGCCAAGCGGCTGCGGGACAACCCGGAGCGGTTCGCCGAGATCGCCCGCCCCTTCCTGCACGCGGTGATCGCGGTGGCGGACGTGGACGGCGACGGGGTCACCCCGCAGGCCGTGGTCCGGGTGCTGCGCGCGCTCAGGATCGGCCCGGACGTGGCCCAGCTGGTCGCCGCCGTGCTCGACGGGGACGGGGACGGCCGGATCTCGGAGGCCGAGATCCTGACCGCCTTCGCCGGCTATTGCGGGGTCGAGGCGCCGGACGCGTAACGACGTCGCGCGCACAACGCCGGCGCGCACAATGCCGCATGCACAGCACAGCACCGCGCTCACAGCGCCGCATGCGTAACGCCACACGCCTCCACCGGGTCGGTTCGACGGGCTCGGGGAGGCCGGTGTGCTCGCGGACCGGGACGCCTTCGCAGTGGCGGGAGACCGGGTCGTCGAGGCCTCAGCGGGCGTAGCGCTCGCGGAGTTTGTACTTGAGGACCTTGCGCAGGGTTTCGTTGCGGGGGAGGGCTTCGACCAGCTCCAGCTGTTCCGGCAGTTTGTGGGTGGCCAGGCCCTCGGCGCGCAGGTGGGCGGTGACGGCCGGCAGGGTCAGGGGCGGGGTGCCCGCGGGCTGTTCGACGACGGCGCAGACGCGTTCGCCCCGTTCCGGGTCGGGCAGGCCGATGACCGCGACGTCGCCGACGCCGGGGAGCCGGTGCAGCAGGTCCTCGATCTCCTTGGCTGAGATGTTCTCGCCCTTGCGGATGATGACGTCCTTGCTGCGGCCGGTGAGGACGAGGTAACCGTCCTCGGTGAGGTGTCCGAGGTCGCCGGTGAGCAGGTAGCCGTCCGCGTCGAAGACGCCGGCGGACTGGGCGGGGTCGAGGTAGCCGAGGCAGACGGCCTCGCCGCGCAGCCGTACCTCGCCGTCGGTGCCGGGCGGGAGGGGTTTGCCGTCCGGGTCGGTGATGCGGATGGACATGCCGGCCGGGGGCCGGCCCTCCGTGGTGGCCAGCTTCTCGGGCGGGTCCGTCGGTGAGCCCATGGTGATCATGGGTACTTCGGTCATGCCGTAGCCGTGGGTGAGGCGGCAGCCGAGTTCGCGGACCACCGCGTGGTGCAGCTCCGGGGGTTTGGGGGCGCCGCCGCCCGCGAGCAGCCGGAGGGTGGGGATCAGCGGGCGGCCGGGGTCCTTGCGCTGTTCGGCGAGGAACAGGGAGTAGAAGGCGGTGGAGCCGCCGGCGATGGTGACGCCGTGGCGGCGGTAGCCGTCGAGGGCCTCGGGCAGGGCGAACTTCTCGAAGAGGACCGCCGGGATGCCGTACAGCAGCAGCATGATCAGGTAGTCGGGGCCGCCGATGTGCGCGTAGGGGAAGGCGATCGAGCCGATGTCGGCGGGGTCCAGCCGCAGGGCGTGGGCGAGGCAGGAGCCGCCAGCGATGAGGGAGCGGTCGGTGTGCAGGACGCCCTTGGGGTCGGAGGTGGTCCCGGAGGTCCAGTAGATCCAGCGTACGTCGGTGCCGGCCGCCGGGGGCGGCGGCAGCACGGCCGGATCTCCCTGCGGCAGGTCCTCATACGCCTCGAACACGCCGCGGGCGCCGAGGCGTCCGGCCATGGCGGTGTGGTCGAAGCCGCGCCAGGTGCCCGGTACGGCGAAGAACTCGGCGCCGGACTCGCGGAGAGCGAAGCCGGTCTCGCGGTCGCGGTAGAAGGGGATGACGGGGGTCTGGACGGCGCCGAGCCGGGCGAGGGCGACGGACAGCAGGACCGTTTCGATGCGCGTGGGGAGCTGCCAGGCGACGACGGTGCCGGGGCGGACCCCCCTCCCGTGCAGTCCGGCGGCGACCCGCTCGGCGCGGTCGTGCAGCCCGCCGAAGGTGAGGGTGCGGCCGGTCTCGGC
Organism: Streptomyces sp. NPDC051211; assembly: GCF_040689505.1. NCBI lineage: Bacteria > Bacillati > Actinomycetota > Actinomycetes > Kitasatosporales > Streptomycetaceae > Streptomyces > Streptomyces sp. NPDC051211. The sequence goes on from NZ_JBFBAV010000037.1 coordinate 9,488, forward strand.
CTCGATCAGCACCGGGGCGTCGGGGGTGAGCGCCGCCCGGCGGCCGATCAGTTCCCAGAGGGTGGCGGACCGGCCCAGTTCGCGTGCGGTGTCCGTCATGCCCGGCCTCCCGGTGCGGTCGAAAGCTGACGTTCCGTCAGATCAGATGGAGAGACTAGGGCGGGAGCGCTTTACGGTCCAGGGTTCGCGGGGCTAGCTTCTTTCTGACGGGTCATCAGAAACGGTGAGGGGACTCAGGACTCCATGGAACTTCCTCGGATCATCAGCGTCGACGACCATGTGATCGAACCCGCCCATCTCTTCGACCGGTGGCTGCCCGCCAAGTACCGCGACCGCGGCCCCAAGGCGCTCACCGCCGGCATCGGCGAGCTCGTCTACACCGGCGGCAAGTACGTCATCTCCATGGACCCCGACGGCCCGCCCACCGACTGGTGGATCTACGAGGACCTCAAGTTCCCGTACAAGCGCAACATCGCCGCCGTCGGCTTCGACCGCGACGAGATGACCCTGGAGGGCATCACCCGCGAGGAGATGCGGCGCGGCTGCTGGGACCCCCAGGCCCGGCTCGCGGACATGGACCTCAACCACGTCGAGGCCTCCCTCTGCTTCCCGACCTTCCCGCGGTTCTGCGGCCAGACCTTCGCGGAGGCGCACGACAAGGAAGTCGCGCTGGCCTGCGTGCGCGCGTACAACGACTGGATGGTCGAGGAGTGGTGCGGGGACAGCGGCGGCCGGCTGATCCCGCTGTGCATCATCCCGCTCTGGGACATCGACCTGGCGGTCGCCGAGATCCGCCGGAACGCCGCCCGCGGGGTGAAGGCCGTCACCTTCTCCGAGATCCCCACCCACCTGGGCCTGCCGTCGATCCACTCCGGCTACTGGGACCCCTTCTTCGCCGTCTGCCAGGAGACCGGGACGGTCGTCAACATGCACATCGGGTCCTCCTCCCAGATGCCGGCCGCCTCCCCGGACGCGCCGCCCGCCGTGCAGGCCTCGCTCAGCTTCAACAACGCCATGGCCTCGATGATGGACTTCCTGTTCAGCGGGGTGCTGGTGAAGTTCCCGACGCTGAAGCTCGCCTACAGCGAGGGCCAGATGGGCTGGATCCCGTACGCCCTGGAACGCGCCGACGACGTGTGGGAGGAGCACCGGGCCTGGGGCGGGGTGCGCGGCCTGATCCCCGAGCCGCCGTCCACGTACTACTACCGGCAGATCTTCTGCTGCTTCTTCCGCGACAAGCACGGGATCGCCTCGCTGGACGTCGTCGGCCGCGACAACGCCACCTTCGAAACCGACTACCCGCACGTGGACTCGACCTTCCCGCACACCAAGGAGGTCGCCCTCGACCACGTCAAGGGCCTCGACGAGGAGACGGTCTACAAGCTGATGCGCGGCAACGCCATCCGCATGCTGGGCCTGGACCTGGTCTGATCCATGGACCTCGGATACACGCAGGAGGAAGAGGAGTTCCGGGCCCGGCTGCGGGAGTGGCTGGCCGTGGTGCTGCCCAAGCTGCCGCCCAAGCCCTCGCCCGCCGACTGGCCGGGCCGGCGCACGTACGACGCGGGCTGGCAGCGGATGCTGTACGACGCCGGGTACGCGGACCTGCACTGGGACGCCTCGCCCACCCGCCGGCTGATCTTCCTGGAGGAGACCGAACGGGCCGGGGCGCCCTACGTGGGCGCCAACTTCGTCGGGCTGCTGCACGCCGGTCCGACCATCGCCGCGGAGGGCAGCGCGGCGCAGCGCGAGCGCTGGCTGCCGCCGATCCTGCGCGGGGAGGAGATCTGGTGCCAGGGGTTCTCCGAGCCGGACGCGGGCTCGGACCTGGCCGCGCTGCGGACCCGGGCGGTGCGCGACGGGGACGACTACGTGGTCACCGGCTCGAAGATCTGGACCTCGCACGCGGAGGTGGCCGACTGGTGCGAGCTGCTGGTGCGGACCGGACCCGTCGGCGCGGCGGCGCCCAAGCACCGCGGCATCACCTGGCTGGCCATGCCCATGGACGCACCGGGCATCACCGTCCGGCCGCTGCGGACCCTGGCCGGCTCCACCGAGTTCGCGGAGGTGTTCCTCGACGAGGTCCGGGTCCCGGCCGCCAACCGGGTCGGCGCGGAGAACGACGGGTGGCGGGTCACCATGGTCACCCTGTCCTTCGAGCGCGGCACCGCCTTCGTCGGCGAAGTGGTCGCCTGCCGGCGGGTGCTGGGCGAGCTGGCCCGGACGGCGCGCGGCAACGGCCGCTGGGACGATCCGGTGCTGCGGCGGAAGCTGGGGCGGCTGCACGCGGAGTTCGGGGCGCTGTGGCGGCTCACCCAGTGGAACGTGAGCGAGGCGGAACGCTCCGGCGGCGTGCCGGGGGTGGGCGGCTCGGTCTTCAAGCTCCGCTACTCGCACGCCCGGCAGGAGCTGTACGACACGGCGGCGGAGGTGCTGGGCGCGGGCTCGCTGTGCCTGGACGGCGAGTGGACGGCGGACCGGCTGTCTTCGCTCTCCTACACGATCGCGGCGGGGACCTCGCAGATCCAGCAGAACATCGTCGCCGAGCGGATCCTCGGCCTCCCGAAGGGCCGGTGAGGAGTGCTGTGGACTTCCAGCTTACCGAGGACCAGCGGGACCTGAAGGCGGGCGTACGGGACCTCCTGGCGGGCCGCTACGGGCGCGAGGCACTGCGCGCGGCGGTGGACGGGGCGGAGGCGGACGGCGGGGCCGCGGCGGACGGCGGGACGGAGTCGGAAGGCGGTGCCGTGGCGACGGGGGCCGCGGCGGCCGGTGGGGCCGCGGCGACGGGGGCCGCGGCGGCCGGTGGGGCGGCGGGCGGCGGGGCCGTGGTGGACCGGGGGCTGTGGCGCGAGCTGGGCGAGGCGGGCTTCTTCGCGCTGCGGCTGGCGGAGTCGGAGGGGGGCGTCGGGCTGGGCCTGCCGGAGGCGGTGCTCGTCTTCGAGGAGGCCGGGCGGGCGCTGCTGCCGGGGCCGCTGGTGGCCACGCACCTGGCGGCCGGGGCGGTGGAGGGCGCGGCGGAGGGCCGGGCGGTGGTCACGGCGTACGACCTGGCGGGCGGGCTGGTGCCCTACCTGGCGGAGGCGGACGCGGTGCTGGGGGAGGCCGGGCCGGTGACCGGCACCGCCGTCCCCTCGGTGGACCCGCTGACCCCGCTGCACCGGGTGGCGGCGCCGGAGGTTTCCCCGTACCGGGACGCTCCGTACCGGGACGCCCGGTACCGGGAGGAGGGAGCGTTGCTGACGGCGGCCCTTCAGCTGGGCAGCGCGCTGCGGACGCTGGAGCTGGCGGTCGAGTACGCGGGCACCCGGCAGCAGTTCGGGCAGCCGATCGGCGCCTTCCAGGCGGTCAAGCACCTCTGCGCGCAGATGCTGGTGCGGGCGGAGCTGGCCCGTACGGCGGTCTACGCGGCGGCGGTGACCGGGGCGGCCGGGGAGGTGGCCGGGGCGAAGCTGCTGGCGGACGAGGCGGCGGTGCGCAACGCCCGGGACTGCCTCCAGGTGCACGGCGGCATGGGATTCACCTGGGAGGCGGACGTCCACCTGCATCTGAAGCGGGCGTGGGTGCGGGCGGAGCAGTGGCGGACCGCGGCGGAGGCGGAGGAACTGCTGGCCGGGGAGCTGCTGCTGGGCGCGGTGTAACTGGGGCGACGGCGCGGGACGCATGTCCGATTGCGGAGAGTTGATATCGGTTTGTGTCCTTGGCCGGTCGCATTGCGGACCGCAGCCGGGGGCCGCTCCGGTACGCTCCCGTCAATGCGAGCGGTTGAGCGGCGCGAGCGTCGCACAGTATGCACCACGCCTACTCCTTCGCGCTGGAATATGCCCGAAGCGCTTGTTGTGGTGACTGTACGTCAACCATGCTGCTCCGCAAGGGGATCATCACGGTCGGTGATCCCGTCGTCCTTTCGCGAGGCGAAGTGTCCGCCGGTTCGGATGGTGTGAGCGGTGCAGGTGCTTCAGGTTCAGCTGGAGGTAGGCCCGGATCCCGCGGAGGTCGGCCGGGCGCGCAGATGGGCGCGCTCCCGGCTGGCCGGCTCGGGGATAGGGGACGACGAGCCGCTGGCGGAGACGCTGATCCTGCTGATCTCGGAGCTGGTCACCAACGCGGTGGTGCACACCGGGTGCCCGGCGGTGCTGCGCATGCTGCTCGGCGGCCCGGGCGTCCGCGTCGAGGTCGCCGACGCGAGCGACCGCCCGCCGGCCCCGCGCCACGCGGCCGGCGACGACACGGGCGGGCGCGGACTGGAGCTGGTCGACGGGCTGGCGGACCGCTGGGGCTGGCAGCGCGAGGGCGCGGGCAAGCGCATCTGGTGCGAGATCGACCGGGCGGACAAGTCGGTGGACGACACATCCGACTTTTCCGGCGCGCCGCGGGAACCGCGCGTGTACCTCTAACGAGGTGTTGACGGCTCGTCACACGTTGATCACCCTGGAGTGAGCGATTCGTCGCGAGGGGACGCCAAGGTTCCGCCTTGGCGAGTGCGGGTCGTGGGGTGGCGGCTCGCCGTGCCGCGCTCGGGGCGTACACGACCGTACGCCGCCACCCACAGCTTCTTCCCGAGCCCGGCTCAGGCGCGGTCCGTGGCTCGCGGATGTCCGGTGCCGGCGAAGGTGACCCAGCAGGTGTCGCGAGCCCTGTCCACGAGGTACCAAACCCGGCCACCGCCGGTCACCTCGATCTGCCACTGCTCGCACGTCTGTCCGCGATGGGTCCCGTGCGCCAGTTTGCCCTTCAGTCGGTGGTGCCGGGGGGTCTCAGTGGCTGGCGCGGGGTCGGTGCGCATGGTGACCCAGGCTCGATAGGTGTTCTCGCGAGCCTGCTGGGCGAGCGATTCCCAGCCCTTCGCCGAAGCCGCGTCAGTGAAGCGAACCTCCCACTCGCCCCGTGGCGCGGGAGGTGCGGCGCGGTCGCCGCGGCCCGCGGTCATGTGAGGTCCTGTGGGTCCGGTGCCGGACCGTAGTCTGCGTCGTGGTCCCTGGTCAGTGCGGCCAGTAGTTCGGGATCGGAGTACACCTCGGCGGTGTGCTGCCACGCAACGAGCATCTGGGCGACTGACGCGCTGTTGCCCACGGAGTCGGCCGCACGCATCGTCTCGACCAACTCGACGGCGAAGGCGTGGATGTCGGGCTCGGGCAGGAACCGGACCCAGGGAAAGGCGTCCGGCAGGATGCCGAGGAGCAGCTCCATGGTGCCGGGGTCGCGCTGCGCCATCGCCGACAGCATCCTGGTGGCGGCCGAGACGACGGTCTGGTCCTGCTCGGCCCGCGCTGCGGTGGTGAGGACCAGGTCCTCGCCGTCTCTGCGGTGTAGGAGGAGCCGCGGCGACTGCTTGAGCCTGGCCAGCGTCTGCTTGTTCTTGTTCACCAGCTCGGAGAAGTTCACCGCGGCGTTATCGGGGCCCATGTCTTTCAAACTACTTTGAAAGACATGCTGCGTCATCACCCGTACGAGCGGCACGGCCGGCTCCGCCGGGCGGGGTGCACAGCGGCGGGCGGCGCCGCGAAGTCGCGGGACAGGGCAGGGGCGGGGTGTTCTGCCGCGATGCCTGCGGGCCGGAAAGTCCCCAGTTCCTTCCGGGCCGCAGGCGGCCGAGGATGCACGGCCCGGGTGACGGGCCCGCTCTGCCCTCACCCAGCGGGGAGCTTATGGGGCCGCCGGGGGGCGCGGTGTGCGCGGTGTGCGGGCCGGTTCCACATTTTGTGCAGGCGTGTTTGCCAGGGCCTCGTGGCGGTGCTGGGTCGGGGTGACGCCGTACGCCTCCCGGAAGGCGCGGGAGAACGCGGTGGCGCTGGTGAACCCCCGGCGGGCGGCGATGGACTGGACGGTGTGGCGGCGGAGTTCGGGGGCGGCGAGGTCCTGGTGGGCGCGGGTGAGGCGGAGCCGGCGGATGACGGTCGCGATCCCGCCCCCGTCGTCGTCCGCGCCGGGGTCCTCGTACAGGCTGTAGAGGGAGCGCAGGGAGATCGCGTGCCGGGCCGCTATGGCACGAGGGGTCAGTTCCGGATCGCCGAGGTTGTGCTCGATGAAGCGGTCGATGCGGGCCCGCAGGGCCCGGGTACGGGCCTCGGACGGGAGCTCCCCGGGCGTGTCGAGGTGCTCGGCCAGGCAGGCCGCGACGAGGTCGGTGGTGACGCCCGCCAGCCGGGCCAGGTCCTGCGGCGCGCAGTCGGGGCCCTCGTCGTGCAGGGAGGTCAGGAACCGGGCCAGGATCGCGGCCATGCCGGTTCGCGCGGGGATGCGCCGGGCCAGGAGGCGGTCCAGCCGGTCGGCGCGCAAGGGCATCGCCGCCCGGGGCATCTGCAGCACGATCGCCTCGACCTGGCCGTCCGCCTCCGGGACGCCGGCCTCCCAGGGGTGCGAGGAGTTCCAGAACACCAGGTCGCCGGCCGTCAGCGCCGAGCCGTTTCCCCGCTGCGTGATCCACTCACTGCCCGAGGTCACCAGGGCGAGCTGGTACTGCTCGGGGTCGCTGCGGCGGATCAGCGCGGGGGTGCGCCGCGAACGCAGCGGGGAGTAGCAGAATTTCGACACCTGGAGCGCCCCGAGGTCCAGCGCTGCGACCTCGGCGTGGAACGCGGCCGTGTCGTCGGTACTGAGGGCGGTGGGCATCAGCTCGCTGGCGACGACCTCGCTGAACCACTCGAACCGGTCCGCCGTCGGCACGGCGGAGGTTGAAAGATCCACCCACATCGATCGAGCATCCTCCTCACCCGGGCCTCGGCCCAGGCTAGAGGATCACTTCCGGCAGGGTTCTCGCCCGTCCGGCCGAGCACTCCCGCGTCCCCGGATGCGAGGTCGCTTCCGGCGCCGCAGGCTGGGCATGCAGCGTTTCGATTTCTCGCAGAGGGGTCGATCGGTCATGCCCACAGCAAGCCGTACCGGACAGGAGCCCGGGTCGGTGTCCGTGTCAGTGCGGGCGCTCGCGTCCGGGGCACAGATCCTCCAGCGGATCGCACAACATGATCACCTGATAGGCATCCTGCTTCCGCCCCGCGCCGGGTGAGTGCCGGCCGTGCCGCAGGAACCTCCACTGCGAGGCCTTGGTGTGCCGCGTCCGACCTGCCTTCTCCACTTGGGCGTGCAGGGTGCGCGTCCGGGGGTCGTTGGTCTCCACCAGGACCTCGTCCTCGCCGAGCGGGAAGTGGTCGTGCAGCAGGCACAGGCCGAAGCGGTCCAGATTTCCGTGCTTGTCCAGCACGGCGACCAGGTCCCGGACGAACTCCGCGTCCTGCGGTCCCAGCCCTTCGGCTTCCTCGAACGAGGGAAGCGGCGCCCTTGGCATACGGGATTCCGTCGTCTCGGTCATGACTCCTCCCGGTGAAAGCGCCCATCCATCCTTTATTAATATGATCGGTCGCATATTGTGATGTCGCAATCCGGAATTCCCTGGTGGCGCCGGTGCCGTCTGCTCTCCTTGTCGCTGCTGGTCATCGCGTGTCTGGTGGCGGTGTTGCTCCTGATCACCGCGTGGCGGGTGCTGACATCGGGTGCCGACACGGCCCGACGGGACACCTCCTGCCAGCCGAGTCTGCTCAAGGCGAGGGTGGAGGCCGCCCAGCTGGGTTTTCAGCACCGGGGCCGCGCCTACACCCAGGTGCAGTCCGATATGACGGTCAAGGTTCCGGACACCTGGCCGTATGCGAGAGATCTGACCCTCGGTGAAGAATCCCCCGAGTATCAGAACGCGATGAGCTGTCTCCTGCGCGGGAGCGAGGCCGCCGACCCGAAGATCGCCGCCTCGGAGAAGGAGAGGCGTGCCCGCAAGGCCGAATGGCGCTTCCGGAGTCCCACGGTCACCGCGACGGGCGACTGGATCACGGTGGAATACCAGGCGTTCGCCCGGATCGAGGAGAAAGGGGAGATCAGCATCGGGCCGTGGGGCATCGAGGTCGGCAGCAAGGTCTGGCGGGTCGTACTCAAGCCGCCGGACACCCTGAGGGCCGCCGACTGGAAACGCGTCGAGGTCGGGCTGGGCGGGCTCGACGCCTCCGTGATCTCACCGGAACCCTCGTCCCTCCGGGAGGGTGTTTTGGCATGGGGCCAGCCGAAGAGCCTCGACATCAGTGTCGAGGTGGATCCGCCCTGGCAGCGGTCGTTCACCTGGACCAACGTGTGGTCGCGGCTGAGCCAGGTGGGCGTGGTCTCGTGGTGGCTGGCCGCCTCCCTCGTGCTGGCGGTGGCCGCGGTCCGCGCCCTGCCGCGGAAGCCGTCACCCGCGCCGCGGGAGGCGGGGCGGGTCTCCACATCCGCCGGTTGGCTGTTCGGCGGCAGGCGATTCAACGAAGGCCCCAAAGAGGCCGTCCTGTACTGGGCCGTGCTGAGCGCAGCAGTCGTACTGACACTGGTCCTGCTCATGAAGGGGATCAAGTCGCCTTCGTGGCGTGGCCTGATCGGCATCGCGACGGGGCTGGCCCTGACCCTGGTCGCCCGCCCGTGGTGCCGTCCCGCGCTGTCCTCCGCGCAGGAACCCGGGAAAGGGGCCGGCGTACCCGATCCGCAAGCCCGTCAGGCCCGCGCCGTGACAGTGACCGCGACCGCTGTGGCCGCGCTGGGCGTGTTCGCGGTCGTGGCCTTGCACTTCCTCGAACAGGGGCCGCCCATTTCGTCGGCGGCACAGAGCTCCGGTCACCGCCTGCGCGTGCTGCTGGCGCTGGCGACGCTGTGGCTGGGGCTGGCCGCTATGACGGCCTGGGCGTGGCGCTTCGGACGGGAGGGAGGGCTGATCCGGAAAACCTGGATCAAGACGTGGAACAGCGGGCCGGTCCGCTGGGTCGCGGTCGTTTCGACGCTACTGGCGGCGACCGCAGCGGTCATCCTGGCCTGCTTCTGGTGGGCGGCACGCCGCGAGTGGAAGCGCGTCGCCTGGCCCGGCGAAAGAATCGGAATCCCCGGTGAGAGGGTCGCCGAGATCCTGAGCGCCATCCCCTTGCAGGGCCTGCACTGGGTGTACGCCTACTCCTGGGTGCTGGCCGGCATCGCGCTCGTTGCTCTGCTGCGCATCCGCGTCGAAACGCAGAACGGCCGGCAAGCGGTCTCCCTGGGCCCGGAAGGGCCGGATCTCCTGCTGACGGTCGCGATCTTCGCCTTCATGGTGGGGCTGAGGCAGGTGCAGTTCGCCGGCGCCTCCGCTTCCCTCTACGCCCTGTGGTTCGTGCTGATCATGCTCTCGCTCTACGCGGTCTGTGCGGTGGGCCGGCGCTCTTCGGTGCTGAGCGGGGCGGACCGGCAATTCCTCAGCCGGGCGTTCGGCACGCGTGAGCGGCGGGATGAATTGTTGGAGGAGGCCCATGAGTACCGCAATTGGCACCATCAGATCTATTTGATGGAACACGGCCGCGCGAATGGCGATGTCGAGCGCGCAGAGATGGAAGAGAACCTGCGCGGGCAGGCGCGGTGGCTTTCGGGGCTGGGCCGGGAACATCCGGCGGAGCACTATTCCGTGGTGGACGTCGCCCTCGCCTGGGGGCCCGAGCCCCGCTGGTGGCAAAACGCACGGCACGCCGCCAAGCTGGCGTTCTTCTTCGGCATTCCGGCGAGCGTCGCCCTGGTCTGGCTGACCGAAATCTACCAAAATTGGCTGCGGGCGCTGCACACCCCCACCGGGCTGCTGGAGATCGCGGCAAAGCTGGGTGCGTGGCAGATCGCCTGGGCCGGTGCCGGCATGGTCCTGGGAGCGCTCTGGCGGGTGCTGCCCGGGCGCCGCGGTCCGGTGCGCGCGCTGAGCCTGACCCTGGCCTACGCCCTTCCCGTGGGGGTGGGCGTCCTGCTCAGCCGCATCGCCGACTCCGAGCCCGGCTATGCGCTCCTGAACGTCCTGCTCATGCTCACCGTCCTGACGATGACCAGCCTCTGGATGGACATGGCGACCTTCAGCAGGGAAAGGCAGTTCTGGCCCACCCGTTTCGGCCTGCTCCTGTCGATCTATCAGATGCGCGGCATCTCGGCGCAGATCGCCTACGTCCTCGTCCAGTTGGTGGCGGCCGCCGCGATCTGGCACGAGCTGGCCAGCAGGGTCGGCGGCCCGGACTAGGGTCCTGCCGGTGGATCATCACGGTCAGAGGATGGCCACCGGGGCGACCGGGGTGCCGGTGGCGCCGACGAAGGGTTCCGGCATGGCCGAGAGGAAGAAGCTGTAGCGGGAATCTTCTGCACAGGCTGTGGACAACTTTTCGAGGTTCCAGTTCTGGCCCTGGTGCATGCCCATCTCGACCAGGTCCAGCGCGTGCACCGGCAGCCACAGGTTCTCGATCTCCGGGGGGAAGATCTCGAAGGTCAGGGTGTCGTTGGCGACCGCCGCCACGTCGCGGGCGTGGAACCACTCCGGCGTGCGGACCGAGAGGCCGGGGGACGGGTAGCCGTAGCCGTGCTTGTCGCCCGCCAGGTAGGCCTGGATCTGGCCGGTGCGGACCAGGACGATGTCGCCGGCGCGGACCTCGACCCGGCCGAACTCCTCCGCCTCCGCGAGGTCGGCGGGGGTGACCGCGTGGTCGCCGGGCAGGCGGTCCAGGCCCTTCGCGCGGGCAACGTCGAGGAGGACACCGCGCGAGACGATCGGCGACGCCTTGTCGATGCCGCTGTACTGCGACCGGGTGTGCGGGGTGATGGAGGAGGCCGGCCGGCCGTTGTAGATCTTGCCCGAGTGGGAGACGTGGGTCAGGGCGTCCCAGTGGGTGGCCGCCTGAAGCCCCATGGTCACCGCGTCGTCGCTGCACGCCACCGTGCCCGGGCCGAACAGCTCCTGGTTGATCTGGACCATGGTGTGCAGCGGGTTGATCCGGCCCGGGATGAGCCCGGCCTGGACGCCGTCCTCCTGGAGCGGCAGCGCGAGCGGGATGCGGCGGCCGGTACGGATCTCCGCGGCGGCGCCGCGCAACACCTCGCCGGTGATCAGGTTCAGCGTGCCGATCTCGTCGGCGGCGCCCCAACGGCCCCAGTTGTTGACGCGCTTGGCGATGTCGTGGAACTCGGCGGGGAGGGTCATGGCTTCGCTCACTCCTGACTGCCGGGGGCTTGTGCCCGCGTAACCGACTGGCCATAGAATCTAACGGTCCGTCAGAAAACGGGAAGGGGCCGGACGTGGGGAACTTCTTGGCAGGCAAGGTCGTCGCCGTCACCGGTGCGGGCCGGGGCATCGGGCGGGCCGTAGCGCTGGCCGCCGCCGCCGAGGGCGCGCGGGTCGTCGTCAACGACTACGGGGTCTCGGTCGAGGGCGGGGAGCCGACGAGCGAGATCGCCGAGGCGGTGGTCAAGGAGATCGTCGCGGCGGGCGGGGAGGCCGTGGCCGTGGCCGACGACATCTCGACGATGGCCGGCGGGCAGCGCATCGTCGACACCGCGCTCGCGCGGTACGGACGGATCGACGGTGTGGTCTGCGTCGCCGGGATCCTGCGCGAACGCATGCTCTTCAACATGAGCGAGGAGGAGTGGGACCCCGTCGTCGCCACCCACCTCAAGGGCACCTTCACCGTGTTCCGGGCCGCCTCGGCGGTCATGCGGAGGCAGGGCTCCGGCACCCTCATCGGGTTCACCAGCGGCAACCACCAGGGGAGCGTGGCCCAGGCCAACTACTCCGCCGCCAAGGGCGGGATCATCTCGCTGGTGCGGAGCGCGGCCCTCGGCCTCCACAAGTACGGGGTCACCGCCAACGCCGTCGCACCCGTCGCCCGGACCCGGATGTCCGCCAACGTGCCGATGGAGCTCAAGGAGATCGGCGAGCCGGAGGACGTGGCCGCGCTGGTGACGTACCTGCTCAGCGACCGGGCCCGGGGGGAGGGGATCACCGGGCAGGTCTACACGATCGCCGGACCGAAGATCGCCGTGTGGGCGCAGCCGCGCGAGCTGCGCGCCGGATACGCCGACGGGGCCTGGACACCGGAGAAGATCGCCGACTTCCTGCCGGGGACGGTCGGCACCGACCCCATGCCGATGCTGGCGCAGCTGGAGGCCATGGCCAAGGCGGCGGCCGCCAAGGACCGCCCCAACGCATAAGGGGATCCCGTGGAGTTCGGCTTTGGCGCGGCGGACGAGGAGTTCCGGTCCGCCGCGCGGGATTGGCTCGCCGGGCATCTCGTCGGGCCGTACGCGGAGGCCGCCGGCCTCGGCGGGCCCGGCAGCGAGCACCAGGGGGTGGCCGCCCGCCGGGAGTGGGAGCGGGAGCTGGGGCGCGGGGGCTGGATCGGCCTCGGCTGGGAGGACGGGGGCGGGGACGGGGGCGCGGGCGCACGTGCGGGCGGGGGCGAAGGGGCGGGCCCGGGCGGAGGGCCGTACGGGAACCGGCGCGGCACCCTCACCCAACAGGTGGTGTGGGCCGAGGAGTACGCCCGCTCCCGCGCCCCCGCCCGGGTCGGCCACATCGGGGAGAACCTGCTCGCCCCCACCCTGATCGCGTACGGCAGCCGGGAGCAGCGGGACCGGTTCCTGCCGGCCATCGCGCGCGGCGAGGAGCTGTGGTGCCAGGGGTACAGCGAGCCGGGCGCCGGCTCCGATCTGGCGGCCGTCCGTACGGCCGCGGTGCGGGACAGGGCCGACGGGCGGTACCGGGTCAGCGGGCAGAAGATCTGGACCTCGCTGGCCCGGGACGCCGACTGGTGCTTCGTCCTCGCCCGCACCGAGGCGGGGTCCCGGCGGCACCGGGGGCTGTCCTTCCTCCTGGTCCGGATGGACCAGCCCGGGCTGATCGAGGTCCGGCCGATCCGGCAGATGTCGGGGACCAGCGAGTTCAACGAGGTCTTCTTCGACGGGGCCGTGGCGGCCGAGGTCGTCGGCGGGGAGGGCAACGGCTGGGCCGTGGCCATGGGCCTGCTGGCGCTGGAGCGCGGGGTGTCCACCCTGGTGCAGCAGATCGGCTTCGCGGCGGAGCTGGAGCGGGTGGTGGCGGCGTACGTCGCCACGGGCGGGGCCGGGGCCGGAGGGGATCCGGTGGTGCGGGAGCGGCTGGTCCGGCAGTGGGCCGAGCTGCGCACCATGCGCTGGAACGCCCTCCGCACCCTCGGCAGCAGCCAGGACCCGGGCGCGCCCAGCGTGGCCAAGCTGCTGTGGGGCGGCTGGCACCGCAGGCTCGGCGAGCTGGCGGTGGCGGTCCGCGGGGCGGCGGCCGCGGCGGGGGCCGGGGACTGGGCGCCCGGTCTGCCGTACGAGGACGGCCTGGACGAGGCACAGCGGCTGTTCCTGTTCACCCGGGCCGACACGATCTACGGCGGTTCGGACGAGATCCAGCGGAACATCATCGCCGAGCGCGTGCTCGGCCTCCCTAAGGAGTCCAGGTGAGAGGCGTCGTTTTCGACGGCAGGCAGGCCCAGGTGGTCGACGATCTGGAGATCCGCGATCCGGGGCCGGGGGAGGTGCTGGTCGCCATCGCGGCGGCCGGTCTGTGCCACAGCGATCTGTCGGTGATCGACGGGACGATCCCGTTCCCGCCGCCGGTGGTGCTGGGGCACGAGGGTGCGGGCGTCGTGGAGGCGGTGGGGACGGGGGTGACCCATGTGGTGCCGGGTGACCACGTCTCGCTGTCCACCCTCGCGAACTGCGGGGCCTGCGCGGACTGCGACCGGGGCCGGCCGACGATGTGCCGGAAGGCGATCGGGATGCCCGGCCGGCCGTTCTCACGCGGCGGGAAGCCGCTGTTCCAGTTCGCCTCCAACTCCTCGTTCGCGGAACGGACCCTCGTCAAGGCCGTGCAGGCGGTGAAGATCCCGAAGGACATCCCGCTGACCAGCGCTGCCCTGATCGGCTGCGGGGTGCTGACGGGGGTGGGCGCGGTGCTGAACCGGGCGAAGGCCGACCGAGGCGAGTCGGTGGTGGTCATCGGCACCGGCGGGATCGGGCTCAACGTGCTGCAAGGGGCCCGGATCGCGGGCGCATCGGTGATCGTCGCGGTGGACGCGAACCCGGCGAAGGAGGCGGTGGCCCGGCAGTTCGGGGCCACGCACTTCGTGGACGCCTCGGCCGAGCCGGACCCGGTGGCGGCGGTGAAGGAGATCCTGCCGACGGGCGCGGACCACGCCTTCGAGTGCGTGGGCAACGTGAAACTGATCCGGCAGGCGATCGACCTGCTGGACCGGCACGGCCAGGCGGTGCTGCTGGGCGTCCCGGGCTTCACCGAGGAGGCGTCCTTCCTGGTCTCCGCCATGTACCTGGACAAGACCATCATGGGCTGCCGGTACGGGTCCTCCCGCCCGCAGCGCGACATCGCGCTGTACGCGCAGCTGTACCGGGAGGGCAGGCTGCTGCTGGACGAACTGGTCACCGAGGTCTACCCGGTGGAGGACTTCGCCAAGGCGGCGGACGACGCCCACCACGGGCGGGTGGCGCGCGGCGTGCTGACCTTCTGACCCCGCGCGACGCCCGCCCGACGGCCCCCGCCCGACGACCCCTTCGCGATGCCGCCCGCGCGACGTGGCCGGCCACCTGCCCGGAGGTACGGGGCAGGTGGCCGGGGGCGCGTACGACCTCGCACTAGTCCAGCGGCAGGACCTGGTAGGTCAGGCTGAAGGCGTAGTCGGTCCCCTTGACGATCTTGGCGAGGTTGGTCGTGCCGACCCGGCTGTCATTGAGCTCGAACACGCCCAGCTTGTCGTCCGGGTCGATGACGTCGGGGTCCTGCTCCCACAGTTCGAGGGGCAGGACCGTGCCGCCCTCGAAGATGAACCGCTCGGGATCCACTCCGCTGTAGTCGACCGTGCCCCGTTCGCGGCAGACCGAAGTGGGGATGGCGACTCCGCCGTCCAACTTGATGTACACCTCGTCCTCGCCGCTCTCCGAGATGTTGGTGCAGCGCAGGGTCAGCAGCTGGACCTTGTACAGCTCCCCGGGCACGGGCGGCTGAGCGGCGGAGGCCGCCGGGACGGTCAGGGTGAACGCGGCCGTGAGGCCCGCGGCCCCGGTGGCGAGGCGACGGAGCGTTGTCGATCGCATCTGGTTTTCCTTCCCCGTGGTGAATCGGTGGTCGCGCCGTGGGCCGCACGGCCACTCGGCCCGCTGCCCCGACGTGGCAACACCTTCACCCGTCCGCGCTCCGCGCCACAGAGCAGTCGACTACTCCATCGCGGCAAGGCCGCTACTCCGTACCGGCCCGCCTTCAGGCCGAACTCACGCTCGGTTTCGGCCAACCGCGTGCCGCCCCGGCCGGTTCGACGGCCGGCGTGCCACGCTGCGGGCCGCACGCCGTGGGCGATCCATCCGGCTGGGGGGCCGGATCGCCCGGGCGCCGAGGGGGACCCACGGTGGACACGGGCTGGGGGAGCGGCCGCCTGCATTTCGCCGGCCGGGACGCAGAGCTGGCGGCGCTCCGCCGCGCGCTGCGCCGACCGGACTGCAAAGCGGTGGTGATCACGGGAGCGCCGGGGGTGGGCAAGAGCCGCCTCGCCGAAGAGTTCTCGACCGGGGCCGGGGCCGGGGCTGGGGCCCGGGCCGGGGCCGGGGGCGGCGGCGGCCGCGGCGGCCACCGTGTCGTACGCGTCCAGGCGACGCACAGCGCCCGGGCGCTGCCGCTGTCGGCGCTGGCGCCGCTGCTGCCCTCGGACGTGTACGCGGAGGAGCCCGCGGAGTTCTTCCGCCGGGTACGGCGGCGGATGGCCGCGCACCGCGCGTCCGCCACCACCCGCACCGTCCTGGTCGTCGACGACATCCAGCTCCTCGATCCCACCTCACTGGCGCTGATCGCACTGCTGCTGGCGGACTCCTCGCTCTTCCTGGCCGTGACCCTCCCCGACGGCGCCGACTGGCCCGACGTGCTGCAGTCCCTGTGGCGGGAGGACGCCTTGCGCCACATCGAGCTGCCGGCGCTGGGTGAGGAAGAGAGCGCCCGGCTGCTGGTCGCCACGATGGGCGGGCCGGTCGCCGCACCCGCCCTGCGGGCCCTGTGGGAGGCCAGCGGCGGCAATGCGCTGTGCCTGAGGGAGCTGCTGCGCAGCACCCTCGCCGACGGGCGGCTGAGCCCGGTGCACGGGGTGTGGTGCCTGACGCGGCCGCTCGCCGCGGTGCTGCCGGGCGCCCTGCTCGACGTACGGCTCCGGGAACTCGCCGGGCCGCAGCGGACCCTGATGGAACTCCTCGCGGTGTGCGGGCCGGTCGGACTGCGGGACGGCCTGGCGTACGTCGATGCGGACGCCCTGGCCGGACTGGAGCGGCAGCAACTCGTCGAATCCCGCCTCGACGGGCGCCGCGAACAGCTCACGCTCGCCCACCCGATGCACGCACGGCTGCTGCGCGCCGGCATCACCCGGCTTCGGGCCCGGACCCTGCTCCTGGACCAGGTCGGCCGGGTACGCGGACACGGCGCCCGGCGGGCCGGCGACGCCCTCGCGCTGGCGGGCTGGGAGCTGGAGGCCACCGGGACCGCCGATCCCGGCCTGCTGGTGCGGGCCGCGGCGCAGGCCCTGCACGCGGATGACGTGGACACCATGTGCCGGCTGGCACGCGCCGCGCTGGTACACGGTCCCAACACCCGGGCCGGGCTGATGCTCGGCGAGGCCCTGGGACAGCGGGGCGAGTTCGATGAAGGGATCGCCGTCCTGGAAGACGCCTTCGCCGCGGCCCGGGAGCCGTACCTGCACACCGCAGCCCTGACCCTGGCCGTCCACCACTTCTACGGGCCCGGGAACATGACCCGCGCGCTGGCCGTACTCGACGAGGCCGGGCGCCGGGGCGGTCCGTGCGCCGAGATGGCCGCCTGGGAGGCCACCCTGCTGACCTCGGCGGGGCGGACCGCGCGGGCCCGCACCGTGCTCGACCCGTGGCTGCCGCTGTCGGAGGGGGCCGAGCCGTCCGACTCCGGGGTACTGCTGCTCCAAGCCCGGCTGAGGGTGGAACTGTCCTCGGGCCGGCCCGAGGACGCCGTCCGCAGCGGCCGCGCGGCCCATGCCGCGCACCGCATGCTGGCCGACCGGTCGGCGGTCTTCTATCCGGCGCGCAGCCTCTACCTCGTCGCGGCGTCCCTGCTGGAGGCGGGGCGGTTCGACGAGGCGGAGCGGGTCGTGTCCGAGGGGCTGGAGGGACTGCTGCGCTCACCGGTGCCCGCGCTGCTCGTCTGGTTCGGCTGGGTGCGGGGACGGATCGCGCTCGACCGGGGCCGGTGCGCGGAGGCGGTCGCCCACTTCCGTGAGGCCCGGGCGCAGGCCCATCTGTGCGGCCACAGATTCGCCGAGCAGCGTGCGCTCGCCGGGCTGGTGCTCGCCGAGGCGTACGCCGGGCGCAGCGCCCCGGAGACGGCCGGACTGGCCACCGGTTCCACCGATCCGCACTCCCCGCTCGCTCAGGCCGACACGCTGCGCGCCCGGGCCTGGTCGTTGCGGTGCCGGGGGCGACGCCACGAGGCGGAAGCCGTGCTGCGCGCGGGCGCCGAAGCGGCGCGGGCGGAGGGGGAGTTCGCCGGCGCCTTGACGCTTGAACACGATCTGCTCCGCTGGGGCGACCGGGACGCGGCCCCTCGCGTACGCGCACTGGCCGAGGTCGCCCAGGGACCGTACGCGGCGGCTCGTGCCGCCCATGCGCGTGCGGTGGCCGACCGTGACCCGGACGCGCTGGTGGCCGTGGCCGACGCGTGGACGGCGATGGGCGCGCTGCTGCTGGCTGCCGAGAGCCTCGCCGGAGCGGCCGGGCTGTGGCGCGCGCCGGGCGGCGCGGCGCGGGAGGGGGCCGGCCGGCGGGCCACGGCCCGCGCCCATTCGTTGCGGCGGGAGTGCGAGGACGCGGCGACCCCTGCGCTGGCGGACCTCTCGACGGCGGCGGAACTCAGCCCGCGCGAACGGGAGATCGCGCAACTGGCGGCCCAGGGACACACCAGCAGGGAGATCGCCGGCCAGTGCGGCCTGTCCGTACGGACGGTCGACAACGCGCTCGGCCGGGTCTACCGCAAGCTCGGCATCCACGACAGGGGAGGCCTGGGGCGGGTATGGGGGCTTTGACGGCGGCGCGGTTGTCGGCGGTGGCGGTGGCGGGCGGTGACGGTGGTGGCGTCGGCGTCGGCGTCGGCGGCGGCGGCGGGCGGGCGGGCGGGCGGTGACGGTGGCGTCGGCGGCGGGCGGTGCGGGGCCGGGGCCGGTCAGTCGGCGAGGCGGCCGAACTTTCCCTTGTGGAAGAGCAGCGGGGCGCCCTCGCCGTCCGCGCCCATCGCCTCGACCCGGCCGACCACGATGAGGTGGTCGCCGCCGGTGTGGACGGCGTGGATCCGGCAGTCGATCCAGGCCGGTACGCCGGCCAGCTGCGGCGATCCGGTGACCGGTGCGGGGGTGTGGTCCACGCCCGCGAACTTGTCGGCCCCGCTGATCGCGAAGGCCCGGCAGAGCGGCCCCTGTTCGGCCCCGAGGATGTTCACGCAGAACACCCCGGCGCGGGCGATGCGCGGCCAGCTGGTCGACGTACGGCCGACCATGAAGGTGACCAGCGGCGGGTCGAGGGACAGCGAGGCGAAGGACTGGCAGGCGAAGCCGGCCGGGCCGGGCTCGTCGTCGGCGGAGGGGGCGGTGATGATCGTGACCCCGCTGGCGAAGTTCCCGAGCACGGCCCGGAAGTCGGCGGGGCCGACCGGGGCGCGCTCGTCGTCGCCGACGGCGCGGAGGTCGGGGCGCGGATGCGCGTCGACGGGCGCGGGCTCCATGGCGGTGGGGGAGCCGACTGATCTGAGGTATCGGACGACGGTGGCCGCCATCCCTGCGTGTCCCATCACACGAGGATTGAAGCTGACGGTTCGTCAGATTGGAAGGGGCGGGGAGGCCGGGTATGGGTTCCGGCCACCGGGGCGGGATCCGGCAGGGGCTGGTGGGGGCCGTGTGGGGGCTGTGGGGCGGAATGGTCCCACCGGGTGAATCCGGGTGTCCGGCGGTGGAGGTGTGGGGGGCCCGGGCCCGGGGCTGGGCATCGTGGCGGGGGTCGTCGTAACGGACTCTGGAGGACACGCATGCTCGGCACCGACTTCCGTACCGGATCCCCCAACTGGCTCGATCTCGGCAGCCCCGACACCGCGGTCGCGGCCGCCTTCTACGGCGCCGTCTTCGGCTGGGAGTTCGTCTCGGCCGGGCCCGACGCGGGCGGGTACGGCTTCTTCCAGCAGGACGGCAGGACCGTCGCCGCGCTCGGGCCGATGATGGACGAGGGGGCCAGGCCGGCCTGGATGGTGTACTTCCAGAGCCCGGACATCCAGGCCACGGCCAAGGCCGTCGTGCAGGGCGGCGGGAAGGTGCGGGCCGAGCCGATGGACGTCATGGGGGAGGGCTGGCTGGCACAGTTCACCGACCCCGGCGGGGCCGAGTTCGCGGCGTGGCAGCCCGGGACGACCAAGGGCCTCGGCCGCGCGTCCGTCGAAGACACGCTGTGCTGGGTGGAGCTGCACGTCGCCCACCCGGTCGCGGTCATCGCCTTCTACCGCACGCTGTTCGGCTGGCGCTCGCAGGAGATGGACGCGCCGGGGATGACGTACCGGGTGCTGAGCATCGGCGAAGGGGACCAGGAGGACGGGTCCTTCGGCGGGGTCGCGCCCCTGCAGGACAGCGACGAGGCGCGCTGGGTGCCGTACTTCGCCGTGGCGGACGTCGATGCCACCGTCACGGCGGTGACGGAGAACGGCGGGATGGTGCTGATGCCGGGGGTGGACGTGCCGGACGTCGGGCGGATCGCCTGGCTGGGCGACACGCACGGGGCGGTCTTCGCCCTGCTCAAGCCCAACCCGCAGTAGTGAACCGCTCGCTGATTCGCCGGTTCAGCAGCCGCGGTACTCGGGCGTGCGCCGTTCCACGAAGGAGGCCACGCCCTCGTTCGCGTCCGCCGTGGTCATGTTGATCTCCTGGGCGGTGGCCTCGGCGGCCAGTGCGGTGGCCCGGTCCGTGTCCAGCGAGGCGTTCACCAGCTGCTTGGTCATGGCGATGGCCCGGGTCGGGCCCTGGGCGAGGCGCTCCGCCCAGGCGCGGGCCGTCGCCTCCAGCTCCTCGGCCGGGACCACCCGGTTGACCAGGCCGATCCGTTCGGCCTCGGGGGCGGTCAGGGCATCGCCGAAGAACATCAGCTCCTTGGCCTTCTGGGGGCCGACCAGGCGGGGGAGGAGGTAGGCGCCGGCGCCGTCGGGGACCAGTCCCCGGCGGACGAACACCTCGATGAACCTGGCGGGTTCGGCGGCGATGACGAGGTCGCAGGCGAAGGCGAGGTGGGCGCCGATGCCGGCCGCTGTGCCGTTGACGGCGGCGATCACCGGCTTCTCGCAGTCGAGCACCGAGGTGATCAGCCGCTGCGCGCCCAGCCGGATCATGCGGGCCACGTCTCCGGCGACGCGCTCGCCTGCGCCACCTGCGGGTGCGGCCGCGGGTGCGGCCGCGGGTGCCCCGCGGAGGTCGGCGCCGGCGCAGAAGCCCTTGCCGGTGGCGGTGATCACGACGGCGCGGAGGGTGGGGTCTGCGGTGGCTTCGGCGAGGAGGGTGATGATCTGTTCGCGCTGGTCCCAGGTGAGGGCGTTCATCGCTTCGGGGCGGTTGAGGGTGATCCAGGAGATGGCGTTGTCGGTGCGGTGGAGGATCGTGTCGGTCACCGGGGCTCCGTTTCGGGAAGGGGCGGGGAGGGGAAAGGCTCCGCGCAGCGCCGGACAGGGGCGGGGGGCAGCCCCGCGAGGGTGGGGCGGAGCCCGGGCAACGACGGGGTCAGCGGCAGATGGTGAGGGCGTCCAGGGCGACTGCGCCCTGGCCTCGGGGCAGCACCATCAGGGGGTTGATGTCCAGTTCGGACAGCTCGTCCCCGAGCTCCAGCGCCATCCGCTGCACCCGCAGGATGACCTCCACCAGCGCGTCCACGTCCGCCGCCGGTGCCCCCCGTACCCCCTCCAAGAGCGCATGCCCCCGCAGTTCGGTGAGCATCGCCCGAGCCTGGTCCTCGCCGAACGGCGGGACGCGGACCGCCGCGTCGTGCAGGACCTCGACCAGGACGCCGCCGAGGCCGACCGTCACGGTGGGGCCGAAGAGGTCGTCCTGGGTGACGCCGACGACCATCTCCACGCCCCGCTCCACCATCTGGCACACCAGGATCCCGTCCAGCGGAATGTCCTCGTAGCGGGCGATGTCGGTCAGCTCCCGGTACGCATCGCGGATCTGGCTGGCCGAGGTCAACCCCACCTTCACCAGGCCGAGTTCCGTCTTGTGGGCCAGCTGCGGGCCCGAGGCCTTCATCACCACGGGGTAGCCGACCAGGCCGGCCGCCCGGACCGCCGCCGCCGCGCTCGTGACCAGCTGCTCCCGCGGGACCCGGATGCCGTACGCGCGCAGCAGCTGCTTCGCCGCGTGCTCGCTGAGCTGCTGGCCCGGCCGCATCAGGGCCTGGGCCTTGCGGTAGGAGGGCGAGGGGGTGCGCGGGGCGTCGTCGAAGGGGGACCGGTAGCCGGTGGTGAAGCGGTGGTGGCCGAGGTAGGCGCGGACGGCGGTGATGCAGTTGCCGAAGGTGCGGAAGGTGGCCACCCGGGAGGAGCCGAGCAGGGTGGTGCGGTAGGCGTCCTCGGTGCCGACCGGCGAGCCCCAGATCACGCAGATGAGCTTGTCCGTGGCTTCGGCGGCGTCCACCAGGTCCTGGGCGAGCTTGTCGCTCATCGGGGGGAACGGCCCGGTGATCGGGCAGATCAGGACGCCGACGGACGGGTCGGCGAGGATCGCGTCGATGATCTTGCGGCCGCGCCAGTCGCCGACCGGGTGGCCCCCGTTGTCGACGGGGTTGGCGACGTTCAGGTAGTCGGGGATCCACTGGTGGAGTTCGGCCTGCTTGGCGGCGGAGAGGGTGGGGAGGCTGAGGCCGGCCTCGGTGGCGAGGTCGGAGAAGTGGGCGCCGGTGCCGCCGGATATGGAGTACACGACCACCCCGTCGGCCTTCGGCCGGCGGGCCCGGGCCAGCAGCGCGGCCGTGTCCTGGAGTTCGTCCAGGCCGTCGACGCGGATCACGCCGAACTGCCGCATGGCGGCGTCGACGACGGTGTCCGCGCCGGTCAGCTTGCCGGTGTGGGAGGCGGCCATCCGGGCGCCGGTCTCGGTCCGGCCGACCTTGACGGCGACGACCGGTACGCCGTTGCGGGCGGCCCGGTCGGCGGCCAGCAGGAAGGAGCGGCCGTCCTTGAGGCCCTCGACGTAGCAGGCGATGGCCCCGACCTCGGGCTGCTCGGCGAAGTAGGAGATGAAGTCGGAGGTCTCCAGGTCCGCCTCGTTGCCCGTGGGAGCCCAGTGGGAGAGGCGGATGCCCAGCTCCTGGAGGGTGTAGACGGGCCGGCCCTGGTGGCCGGACTGGGTGATCAGTGCGATGGCCGGGCCGTCGAGGTCCTCCCGGAACTCCTCGAAGGCGTTGAGGTTGGTGTTCGGGCCGAGCAGGCGGAGTCCGGAGCGCTGCACGGCGGCGGCGAGCCGGGCCTGGGCGGCCTTGCCCTCCTCGCCGGTCTCGGCGAAGCCGGAGGCGAAGGCCACCGCGAACTTCACCTTCGCTTCGGCGAGTTCCTCGATGACCGGGAGCGGATCGCCGACCAGCAGCACCGCCAGGTCCACCTGTTCGGGCAGCTCGGCCACGGAGGCGAAGCAGGGGTGCCCGAAGACGGTGGGGCGGGTGGGGTGGACGGGGTGGATGCGGGCGCCGACGCGCTCCGCCCAGGCGATGAGCTGGCGGGTGATGCCGGTGTTGGGTCTGCCCTCGGCGTCGGAGGCGCCGATCACCGCCACGGACTCGGGCCGGAAGAACCGGTCCAGGTCGGGCACTTCGGCGTGCAGGGGCCGTCCGCTGACATCGCGCGCGCCCGCGTCCGCGCCGCCGGCGGTCGGGGCGGTCGTGGAGTGGACGGCCGCCCGGGGGTGTTCCCCGCAGGCCTCGACACGTGCGCGGAAGTCGGTGGTGAGGGTGCCGTGAGTAGATCCAAGCATCGTTCCGCCCGCTCCTGCTCGATGACTCGTACTGACGCGTAGTCAGATTACTGAACTGACGCGTCGTCAGGAACAGGGCTGCCGCACAATTCAGTGGCGGGCGCTCCGGGCCAGTGCCTTGGCGATCTTCTCGGCGTCCCGAGCCATCTCCCGGAACATTCCGCTGATGGGATTGGTGAAACCGGTGAAATACAGCCCCGGCGCGGCCGGATCCGTGCGGGCGCCGTGGACGACCGGCCGGCCTCGCCCGTCCAGGACGCCCAGGTGCCCGACCAGTCCCTCCAGGGCCCGCCGGTATCCGGTGGCGGCGACCACCGCGTCCGGGGTGATCCGCGAACCGTCCGCCAGGACCACCTCGGACCCCTCGAAGGAGGCGACGGCCGCCACCGGCTCCACCGCCCCGGACCGGACCGCGGCGATCAGCCCGACGTCCTGGACCGGGATCGCGCCCTGCCCGACCCGGCTGTACAGGCCGGTGTCCGGGCGCGGGAGCCCGTACGCCGACAGGTCCGGCACCGCGACCCGCGCCTGGAGCGCGGAGATCCGGTCGACCAGGCGGACCGGCAGCCGGCGGACCAGGATGCCGGAGCGCTGGGCCGGCCAGCCGGCCGTGGAGCGCCGCACGATGTGCGGCACGGTGCGTACGGCGAGCCGCACCCGGGCGGCCCCGCCCTCGGCCAGGTCGACGGCTATCTCGGCGCCGGTGTTGCCGATGCCGACCACCAGTACGTCGCGCCCGGCGTAGGGGGCGGCGTTGCGGTAGCCGCCGGCGTGCAGCAGCTCGCCCGGGAACGCGTCGGCGCCCGGCCAGTCCGGGAGCGCCGGGGTGTGGTTGTACCCGGTGGCGACGACCACCGCGCCCGCGGCGAGCTCGCGGCCCCCGGTGGCGTACAGCACCCAGCCCGCGTCGTCGGCGGCGCGCTCGATCCGGGTCACCTCCACCCCGGTGACCAGCTCCAGCTCGTGGTGCTCGGCGTACTTCTCCAGGTAGCGCACCACGTTGTCGCGGGACACCCAGCGCCCGAAGCGGCGCGGCATGGCCAGGCCGGGGAGGCCGGACAGCCGGCGGGTGGTGTGCAGGCGCAGCCGGTCGTAGTGGCCGCGCCAGGAGGCGCCGACCGAGCCGGACTTCTCGACGACCACCGCCCGGACCCCGCGGGCGCGGAGCGCGGCGGCCGCGGCGAGGCCGCCGGGGCCGCCGCCGATCACGTACACGGGGCGGGGTTCGGTGGTCAGGTCAGGCGCAGCGGGCATGAGGTGTGAGCGTATCGCCACGCAGCGTTGATGGGTCTCGGTCAAGCGGGGAATCGGTTGCGGATCGATCACGGAGGGCGTGCCGGGTCCGGTGGAGGGTCTTGCGCGGGGCCTTGCGCGCGGGCCGCCGATCCGCTGAACTGACGTACCGTCAGATAGCGAGGAGGGGAGGCCCGCATGCAGACCATCTGGCTCAGCGGGGCGGAGTGGCTCGCCGTGCTCCGGATCGGCCTCGGCCTGTGGTGGCTGGAGAGCTGGCGGCACAAGGACAAGAAGGGCTGGTTCGAACGCGGCACCGGCATCGCCTGGGCCGCCGACGTCGCCGGGAAACACCGGTGGCCGTTCGTGAAGACCGGCTTCGCCACCGTGGTCGAGCCCCGCCCGCGACTCATGGCGTACGTCGTCGTCTACGCCGAACTCGCCCTGGGCCTGGGCCTGGTCCTCGGGTTCCTCACCCCGGTCGCCCTGATCGGCGGCCTGCTGCTGAACCTGCTCTACCTGGTGCTCATGATCCACGACTGGGCCGAGCAGGGCCAGAACGCGATGATGGCGCTCATCTCGCTCGTCGCGCTCTCCGCCATGAGCTGGCAGACCTGGTCCCTCGACGCGGCGATCGGACTCTTCCTGTGACCACCGTACGGTTCGACCTGCCCGAGGTGGACGAGTTCACCCGGCCCTACTGGACCGCGGCCGCCGAGGGCCGGCTCCTGCTGCGCCGCTGCGCCGACTGCGGGCGGGCGCACCACTACCCGCGCGAGTTCTGCCCGTACTGCTGGGCCGGTGAGGACCGGGTGGCCTGGGAGCGGGCGAGCGGCCGCGCCGTCCTCTACACCTGGTCGGTGATCCACCGCAACGACCTGCCGCCCTTCGGCACCCGCGTCCCGTACGTCGCCGCCGTGGTGGACCTCGCCGAGGGCCCCCGGATGATGACCGAGATCGTGGACTGCCCCGAGTCCGCGCTGCGCATCGGCATGCCGCTGGAGGCCGCCTTCCGCCCGGAGGCGGAGGACCTCGCGGTCCCGGTCTTCCGCCCGGCCGATAATTCCCGGCCGACGCCGGAGTGAGCGGCGCCGGCCGCCCCGGGTCTCCTTGATCACCGACACCTCCGGGTCGGTCAGCGATGCCGAACTGAGTCCCGGCAGGGCCTATGCGGTGGGGCCGGTCAGGGGCTGCCACCAGGGGCGGTTGTCGCGGTACCAGTCCACCGTGGCGGCCAGGCCCTCGTCGAAGGAGCGCCGCGGGCGGTAGCCCAGCTCGTCACGGATCTTGGACCAGTCCACCGAGTAGCGGGCGTCGTGCGCCTTGCGGTCCGGGACGTGCTCCACGCTCTCCCAGTCCCGGCCGCACGCATCGAGCAGCAGGCCGGTCAGCTGCTTGTTGGTGAGCTCGGTGCCGCCGCCCACGTTGTAGACCTCGCCGGGCCGGCCGCCCTCCAGGACCAGCCGGATGGCCCGGCAGTGGTCCTCCACGTGCAGCCAGTCCCGGATCTGCTCGCCGTCCCCGTACAGCGGTACGGGCAGTCCGTCGAGCAGGCGGGTGATGAACAGCGGAATGATCTTCTCGGGGTACTGGTGGGGCCCGTAGTTGTTGGAACAGCGGGTGATCCGCACGTCCAGGCCGTGGGTCCGGTGGTACGCCAGGGCCAGCAGGTCGGAGCCCGCCTTGGCCGCCGAGTAGGGGGAGTTGGGGGAGAGCGGCTGCTCCTCGGTCCAGGAGCCGACCGGGATCGAGCCGTACACCTCGTCCGTGGAGACGTGGACGAAGGTGCCGAGGCCGGCGGCGTGGACGGCGGCCTCGAGGAGGTTCTGGGTGCCGAGGACGTTGGTGGAGGCGAAGCCGGCGCCGGCGGCGATCGACCGGTCGACGTGCGATTCGGCGGCCAGGTGCACCACCGCGTCGTGCCCGGCCATCAGCTCGGTCACCCGGCCGGTGTCGAGGATGTCCCCGCGGATGAAGGTCAGCCGCGGATCGCCCTGTACGGGGGCCAGGTTGGCCGGGTTCCCGGCGTAGGTGAGCACGTCCAGCACGGTGACGGCCGTGGGCGCGGTGAAACCCGGGTCGGCGTCGGACAGCAGCGAGCGGACGAAGTGGGAGCCGATGAAGCCGGCCCCGCCGGTGACGAGGATTCTCATGGACGTCTCGCAGGTCTTTCGTTTCGGGATTCGGGTCTGGGGAGCTGAAGGGGCTCGGGAGGCTCGGGGCTCAGGAGGCGATCTGGATCCGGCTGTGGTCGCCCAGCACCAGGCGGTGCGCGCGGGGCGCCCGCGCCGCGCCGGACACGTGGACGGACCGGCCGATGAGGGAGCCCTCGATGCGGCCCGCGTCCTCGATCCGTGCCCCTTCCAGGAGGATGGAGAACTCCACCTCGCTGCCGCTGATCCGGCAGTGGTCGGCGACCGAGGTGGAGGCCCCGATGTGGGAGTCGCTCACGACGGCGCCCGCCCCGATGACGGCGGGACCGACGATCCGCGACCGGACGATCCGGGCGCCCGCCGCGATCCTGACCCGGCCCACGATCTCGCTGGCCGCGTCGACCGAGCCCGCGACCTCCCGCTCGATGCCCTCCAGTACCGCCCGGTTGACCTCCAGCATGTCGGCGACGTTTCCGGTGTCCTTCCAGTAGCCGGTGATGGTGGTGGCACTGACGGAGCGGCCGGAGTCGATCAGCCACTGGATGGCATCGGTGATCTCCATCTCGCCGCGCGCGGACGGCGCGCACGCCGCGACCGCCTCGTGCACGGCCGGGGTGAACAGGTAGACCCCGACCAGCGCGAGATCGCTGCGCGGTGCCGCCGGCTTCTCCTCCAGGCGTACGACGGCACCGTCCGGGCCGAGTTCGGCGACGCCGAACATCGACGGGTCCGCGACCTTGGTGAGCAGGATCCGGGCGTGCGGGCGGTCCCGGCGGAACGCCTCGACCGGGCCGGTGATCCCGCCGACCACGAAGTTGTCGCCGAGGTACATCACGAAGTCCTCGTCGCCCAGCCAGTCGCGGGCGATCAGCACGGCGTGCGCGAGCCCGAGCGGGGCCTCCTGGCGGAGGTAGGTGATCCGGGCCCCGAAGCGGGAGCCGTCGCCGAGGGCGGCCCGGATCTCCCGCTCGGTGCCGCCGACGATCACACCGATGTCGGTGATGCCGGCCGCGACGATCGACTCGATGCCGTAGAAGAGGACGGGCTTGTTGGCCACCGGGACGAGCTGCTTGGCGGCGGTGTGGGTGATGGGCCGCAGCCGGCTGCCGGTGCCGCCGGCGAGGACGAGTGCCTTCATCGGGCGCCCGCCCCGGCCGTCACGGCCGCCCTGGCCGTCACGGCCGCCCCGGCCGTCACGGTCGCGTCGGTTGCCCCAGCCACCCCGGCCGCCCCGGCCGTCACGCCCGCCCCGGTTGCCAGGTGGGCCGCCGGGTCCGACGCCATGTCCGCCGCCGTTTCCGCCGCCATCGCGTCCAGCAGGGCGTACAGGCGCGGCTGGGTGCGGCGGACGAGTGCGGTGATGCGTTCCGCGTGGTGTGCGTCGGCGCAGCGCAGCGGCTGGGCCAGGACGTACCGGCCGCTGGGGCCGCCGCCCCCGGAGTGCGGCAGCCGTACGACCGCCGGTTCCGGCCACAGCTCCTGCCCCTCGACCGCCTGCCGGGCCCGCGCGATCTCGGCCGCCGCGTCGCCGGCCCAGCCCACGGGCCGGGTGAAGGCGGGTTCCGCCGCCAGGCGGGCCAGCCACTCCGCGCCGTCCGCGGCCTGGGCCGCGGCCAGGGCGGTGTCCGCGTGTCCGGCGCGCAGCCGCTGCTTGAGGGCGTGTGCCGCGCGCGGATCGTCGAAGGCCGCCAGCGGCAGCCAGTGCCGGGGCGGGATCCGGTGCCGGCGGGTGCCGGCGTCGTCCAGGAGTACGGTCGTCCGCTCGGCCGAGGTGGCGACACGCGCCCCCGCGTCGGCCATCCGCAGCCACAGGTCCCAGTCCTCCAGCCCGGCCCCGGCCCGCCAGCCCCCGACCCGCTCGGCCAGGCCGCGCCGGTGCGCCACCCGGGACGGCTCGAAGATCACGCCGAGCAGCTGGAGTTCGGGGTGCCAGCACATCTCGTGCGGTTCGGACCGGGCGGTGGACCGGCCCTTCGGGTCCTGGAGTTCGAAGCCGGTGGCCACCAGGTCGGCGCCGGTTCCGATCAGCGACAGGATCAGCGCCAGGTGGTCCGGGCGCCAGCGGTCGTCGTGGTCGAGGTAGGCGACGACCTCTCCGCGGGCCTCGGCGAGCGCCAGGTTGCGGGGGCCGCTGGGGTGGCCGTGGCGTTCGGCGCGCAGCAGCCGGATCCGGGGGTCGGCGAGGGCGGCCTCGCGTACGCAGTCGTCGGTGTCGTCGGTGCTGCCGTCGGACACCACCAGCATCTCCCAGTCGGTGACGGTCTGGGCGGTCACCGAGGCGAGGGTGTCGAGGATGGGGCGGGACCGGTTGAAGGTCGGGCAGATCACCGATATGCGGGGCTGCCCGGGGGAGTGGTCCATCTGTGCAACTTTCCGCGCGGCGATATCGGTGGTGGGCCGCATGCCGAGCCGAAAGAATTACTTCCCACTGCTGCACCGGTGGGCTATTGGCGTGCCCCTGATGCGAATCCTGCAGAAGTGACGAATTGTCATCCCGGTGGAATTTCCGCCGGTACGGCGTGCGGCGCCTGGCGCAAAAATAGCGCCGGGCGCCGCCGTTACGCGCCCGTCGGAAGACGGGTCATTCCCCGTCCCGGGACGAGGATCCGCTCAGGCCGCGAAGCGGACCGGTGCGGTGCGGGAGTGCCAGAAGGCGGCCACCTGGGAGCGGTCGCGCAGGTGCAGCTTTCGCAGCACGTTCGACACGTGGAACTTGACCGTGCTGCGCTCGATGGTCAGCTCCTCGGCGATCTCCGAGTTGGACTTGCCCTCGGCGACCAGCATGGCCACCCCCCGCTCGCGGTCGGTGAGCCGGATGACCTCCGCGGCCGGCGGTTCCGGCTGCCGGAACTGTCCCAGCCGTCCCGCCAGCAGGGTCGGCACCAGCTCGGGGGAGACCCAGCCCCGCCCGCTCAACACCTCGCGAACTGCGGTGATGTATCCGTGGTCGGGGTCGTCGCGGTCGATGATGCCGACGACCCGGCCGAAGGCGGGCGACTGCCAGAACGGATCGTCCTGGCCGGAGACCAGGGCGACGGTCCGGCGACCGTGCCGGCTCAGCTGGTGGTCCGCGTCGAGCGCGCCGCCCTCCACCACCACGACGTCGGCGGGGGTGCCGGACTGCACCCTCCCGTCCTCTTCCCGTCCACAGACCTGCCAGCCGGGCACGGTCAGAGCCTCGGACACGCGGCGGCGCAGCGAAGGAGAATTGATGACAAGAAAGATACGTTCCATGCTTCCCCGTAATTCTGATGTGCAAAGCGGTCGTAACCCGGGTCGGTCAGAACCCGGGTTGTCGCCCCCGCGACAACAACCTTGATCAGTAATAGGGAAGTTAACACATTCAGCCACCCGGGTGAACGATGACGCGCACCGGAGCGGGCGCCTCCGGGAGAATTGAGGTTGACCTGAGGAACTCCGAAACCGCGCGCCCTAGTTGCCCGTGTTGATGGCGGCGACGGTCGTCGCGGCGTATCCGGCCAGGGCCACGTTCACGGAGTCGGCGAGCTGCTGCATGGCCGGTTCGGCCCAGTGGCCCTCGGCCAGCTTGCCCATGCGGGCCCGGACGGCTTCCTGCTCGGCCTTGTCGGTCCGGTCGCCGAAGACCAGCGTCTCCAGGCCGCCGCTGTGCAGCAGCACGATCAGGGCGGCGGTCCGGTCGTCCGGCCGCTCCCCTTCCAGGACCGCCGCGGCCAGCTTGGCGCGGACACCGGCCTCGGGGGCGCCGTCGACCTCCGGGTAGCGGTGGGTGGGGAAGATGCCCCAACGCCGGGTCTTCTCCTCGCGGATGATGCCCTTCTCGAGCAGTCCCTGCCGGGCGCCCTCCACGGCCTCCTGCTTCAGCCGGTAGATCCACGCCTGGGCGTCCTCCGGCTGCTCCGCCGCCCCGATGGCCGCCAGTGCGGCATCAAGAACCGGAATCCCCAGGGGAGTTGAGTCCGTGACCAGAACCCTGCCCTCGTCCAGGCGGATGCGGCCCGCCAGCCCCAGTTCCAGCAGCGAGGCGCTGGAGATCATGAACTCGGACTGAGGCTGCAGCGCCTGCGCGCCGGTGGTGTCGTCAAGGGACAGGAGCATGATCTGCTCGCCCAGTGTGGTTTCCATACGAATGTCCTCTCCGTGGCCCTGACCTGCGAAACGTTCTGTGTGACAGATCACGGTAGGGGGTGCGGGCGGTGTTCGGGAGCCGGCCCGGAAGCGGCCGGAAGCCCCGTGCGGGCCTCGGCCGTGCGCAGCCGCGTGGTGTTCCAGCTGAACCCGAGGCCCTCGGACAGCCGTAGCGGCTGATAGCCGACGGGGATCACCTTGACCGCCGCCCAGCCCATCTCCCGGAGCGGAAGCGGAAGTCGGTGGCCGAGGTCCACCACGAGCGGATCGGCGCCGTCGGCGAGGAGTCCCGCCACCAGCTCCTGCGTGGTCACCTCCCGGGCCTCCCGGGGCGGCCGCGGTCCGCGGAACTGTCCGGTCCACTCCTCGACCAGCTCGAAGCAGTCCCTGGAGGCGACGTACCGCAGCCGGTCGTCGTCGTCCAGGATGGCGGCCGGGGCCTGTCCGTACCCGTGGCTCTCCCGCTGGTTGACCACCGCGGACCGGACCTGGAGCGCCTCCTGCAGCGCGCCCAGCATGCTCCAGCCGACCCGGTCGGTGGCATTGCAGCCCATCGTGGCCAGCGGCTGCGGGCCGGTCCGGTCGAGCACCACCCCGACCGTGCACGCCACCCCCGGAATACCGGTCGGCAGATCCGCCAACACCGGCTCCAAGCCCGCTCCGACCGCCGCTCCCCACAGCTTGAGCAGGCTGCGCAGCAGGGCGTTCTCCTTGCCGCGGGGGAGTCCGCCGGCCGTCAGGGCGGCCAGGTCGATGCGCATCGGGCGCAGCCGCTGCTGCCAGGCGACGAGCAGCGCGTCCCGCTCCACCAGCTCCAGCAGGGCGGAGCGCAGGGCCATGTCGTACCCCTGCCCGGAGGCCGCACCCGAAGGGCCCGGATCGAACCCCTCCGCTTCGCCGGGCGGGGCCGGATAGTCCACCAGCCCGGCCGGTACGAGGAGTTCGGAGCCGTCGGCGAGCCGCCGGGCCGGGTACCAGGTCAGGGTGCGGCCGGTGGCCGCCGGATCGCCGAGGCCGAGGCCCGGGGTGGCGAAGTCCAGGGCCCGCGCCCCCAGTCCGGCCGCGGTGCCCCGGACCTGCCCCGGCACACCGCCGTCCTGCGGAAACAGCGCGAACCGCTCGACGGCCTCGCCGGCGCCGCGGACCAGCGCGTCCATCCGGGTGTGCCCGTACGCGCCGACCACGCGCGGGGTCAGGGCCTGGCCGTCCCGCTCCGCCCGGTCCGTACCGGCGGCCAGCCGGACCAGGGCCCGCCACAGCAGGTCGTCCGGCGGCCCGGGCGGCAGCATGCAGGAGTCCTCGGCCAGGCCGTTCGCGGGGTCGAGGGTGGCCAGGAAATCGATCATCAGCGGTTCCAACCAGGGGGAGGGGAGGACGAGCCCCTTCGGCGGGGGCTCCGTCGGGGCTCGTCCGGTCTGTGCGGTTCTGCGCCGGCGCGTGCAGTGCGCTTCGTCGGTGATGCGGTGGTTCAGAAGAACGGCAGCCGGGCGCGGCGGTCGGTCAGGGCGGCGGTCAGGGCCAGCAGCACCCCGGCCGAGCCGGTCGCCAGGTCGGCGGAGATCCGCAGGCACTCCTGGCCGAGGAAGGCGATGCCGCCCCGGAAGGGCACGGCGTTGATCCCGAGCCCGGCCAGATGCCGCTCCAGCACCGGGTCCGCCCCGGTGCGGTCCGGGCCGGAGGCCAGGTGGATACGGGTCAGGATGGTGCCGGCGCGGCCGTTCAGGAGGCCGGCCTGGGGGAGGAAGGGCAATTCGGTGGCCGCCCGGATCGCGTCCCGGGCCCGGGCCAGCTCCTCGTCCGGCCGGTGCGCCAGCAGGTCGTGCAGCACCATCCCGGTGCCGCCGCTGCCCGCGCCGATCACCGGGATACGGCCGGTGGCGGACTCCCCGAACGGCTCCCCGGGCCGCCAGCCGAGACCGTCCAGGTCGGTGCGCAGCGCCTCGGCCGCCCGGTCCAGCAGGGTGCCGTCGCCCGTGTGCTCGTACAGCCGGAGCAGGAACAGGGCGGTGCCCGCCCCGCCCCGCAGCAGCCCGGTGGCCGGGCGGCGGTCCGGTCGGCGGTCGGCCGGGGAGGGCAGTCCGGCGAGCCGTTCCGCGATCTGTACGGCCTCGTCGGGGAGCCCGAAGTGCAGCAGGGTCAGGCCCACTCCGGCCAGGCCGTCCTGCAGGGAGTGGTCGAGCCCGGACAGCGGCGCCCGGGCGATCCGTCCCACCAGCTCGCGGGCGGTGCCGGCGCGGCCGAGCCGGTCCAGTGCGTACGCGATGCCGCCCAGCCCGGCGTAGAAACCGGGCTGCGGATCGCCCGCCGCCCGCACCCGCTCGACCAGCCAGTCGAGGTGCTCCTCCGGGACCGGCAGCCCGGCTTCCCCGAGCGCCCACAGCACCCCCGCGGCTCCGTGGGCGAAACCGAGACCGCCCTCCGGGGTGAAGAACTGCTCGGCGTCACCGGGGAACAGCCGGTCCTCACGCCCCTGCTGAACGGTGGCCAGCACGCTGTCCCCGAGGGCCCGCAGCCACCCGGAACGCTCCCCGGGCCCGGGCACGACCCACAGCCCACCCGAACCCGCCCCGGAGCCGTCCGCCCCGGAGCCGTCCGCCCCGGCAGCGGTCTCCTCAAGGCCCAGGTCGCGGCGGACCGCGGCGGCGAAATCGGCGGGCACCGGATAAAACCGCGTGATCAGGTCGAGCAGTTCCTCCGGCTTGTCCGGGGACCACGACACCATCGCCACCAGCGGCGCGAACATCGCCAGCCGCAGACAGCCCAGCGCATAGCGGTCCACCGCGAACCCGGTGTAGCCGGCCGGGGCGATGAAGCCCACCGCGCCCATGGTCTGCCCGGTCTGCTCCTCCGGCGGTACGGCCGTCTCGAAGTCGATGAACACCACTTCGCCGTCCGGCCGGACCAGCAGGTTGCCCGGGTGCAGGTCACCGAAGACCACGCCCCGCTCGTGCATCCCGGCCACCGCGCGCTCGGTCTGGCCGAGCACGTCCAGCGCCCACGCGGTGTACTCCGCGACCGCCGTGGCCGACGTCATGCCGTTCAGCAGCGGGTTGCGCCGCATCAGCTCCTTGGACAGCGCGGTGCCCTCCACCCACTCCCGGACCAGGAAGTAGTGCTCGTGGCCCTTGCGGTAGTCGATCAGCCGCGGGATCGCCGGTGCCCCGGCCAGCCGGCGCAGCGCCCAGTGCTCCTGCTTGTGCCGGGTGACCGCGTCCCGGCCGTCCGCGTCCAGGCCCGCGTACGGCCGGGCCTCGCGCAGCAGGACCTCCGAGCCGTCCCGGGTGTCCGTACCCCGGTACACCCCGCCGCCGTTGGAGAAGTGCACGGCGGCGGTCACCCGGAACGGGAAGTCCCGCAGCGTGCCCGCCCCGCGCGCGGCCAGCGACTCGGCCAGACAGCCGGGCACCGTCACCCACTCCGGCGGCCGGAACCCCGGGCCCCGCCGGTCCGGCACCAGTTCGCCGTCCGGGCTCTCGATGCAGTAGACGAGCTCTCCGGTCTCGGCGGAGCGGACGGTCTGGAGCACGAAACCGCCGTAGCGGACGTAGAGCGGGCCCTGCCGGTAGCGCAGGTCGCTGAGGATGTACGGGCCGGGCTCGCCCCCCACCAGGGTGTCGAGCTCCCGCAGCACCTCCTCGAAGTGCGCGTCGTCCAGCGGGTACACGGTGATGAACTTGCCGCTGCCGCTGCGGTCGCCGTACTTGCCGTTGCGCCGCTGCAGCAGCTGCGCGGAGCGGATGAACTTGAACATCACGCCCTCGGCGACGCAGTACTTCGCCACCAGGTCGAGCAGGTGCGCGGCGTTGTCCAGGGTCGCCGAGACATGGATCTTCCAGCCCTGCTTGGGCAGCGTCACCCCCGGCGGGGCCATCACCACCCACTCGCTGCCCGGCGTGCGCGACCAGCCCTCGGGCAGTGCGCCACGGGCCGGCGGGAAGGCGTCCTCGGCCGGATCGACCCGGGCCGGCAGATCGAAGAACGGCGTACCGGGCGGGCAGAAGTGCAGATGCCGGAGGATGTCCATGTCGTGCGAGTCCTGTCACCGTGAGGGCCAGCGAGTGGCGGGGGCGGTCAGCGAGTGGCGGGGGCGATGTACGAGAGGTAGAGCCAGGTGCCGAGCGAGCGGGTGCCGGCTGCGACGCGCGCGGTGCCGATGGCCTCGGCCGGAGCCGTGCCGGTCACCGCCATCGGCAGGACCAGGGCGGGCACGGACAGGGAATCGCCCTCCCGCACGGGCACGAACGCGGACAGCGGCACGGTGCTCTCCTCGGCCCGGCCCCGCTCCACGGTCCCGGTCCCGGTCTCGGTCCGGGTGACCATCCCGCGGCGGTACAGGGTGACCTCCGCGCCCGGGGTGACCGCCTCCAGGTCGGCGGAATCGGACAGCACCAGCGAGGCCCTGCCGTCCTCGAGGACGTACCCGCCGGCAACCGTGTACGGCACGCTGACCATGGTCAGTGCGGCACCGGCGGTGGCGGCGGCCAGCAGCGCGGTGGCGCAGATCCGCCCGATCCCGGCACCGCCCGTACGCGCCTCGCGCACCAGCCGCCGGCCGCCGGCCCAGGCCCGGTACCCCAGGTAGCCCACCGCGACGAGCACCAGCGTGGCGCCGAAGATCCCCATGCCCTGGAGCAGGTCGAGCCAGAGGGTGGCGGCCAGCCCGATCAGGTACAGCGGGAAGAGCATGCAGGCGAGCCCGAACGGCACGGACCACCACAGCCCCGGCAGTTCCTTCTCGTACCGGCCGCCGAAGAGGATCCGGGCCAGGAACCGGCGGGCGTCGGCCATGGTCCGGTCCCGCAGGTGCGAGATGTCCAGATGGGTCATCAGCGCGATGTAGCCGTCGAGTTTGACGAACGGCAGCAGGTTCAGCAGGCTCGTGAGGTAGGTGGAGACGGCGAAGACGAGCATGCCGTCCCGCAGTCCGCCCTCGCCCGCGGCGAGCGAAGCGAGCCCCGCCGAACCGGCGATGACCAGCTGCGTCACGATGCCGGCCAGCGCCACCTGGACGCGCTGCCGCCGCTCGGGCAGCCGCCAGCCGTCGGAGACGTCGCAGAAGAACGCGGGGGTCAGGTAGAAGAGCATCACGCCCATCCGGCTGGGCCGGCCGCCGTGATGGGTGAGGACCGCGCCGTGACCCATCTCGTGCAGTGCGGTCCCCAGGACGGAGGCGCCGGAGACGCCGAGCAGGATGCCCAGCGGCAGCGGTGCGCCCAGGCTCTCCTTGACCACCGGGGCCTGGGACGCGAGGGCCAGCAGACCCCCCAGGGCGAGGACCGCCGCGAGGACGGCGCCCGCCCGGTTGGCGAACAGCCGCAGCAGCGGCGCGAGCCGGCCGAGCATCCGGTCCGGTTTCACCACGGTGAGCTGGAAGGTCAGCGGCGGCACGAACTTGAACCAGGTGCTGCTGCGCTTGTGCGGCAGTCCGTCCTCCAGCAGCCGCATCCGGCTCAGGCTTTCGACGGCCTCGCCGACCGCCTGCTCGGTCCACGGCGGACCGAGCTCGGCCACCAGGTCCGGGTGGCCGCGTTCCCCGTCGATGGCTTGGAGCAGCCGGACCATGTCCGAACCGACCCGGATGTACTGCTGCGCGCCGCGCTGCACCACCCACGGGGCGTCCTCGGCGATCGGCTCGTGGAGCGTGACGTCGGGGGCCAGTTGCGGCCGGGCCAGCAGGGCGGTGGCCCGCTCCGGGGCCAGTGTGCCGCCCCGGCCGGACCTCATATGACGTCCCGGGAAAGGAACAGCTTGCGGGCGGCGAACCCGGACAGGGCCAGCCAGCCGGCGATGACGAGGAGGGCCAGCGGCACGGACAGCAGCTCGGGCTTGCCGTCCCGGTAGACCGAGCTCATCGCGATGGTCAGGGTGAACTTGCCCGCCTCGGGCAGCAGCCGCAGCAGGGCCTCGTCGACGAACAGGGTCAGGCCCAGCAGGGTGGCGACGGCGGCGGTCTGGTTGCGGATGATCCAGCCGAGGAAGACGCCCCAGGGGGCGCCGAGCAGGGTGACGGTGAAGACGCCGACCAAGGTCAGGGTGGTCTCGCCCGTCCACACCGGCTCGTACTCGGTGGTGGTGGCCAGGAACAGCGTCGGGGAGGCCGCGGCCAGCACGGTGGCGAGTACGGCGTAGAGGGCGCCCATGCCGGTGCCGGCGATCAGCTTGGCGGCCAGCAGCCGGTCGCGCCCGCCGCTGAGCAGCACGGTCCGGGCGATCGCACCGGAGTTGTACTCCTTGGTGACGAACACGGCGCCGAACAGGGCGGAGAACAGCAGCAGCATGAACCAGCAGCGGACCACCTGGTCGGTGGCCGCCTCGACGGTGTCCCGGCCGGCGGCGATGTCCGCGTCGGCCTGGGCGACGAAGCCGGTGCCGGCCAGGACGCCGAGGAACACGCCGATCAGGGCGAGGATCCACCAGGCCCGGCCGGTCCAGGCCTTGGACCACTCGGCGGCGATGACGTTACGCATGTGCGGCCTCCTTCGCCGGCTTGCTTCCGGTGCCGCCGGTGCCTCCGGTCCCGCCGGTGTCCCCGGCGAGGGCGAAGAACCGGTCCTCGAGGCTGTACCGGCCCTGTTCGGTGAGCTCGTCGAGGGTGCCGCAGTAGCGCAGGCCCTGCTGCACGATCACGACGTCGTCCACGGTCTGCTCCACCTCGGCCAGCAGGTGGCTGGAGAGCAGAACGGTGCGTCCCTCGTCGGCGAGGGACCGCAGGAAGGTGCGGAGCCAGCGGATCCCGTCCGGGTCGAGACCGTTGGCGGGTTCGTCCAGCACCAGCAGTTCGGGGTCGGCGAGCAGCGCGCAGGCCAGGGCGTGGCGCTGCTTCATGCCGGTGGAGAAGCCCTTGTGCTTCTTGTCGGCGCGGTCGGCGAGGCCGACCCGCTCCAGTACCTCGTCCACCCGGCGGGCGGGGAGGCCGAGCATCTTGGCCCAGATCTTCAGATCGCGGCGGCCGGACACGCCCGGCATGGCGCCGATGCCGTCCATGGTGACGCCGATCCGGTGGGCCGCGTGGGGCAGTTCGGCGTAGGGGGTGCCGAACACGGTGGCGCTGCCGGAGGTGGGCGCGGTGAGGCCCAGCAGCATGCGCAGGGAGGTGGTCTTGCCGGCCCCGTTGCGGCCGAGCAGACCCACGATCCGACCCGAGGGGACCTCGAAGGTGATGTCGTCGACGGCGGTGAATGCGCCGAAACGCTTGGTCAGACCGTCGAATTTCGCTACTGCGGTACTACTCATGCGCGCTCCGTGGCAACGTGGCAACGTACAAACGGCGGGACCCCGGGTCCCGGAAGGAAATGAGGCTTCCTTCCGGGACCCGGGACCGGGCTGTCACCTGAGGGATCAGGTGACGGCGACAGCGGAGGCCACACCGCCGTAGATGGCGGAGGCGGCGACCGAGACGGTCACACCGGCCTTGAAGTTGGACCAGACGCCGGGGGCCTCCATGGCCTCCAGCTCCTGCATGCCCAGCTCCAGGGAGTCGATGGCGTCCTTCTCGAAGATGTCCTGCATGTTGTTCACCTCCTTCACGCGGTTCGTTGGATCGGTCGGGGGACGGTCATCAGGTCGCCGCGATGGCGGTGGCGACGATGCTGTACGTGACCGCACCGCTGACACCCGCGCCGCTGATGTAGCCGCCGACGGACCACCAGCCCGGGGCCTCCATGGCCTCCAGCTCCTGCATGCCGAGCTCGAGCGCCTGGCCGAAGTCCTGGTTCAGGTTCTCCTTCATGTGTGTGACACCTCCTTTCCTCGTTCCGACGTGTGCTTCGGTCGTCCGCAGGCGGTGAGCGACAGCTCTCCGCGAGCGGAAGTCTTGGTGGGGACCGCCCGGTGCAGCAGGGCCTCGATGTCCGCGGCGCTCAGGCCGTCGAGCATCGGCAGCCCCGCGCCCCAGGCCCGTACGGAGCTCCGGGCGACCGCGGTGATTTCCGCGGGATCCGCGGCGACCTCCCGTACGACTCCCCAGGAGTCGATCAGGGCCGCGATGCCCGGACCGGGGTCCTCGGGCAGTGCCGCGTCCGGCACGGCCGTCCGCAGCAGCCGCCACAGCCGGTCCAGCCGGCGGGCCGAGCCGAGCCGGGTGTCGCCCGCGGCGATCGCGGACCACAGCGGCGGCAGCAGCGCGGCCACGGCCGTCATCTTCCGCAGGCCCAGTCCCGTCGACAGCTCGTTGGCGAGGTACCAGCCCTTGCCGCCGTACGGAGCCCGGCCGAGCAGCACCCAGCCCCCGTGGCTGAGACCGCTGATCTTGGCGATCTCGGCGCGCAGCCCGGCGTCGGCGGACCGGAGTCCGGCGCCGAGCCGGACCGCCCGGACCGCCAGCGCCTCGGCCAGCGCGTCCTCGGTGGGCAGGTCCCGGTGGTCGCCGACGTACTGTCCGGCGATCCGGAACAGCACCTCCAGCAGGCCCTCCGAGAGGAGTGCGTACGGCAGGGTGGCCGTGGCCTCCGGGTCGATCACCGCGGCGTCCGGCCGCAGCGAGCCGCCCATGACCAGCCGCTTGCCCTGCGGGTACTCCAGGCAGGCGACCGCGCTCAGTTCGGCCCCGGTGCCCAGCGTCGTGGGCACGGCGACCAGCCGGGGCCCACGGTGCTCCGCCGGCGGCAGCAGGATCAGCCCGCACCGCTGCGGCACCCTGAGCCGGTCTTCGGTTCCGGGGTCCGCCGACAGCAGGACCGCCAGCTTGGCCTGGTCGAGCAGCGAGCCGCCGCCGACCGCGATCACCAGTTCCGTGTCCGCCAGCCGCCGGGCGAGCCCGGTGACGGCGGTCAGATCGCCGGAGCCGCCGATCACGACGGTCCGTGCGGTCCGGCCGGCACGCTCGATCTGCTCGCGGACCGAGGCGGCGACCGCCGCGCCGGCGATCCCCTCGTCCAGCAGCAGGGTGACGGAACGCTCCGTACGGGTGCCGAGCCATGCGGCGAGCTCGTCACCGCCGTACATCATCACCGTCGGGCAGTGCCAGCCGTTGCTCATGCGAGGGCCTTCTCCCGGGTGGTCCGGAACGCGGCCAGGCCGGTCCGGACGCAGTCCAGCAGTTCGGTCAGCTCCGCCTCGCTGTAGGTCAGGGCTGGGATCAGCTGGATGCCGTGCACCCCGGGGTGGACGATGGCGCCCGCCGCGCGGATCGCGGAGACCAGCGCGGGCACCTCGGTCTGCGGCAGCGGCGCACCGTCCGCCGTGGTCACCCGGACGGAGCGGAAGCAGCCCAGGCCGGTGGTCCCGGACACCGAAGGGTCCTCGGCGGTCAGCCGGGCCAGCTCGGTGTCCAGCCGCTCCGAGAGCCGCTGCCCGAGGGCCACGGCGTCCAGCCGGCGCATCTCCGCCAGGGTGGCGAGGATCGCGGCGCAGGTGACCGGCGTACCGGCCTGGGTCTCCCCGTGGGAGAGCAGCGCACCGGCCTCGTCGAAGGCGTCCGCCACCCGGTGGGAGACGATCACGGCGGCCGCGGCGGACGTGCCGTTGGTGAGGCCCTTGGAGCTGACCACCAGGTCGGGGGCGCTCGGCCAGCGCTGCGAGGCGAAGAAGCTGCCGGTCCGGCCGAAGCCGGTGGCCACCTCGTCGGCGACCAGCAGGAAGCCGTACTCCTCGCGCAGCCGCAGCAGTTCGGCCACGTACTCCTCGGTGAGCGCGACCGCACCGGAGCCGAGCACCGGCTCGACCACCACGGCGGCGATCTGGCCGCCCTGCCGGGCCAGCAGCGCGCCGATCTCGGCGGGATCGTTCGCGGTGACGTGCCGGACCAGCCGCTGGTCCACCCCGTACAGCTGCTGGCCCAGGTTGTCGCCGGTCAGCGAGAAGCTGCCGTAGGTCAGGCCGTGGTAGCTGCCGCGCAGACCGACGACCACCTTGCGGCGGTCGTCGCCGCGCAGTGCGTGGTAGTGCCGGGCGAGCTTCATCACCAGGTCGTTGGCGGCGCCCCCGGAGGTCGAGAAGAGCACCTTCTTGAAGTCCTCGGGACCGCTGACCTCGATCAGCGCCTCGGCGGCCCGCCGGGCGTACGTGTTCTCGTACCGGAAGACGCTCAGGTAGGAGGCTTCGCGCAGGGCTTCGGCGGCGGCTTCGGCGATCGCCGTGTTGCCGTAGCCGATGTTCGTGTTCCACAGGCCGCTTGAGCCGCAGAGCAGTTCGCTGCCGTCGGCGTAGCGCACCCGGACGCCGTGCGCGGACACCGCGCAGAGGTCGTCGCGCCCCTGGTCTTCCGGGGCGAGCAGGGAGGCCCAGAGGGCGGTCATGCCGTGACACCTGCTTCCAGTAGTACGTCGTGGTGGCGCGAGCCGCCGGCCGGCAGCGGGTGCCGGGCCAGGACGGACAGGCCGGCCTGTTCGAGTTCGGTCGCCAGCCGGTCGGCGGGCAGCACTCCGACGGTGCTGGTGCACACCGTGACGGGGCCGCTGTCGGGGATCGGGGCGGGAAGGACGGTGACGGTCCGGGATTCGGCGCCGACCGGCCAGTACTCGTGCATCCGGTAGCCGGAGCCGCCGGCGCCGGTCACCTCGAACACCGCCTCGGGGTCCGTCTGGGCGCCCGGGTCGGAGATGTCGGCGGTCGAGAGCAGGAACCGGCCGCCGGGCGCGAGGTGTTCGCGCACCGCTGCGTACAGTCCGGCCCGGCCCGCCGCGTCGAGCAGCGAGATCGAGGTCGTGCCCAGCACGATCAGTTCGAACCGGCGGCCCAGCGCGAAGGAGCTCATGTCCCCGTGGACGGGGGTGCAGCGGTCGCGCAGCCGGGCCGGGGAGCCGGCGAGCCGCTCGGCGAGCAGGCCGAGCATGCCCTCCGACAGTTCCAGGGCGGTGACCGAGCGGCCCAGCGCGAGCAGGGGCAGGGTCAGCCGGCCGGATCCGGCGGCCAGTTCGAGGACGTCCCCCGGAGTACGGCGGACCTGGGCGATCAGTTCGCGCACCTCGTGGGTGTCGCGGACCGAGAGGTCGTGGTAGACCGGGGAACCGGTCGGGTCGTACAGGTCGTGGAGCTCGGCCCGGTCGCCGAGTCCGGCGATCAGCCGGCCGGCGTCGCCGGGTACGGCGAGCGGAGTCAGTGCGAGGGCCATGGCCGCGGGCTCACTTCCCCGCGCCGAGCAGCTCGCCGGAGCGCAGTGCGACACCGGCGGCGGCGAAGGAGGATTCGACCTTCGCCAGGGCGTCGCGGTCCGCGTGGGCGGCGGCGGCGTCGAGGGAGCCGTGCACCAGCAGCGCCTCGGCGAGTTCACCGGCGGACCGGTTGATCCGGAAGGTCCGGCCGGAGGCGTGCAGGTACGCGGCCTCGTCGGTCCACAGCAGCAGCGGCAGCGAGGCGTCCGTGAGGTCGGCGGGCCGGGTGATCCCGGTTTCGGCCGCCGGCGCCAGGCGTCCGCCGAAGCCGGAGACCCGTGCCTCGCCCAGACCGCGGGCACGGAGTTCCCGTACGGCGTTCAGCGCGGCCAGGTACCGGCCCAGCCAGGGGCGTTCGGCGAGCGCGGCGGCCCGCTCCGGCTCCGGCAGAACGGCGCCGAGGGAGACCGGACAGGGCTGGTCGCTCGTGGAGTTGAGGTGTTCCCAGGCGGCGTGGACGGTGGCGAAGGAGTCGCCGAGCGTACCGATCCGGCTGCCGCCGGGGGAGACCGACAGCTCGCCCTCCGGGCCGACCCACAGCCGGGTGCCGGGACCGTCGCCGGCCGGGCCGCCGCCCAGGGCGGAGACGTCGGCGAGCTGCACCGCGGGGTCGGTGACGAAGGAGACGAACCCGCCCTCGGCGCGGGCCCGGTCGGCGTCGGCGAGGAAGGCCTCGAAGTCGGTCTCCTCGGTGATCCGGACCAGGGTGGCGCCGATCACGGACATGTAGGCGGAGGTCGCGTAGTCCTGGGACTGGAGGAAGAAGTCGTCGTCGATGGAGAGGTCGCCGCCGGGTTCGCTCAGCGAGCCCTCGTACCCGACGACCAGCGGCGCGCCCTCGCTGTCCGGCACGCCGGTGTCCGGTGCTCCGGTGTCCGGTGCTCCGGGGGAGAGGATGACCGAGTGCGGGCCGACCAGGTCCGAGCCGAGCAGCTGCGCCAGGTGGTCCGCGTTCTCCAGGACCACCGTGGCGGCACCGACGGCCGGTTCCCCGGCACGGCCGGGCAGTGCCCGGCCCACGCCCCAGGACATCACATGCCGCTTGGCCACGGACATACGGTTACCGCTACCGTTCATGATTTCCACCCCCCTGGATGACTGGTTATCGAGAGACTGCTGAAAGAATGGTCTTGAGATCGTCCATGACGGCTTTCTGGCCGTGGACATTGAAGACGCCGGTCAGATTGAGAATGATTTCCTCGACCCCGGCCTTCCGGTAAACGTCGAGTTGTTCGACGACCCGGTCGATGTCGCCGTGCACGAATGCGCCGCCGTCGATCATTCTTTTCGCCGCTGCCGGTAGTTCCAGCCCGGAAATGTCGATTCCGGCCTGCCGCAGCATGTCGATGTAATGCGGCGCCTTCATGTGCGTCGCATTGCTGGCGATGACCATGTCCGAGGGTTCCCGGCCCGGCCGGTCCAGCGCCACCGGGACGATGGCCGTCAGCCGCGGAGTCTCGCGCCCGGCGGTGCCGGCGCCCTCCCGCATGGCCGGAAGCACCGTGCCCTCCAGGTAGCCGGCGGGCGTCAGCCAGGTGATGGCGGCGTCGGCGACCTCGCCGGCCAGCCGGGCCATCCCCGGCCGCAGCACTCCCAGACCGAGATCGATCCGGGGCGCCACCGCCGGTCCCATTCCGGCGTGACAGGAGAAGTACTCCCCCTTCACGTCCACGACCTGCCCGGAGAGCAGGCCCCGCATGATGGTCAGGTACTCGCGGGCCGCCGTCAGCGGGCTGGCGTACGGCTCGCCCAGCAGACCGCGCTGGAAGGACTTGCCGCCCGGCCCGAAGCCCGCGACCACCGATTCCCCGGTGGCCAGGGCCAGCGACCGGACCTGGTGGGCGGCCTCGTACGGATGCCGCAGCGGCATCAGCGTGACGCCGAGACCGGTGGGCACCCGGAAACCGGCGCCGGCCGCGGAGGCGAATCCCTGGAAGGGCTCCACCAGCATGGCCTGTCCCTGCCACAGCCGGTGGGCATCGGTCCATTCCACCAGGGCTGCGTACGGCAGCAGCTGTTCCGGCCGACGCGGCAGGAACGGCATGAGTACCGAATACGCGGTCATGTGTCTCACTCCATTGCTTTTCCCGACCTCTCGGCCGGACAACAGCAAATCTACGGAGGTTCCGAGGGCTGCACACCCGCCACGAGGAGAGTCCTTTCCGGCCCCTCCCCCGTCCCGGGACGGGGGAGTTCGGCCCGGTGCAATACTCCGTCGCACCGGACCTTGGAAAGGTCGCGCTTGGAAAGG
This sequence comes from Streptomyces sp. NPDC051211, assembly GCF_040689505.1. Taxonomy (NCBI): domain Bacteria; kingdom Bacillati; phylum Actinomycetota; class Actinomycetes; order Kitasatosporales; family Streptomycetaceae; genus Streptomyces; species Streptomyces sp. NPDC051211. The sequence goes on from NZ_JBFBAV010000037.1 coordinate 53,187, forward strand.
CCACACGACATGCCACCGCGCATCACCGTCATTTGCCCCACGTACAACCGCAGTAAGGCGATCCTGTCGACGCTGGAATCCGTGCGGGCGCAGCGCATGCGCGACTGGGAACTGCTGGTGGTGTCCGACGCGAGCGACGACGACACGGACGCCGTGGTCGCCGGGGCGGCCGCGCAGGACTCCCGGATCCGGCTCCTGCGCACCCGGCGGTTCGGCTCCCAGTCCGGGCCGACGAACATCGCCCTGGACGAGGCGCGCGGCGAGTTCATCGCCTACCTCGATCACGACGACCTCTGGGAGCCCGGCCATCTCGCGGGGATGTGGGAGGCGTTCGAGGGCGGGGCCCGCTGGGTGGCCACCCGGGCCCGGAAGATGACCGAAGCGGGCACGGTGACGAGCACCGCCCATCCGCTCTCCCTGGTCTGGCACCCCGAAATCCAGCTGATGAGCCCGCTGTTCGAGAACTCCTGCGCCGGCCACGCCGCCGGACTGGCCCAACGGGTGGGCGGCTGGCGGGAGTCCCCGGTCGGGTTGGAGGACTGGGACCTGTGGCTGCGGTTCGCCGATGCGGGCGAGCGCTGCACCACCCTGCTGGACCGTACGGTCACCCTGCTCGACGACCCGCGCACCCGGACGCACAGCCTGGAACGGCAGTTCACCCAGGAGATCGCCCGCTTCGAGACCCCGCGGGCGGCCCGGGCCGCCTACCGGGCGCTCTCCGACGCCCGGCTCCAGGCCCGCGAACTCGCCGCCACCCGCCTGGACCTGCTGGAGTGGTACGGCCGGCTGGCGGAGCGCGGCGAGCTGGTGCTGCCCCGCGGCTGGCAGGGCGGCACGGGCGCGCTCGAGGCCGCCGTCGAGGACGCGCTGGGGGTCGGCGGCACCGTGTGGAAGGGCCTGGCGATCGTGGACCGGGGGACCCACGTGTCCCTGTGCGTACCGCTGTCGACCATGACCGCCGAGCACGCGGACCGCTACACCCGCTGCTTCCGGGCCACCATGCGGCACCAGATGGCCTTCCTCGAGGACGTGCTGCCGGACGGGAGCGTGCTGCGGTGAACGTCCCGAACTGGGTGGCGGAGGCCCGGGAGCGGATATGGACCCGTACCGAGCAGGTACCGCTGGAGGCCCTGGCCGACTGGGACACCGATCCGGCGGCAGGCGGCCTCCGGCACCGCAGCGGCCGGTTCTTCTCCGTCGAGGGGCTCGGCGTACGGCTGCCCGGACATCCGGTGCCGCACTGGCAGCAGCCCATCATCAACCAGCCGGAGACCGGCCTGCTGGGCCTGCTGACCGCCCCGATCGACGGGGTCCCGCACGCCCTGGTCCAGCTGAAACCGGAACCGGGCAACTGGGGCGGGCTCCAGCTCTCCCCGACCGTGCAGGCCACCCGCAGCAACTACACCGGCGTACACCGCGGCGCCCAAGTCCCTTACCTGGAGCATTTCCTGGACGCCGCCGAGGACCGGGTGGTCGCCGATCTCCGCCTGTCCGAGCACGGCTCCTGGTTCCTGGCCAAGCGCAACCGGAACATGATCGTGGAGACCGTGGCGGCGGAACCGGCCCCCGGATTCCGCTGGCTGTCCGTCGCCGGCCTGCGCGGGCTGCTGGCCGTGGACGACCTGGTGAACATGGACACCCGGTCCGTGCTGGCCTGCCTGCCCGGCGGGCCGGCGGAGCCGGGGCCCGCCCTCCACGGCACCGGGGAGATCCTGCGCTGGATCGCCGGCTCCCGGTCCCGGGCGGGTGTGCGGGAGCGGCTGCCGCTGGACCGGCTCACCGGCTGGCGGCGGACCGACGGCCGGATCGTCCACGACAGCGGCCGGTTCTTCGAGGTGATCGGGGTCCGCGTCGAGGCCGCCGGCCGCGAAGTCGCCCGCTGGGACCAGCCGATGATCGCCCCCCTCCACACCGGCATCCTCGCCTTCCTGCTGACCCGCATCGACGGCGTCCCGCACGTGCTGGTGCAGCTGCGGGCGGAGGCCGGAGGCGTGGCCGGCCCGGAGCTCGCCCCGACCGTGCAGTGCACCCCCGAGAACTACGACCTGCTGCCGGCCACGGCCCGGCCCCCGTTCCTGGACGAGGTGCTGGGTGCCGCACCGGACGCGGTCCGGTTCGACACGGTGCTCTCCGACGAGGGCGGCCGCTTCCACCACTCGCGCAGCCGGCACCTGATCGTCGAACTCGACCCGGCCGCCGAGCGCCCGGAGCACCCGGACTACCGCTGGGTGACCCCCGGCCAGCTGCGGGAACTCCTGCACCTGGGCCCGTACGCGAACATGCAGACCCGGTCCCTGCTCGCCTGCCTGGACGCCGCATGCTGATCACCGTGCTCGGCGCGTCCGGGTTCATCGGATCGGCCGTGACCGCCGAACTCGCCCGCAGCGGCGCCCGGTTGCGGACGGTGTCCCGCCGCCCGGCCCTTCCGGTCCCGGGTGCGGAGCACCGTACCGCCGATGTCACCGAGCCCGGCCGGCTGGCCGAGGCCGTTGCCGGATCCGATGCGGTGGTCCACCTGGTCGCGGAGCTGTCCGGGACCGGGACGGCGAACTGGCGGGCCGCCGGCGACGGCCCGGCTGCCCGCCTGATGGACGACCTGGTCGTCGCCCTCGCCGCGCGCGGCGGACCGCCGCCCGTGGTGCTGTTCGCCTCCACCGTCCCGCCGTGCGGGCCGGGCGCCCCCACCCCGTACGAGCGCGGGAAGCGGGCCGCCGAGCAGATCCTGGAGCGGGCCACCGCGCGGGGGTCCGTACGCGGCATCACCCTGCGGCTGCCCACGGTCTTCGGTCCGCCCACGGTCTTCGGCCCGGCCGCCGCCCACGGCCCGGCGGCCGCGGACCGGGGCGTGGTGTCGGCGATGGCCCGGCGGGCCGTGGCCGGGGAGCCCATCACCCTGTGGCACGACGGCACGGTCCGCCGCGACCTGCTGTACGTCGCCGATGCGGCCACCGCGTTCACGGCCGCCCTCGGCCGTGCCGACGCACTGGCCGGAACCCACTGGGACGTCGGCACCGGCCGAGGCCTCCCCCTCGGCGAGGTGTTCCACGCCCTCGCCGGTGCCGTCGCCGCCCGTACCGGCCGGCCGCCGGTCCCGGTACGCCGGGTCGAGGCACCCCCGTACGCGGCGGCCGCCGACTTCCGGGACGTGACCGCCGACCCGGCCCCCTTCCGCACCGCCACCGGCTGGGCCCCCCGGGTCCCGCTGCCCGAGGGCCTCGCCTGCACCGCCGCCGCCCTGACCGGCGGCAGCCATGGAAAGGACGACCGCGCATGACCACCTACGTCTGGGACTACCTGCGGGAGTACGAGGCCGAACGCGAGGACCTCCTCGACGCCGTCGAGACCGTGTTCGCCTCCGGACAGCTGGTCCTCGGGAAGAGCGTGCACGGCTTCGAGACGGAGTTCGCCGCCTACCACGGCACCCCGCACTGCGTCGGCGTGGACAACGGCACCAACGCGATCAAACTCGCCCTGCAGGCCCTCGGCGTGGGCCCCGGCGACGAGGTGATCACCGTGTCGAACACGGCCGCCCCGACCGTGGTGGCCATCGACGCGGTCGGCGCCCGCCCCGTCTTCGTCGACGTCCGCGAGGAGGACTTCCTCATGGACACCCGGCAGATCGAGGCCGCGATCACCGACCGGACCCGCTGCCTGCTGCCCGTCCACCTCTACGGCCAGTGCGTGGACATGGACGCCGTCAACCGGCTGGCCGCCGCCCACGGCCTGGCCGTCCTGGAGGACTGCGCGCAGGCGCACGCGGCCCGGCACCACGGCCGGACCGCCGGCACCATGGGCGACGCCGCCGCGTTCTCCTTCTACCCGACGAAGGTGCTGGGCGCGTACGGGGACGGCGGCGCGGTGCTCACCGCCGACGAGGCGCTGGCGGCCCGGCTCCGCCGCCTGCGCTACTACGGCATGGAGGAGCGGTACTACGTCGTCGAGACCCCCGGCCACAACAGCCGGCTCGACGAACTCCAGGCGGAGATCCTGCGCCGCAAGCTGGGCCGGCTCGACGCCTACGCGGAGGGCCGCCGGGCCGTCGCCCGCCGGTACGAGGAGGGCCTCGCGGACACCGGGCTGGTCCTGCCGCGTACGGCCCCCGGCAACGAGCACGTCTACTACGTGTACGTGGTGCGCCACCCGCGCCGGGACGCGATCGTCGAGGCGCTCAAGGCCCGCGGCATCTCCCTCAACATCAGCTACCCGTGGCCGGTGCACACCATGTCCGGGTTCGCGCACCTCGGCTACGGGCCGGGCTCGCTGCCCGTGACGGAGGCGCTTGCCGGGGAGATCTTCTCGCTGCCGATGTACCCGTCGCTGCCGCGGGAGGTGCAGGACACGGTGATCGGTGCCCTGCGCGAGGTGCTGGCGGAGGTGCTGGCGGAGGAGACGGCTGAGGCCTCGCCGGAGGAGACGGCGGAGGAGACGGCGTGAGGACGCGCGAACTCGCCGTGCCGGGCGCGCTGGAGTTCACCCCGGACCTGCACCGCGACGACCGCGGCCTCTTCGTCTCCACCTTCGAGGAGCGGGAGTTCCGGCCGCTGTTCCCGGTGCGGCAGGCCAGCCAGAGCGTCTCCCGGCGGGGCGTCGTCCGCGGGGTGCACTACACGGCGGTGTCCCCGGGCACCGAGAAGTACGTCCACTGCCCGCGCGGCGCGGCCCTGGACTTCGTGGTGGACCTGCGGGTCGGCTCGCCGGCGTTCGGCACCTGGGACTCGGTGCTGCTGGACGAGCACCACTTCCGGGCGGTGTACCTGCCGCCCGGGGTCGGGCACGCCTTCGTGGCCCTGGAGGACCACACCGTCATGTCCTACCTGCTGTCGGCCGGCTACGTGCCCGAGCACGAACGGGCCGTGTCCGTCCTGGACCCGGCGCTCGGCCTGCCGATCCCCGCCGGCCTCACCCCGGTCCTCTCGGACCGGGACCGGGAGGCTCTCACCCTCGCCGAGGCGGCCGCCCGCGGCCTGCTCCCCTTCTTCGCACTCCATGAGGAGATCTGATGACCCACTGCCGTGTCTGCTCCGGACCGCTGACCGAGTTCCTCGACCTGGGGGCCCAGCCCAACTCCGATGCGTTCCCGCGCCCCGGGGAGACCGACGGCGAGTACTTCTTCCGTCTCGCGGTCGGCCTGTGCGCCGACTGCACGATGGTGCAGCTGATGGAGGAGGTGCCGCGGGAGCGGATGTTCCACGAGGACTACCCGTACCACTCCTCGGGATCGTCGGTGATGCGGGAGCACTTCGAGGACACGGCCCGGCAGCTGCTGGCCGGCCCGGCCGCCGGCCCGGACGCCTTCGTGGTCGAACTCGGCTGCAACGACGGGGTGATGCTGGCGACCGTGGCCGCGGCCGGGGTGCGGCACCTGGGCGTCGACCCGTCGGCGGGGGTGGCGGACCGGGCCCGGGAGAAGGGCGTACGGGTGCGTACGGCCTTCTTCGAGGAGGCCACGGCCAGGGAGATCGCCGCCGCCGAGGGCCGGGCGGACGTCGTCTACGCCGCGAACACGCTGTGCCACATCCCGTACCTGGAGTCGGTCTTCCGCGGGCTGGACGCGCTGCTGAAGCCGGACGGGGTGTTCGTCTTCGAGGACCCCTACCTGGGCGAGATCGTGGAGCGGACCTCCTTCGACCAGATCTACGACGAGCACTTCTACTTCTTCACCGCCCGCTCGGTCCGCAACCTGGCCCGCCGGCACGGCTTCGAGCTGGTGGACGTGGTCCGGCTGCCGGTGCACGGCGGCGAGGTCCGCTACACCCTGGCCCGGCAGGGCAGCCGGCTGCCGACGGCGGCGGTGTCCGCCCTGCTGGCCGAGGAGGAGTCGGCCGCGCTGGCCGACCCGGCCACGCTCGACCGGTTCGCCGCCGCGGTGCGGCGCACCCGGGAGGAGCTGACGGGGCTGCTGGGCCGGCTGCGTGCGGAGGGCCGGCGGGTGGTGGCGTACGGGGCGACGGCGAAGAGCGCCACGGTCGCCAACTACTGCGGGATCGGCCCGGAGTCGATCGAGTTCGTCTGCGACACCACCCCGGCCAAACAGGGCCGCCTCACCCCCGGCTCCCACATCCCGGTCCTCCCGGCGGAGGCCTTCGCGGCGCCCTACCCGGACTACGCGCTGCTGTTCGCGTGGAACCACGCGGAGGAGATCATGGCGAAGGAACAGGCGTTCCGCGCCTCCGGCGGCCGCTGGATCCTCTACACCCCGCAGGTCCGGGTCCTCTGAGGCCCATAGGGCCTGTAGGCCTGTCGGGCCTGTCATTCGGGCCAGGGCGGGCCCGGGGCGGTTCAGCGGCCGAGGATGATCGTGCCGGAGGAGCAGAACCAGCCGCCGGTGCCGGAGGCCAGGGCCACTTCCGGGAGCCGGCCGCCCGCCTTGCGGACCTGTCCGTCGCCGGCTTCGCCGCGGAGCTGGCGGACCGCTTCGACGAGGAGGAACAGGCCGCGCATGCCCGGGTGGCAGGCGGAGAGGCCGCCGCCGTCGGTGTTGACGGGGAGTTCCCCGTCGCGCAGCAGGCGGCCCTTGCCGACGAAGGCGCCGCCCTCGCCCTTGGCGCAGAAGCCCAGGTCCTCCAGGGTGACCAGGGTCATGTAGGTGAAGGCGTCGTAGATCTCGGCGAGGTCGACGTCGGCGGGGCGCAGGCCGGCCCGGTCGAAGGCCCGGCGGCCGGAGACGGCGGCCGGGGAGACGGTGAAGTCCTCCCATTCCGACATGGTGGTGTGGGAGACGGAGGTGCCGGTGCCGAGGATCCACACCGGCGCCTTGGCGGTGTCGGCGACGAGGTCCTCGGCGGCCAGCAGGACCGCGCAGCCGCCGTCCGAGCGGATGCAGCAGTGCAGTTTGGTGAACGGGTCGGCGATCATCTCCCCGGACAGCACCTGGTCCACGGTGATCGGGTCGCGGAACATGGCGTCCGGGTTGGTCGCCGCGTTCGCCCGGGCCTGGACCGCGACCTCGGCCAGCTGTTCCAGCGTGGTGCCGTACTCGTGCATGTGGCGGCGGGCGGCCATCGCGTACTTGGCGATCAGCGTGTGGCCGTACGGGACCTCGAACTGGAGCGGGCCGCGGGCGCCGAAGGACAGGTTGGAGGTGCGGCGGCGGGCCTTGATGTCGGCGCGGGCGGTGGAGCCGTAGACCAGCAGGACCGCGTTGGCGTGCCCGGCCGCGATGGCGTCGGCGGCGTGGGCGGCCATCACCTCCCAGGTGGATCCGCCCACCGAGGTGGAGTCCACCCAGGACGGGCGCAGCCCCAGGTACTCGGCGACCTCGACCGGGGCCAGGGTGCCCAGGCCCGCCGAGGCGAAGCCGTCGATCACGGAGCGGTCCAGGCCGGAGTCGGCGAGCGCGCGGCGCGCGGCCTGGGCGTGCAGGGCGTACGGGGTGGGGCCGTCGACCCGCCCGCAGTCCGAGAGGGCGACGCCGACCACGGCGACCTTGCGGCGTTCCTTGCCGTTGACCAGGACCATGAATCTGACGGTACATCAGATTCATGGGATCGGTACATCCCCGGCTCTGGGCATCACCGCCGCCACGCCCTAGCATGACGCGCCGTCAGATACGGGGAGGAGCCCGCCGATGGACGCCGCCTTCACCGCGGAGCAGGACGAGATGCGCCGGACCCTGCGCGAGATCCTGGGCAAACGCTGCGGCCCGGACGAGGTCAAGGCCGCCGCCCGCACCGCCGCCGGACACGACGGCGAGCTGTGGCAGCAGCTCGCCCGGCAGCTCGGGCTGCCGGGCATCGCCGTCCCCGAGGAGTACGGGGGCGTCGGCTGCACCCCCGCCGACCTGGCCCTGGCCTGCGAGGAGACCGGCCGCGTGCTGCTGCCCTCCCCTCTGCTGGCCACCGCAGCCCTCGCCGCGCCGCTGCTCCAGGCACTCGGCACCGAGGCCCAGCGCTCCGCCCTGCTGCCGCCGCTCGCGGCCGGCGCGCTGACCGCCGCGCTGGCCGTGCCCGGCCCCGCGCTGGCCACCGCCCTCGGCCTGACCGGCGACAACACGGCGGGCGAGTGGTCCGGCGGCGGCCGGGCCGGCGGGGTGCAGGCCCGACGCGACGAAGCCGGCGGCTGGCGCCTCTACGGAGAGGTCGCACAGGTCCTCGACGGGCACAGCGCCGGACTGCTGCTGGTCGCCGCCCACGCGGGCGGCTTCGCCCGCAGCCGCACCCTGCTGTTCCTCGTACGGGCCGACGCGCCCGGTCTGGCCCGCACCCGGCAGGCCGTCCTGGACGAGACCCGACCCCAGGGCCGCATCCAACTCCGCGACACACCCGTCGAATTGCTCGGCGACAGCGACGAGGCCGAGGTGACCGGCGCGCTCGCCGCCACCGGCCGCACCGCCGCCGCCGTGCTCGCCGCCGAAGCGGTCGGGGCCGCCGCCCAGGCCCTCGCCCGCACCGTGGAGTACGTCCGGGCACGCGAGCAGTTCGGCCGGGCCGTCGGCTCCTTCCAGGCCGTCAAACACCGGCTCGCCGACCTGTACGTGCACGTCCAGGCGGCCCGCTCGGCCGCCTACTACGCCGCCTGGGACCCGGAGCAGGGCGGCCTCGCCCTCGCCCAGGCCCTCGAAGCCCTGCGCCTGACCTCCGCCGAGGCCATCCAGCTGCACGGCGGGATCGGCTTCACCTGGGAGCACGACGCCCACCTCTACTTCAAGCGGGCCGCCGCCGACGAGCTGCTGTTCGGCCCGGTCCACCGGCTGCGCGCGCACGCGGCCCACCGCGCCGGGCTGTTCACCCCCGGCGCCGCCCCGACCCCGGAGAGGGTGGCCGTCTGATGGCTCCCGGCGTCAAGCTCATGCAGAAGATCTCCTCGACCATGCTGTTCGCCCGCATCGCACCGCACTTCATCCCGGCGATGGACAAGGCGGTGCACCGGCTGACCCGCGGCAAGGTGATCCTCAGCGCCCAGATGCTTCCCGGGGTGATCCTCACGGCGAAGGGCGCCAAGAGCGGCGAACCGCGCATCACCCCGCTCGCCTGCATGCCGGAGGAGGGCGGGGCGAGCTGGCTGCTGATCGGCTCGAACTTCGGCCGCCCCGGACATCCGGCCTGGACCGGGAACCTGCTCAAGCACCCGGACGCGGACATCAGCTGGAAGGGGCAGGACATCGAGGTCCGGGCCCGGCTGCTGGCCGGCGAGGAGCGCGCGGCGGCATGGCAGGCCGTGCTGAGGTTCTGGCCGCCGTACGCGACGTACCAGGCGCGCATCGAGCGCGAGATCCGGCTGTTCCGGCTGGAGCGCCGCTGACCGCAGCCGTCGCAGCCGTGGGCGGCACGCCGTACGCGGCCTGCCGGGCGGCATGCCGTACGCGGGCGGCCTGCCGGGCGGGCGGACCCTGGCGGGTCCGCCGCCTACTTGGTCGGCTTCTTGCCGGTGATGCCCAGGTGCACGAGCAGCGCCAGGTTCGGCTTGAGCTCGGCCTGCTTGACGCCCCAGGTCTGGAAGCCCTTCTGGTGCGAGGCCACCGCCGCGAGCATGGCCACCAGCGAGCCGGCCATGGCCGCCGGGCTGACCTCCTTGTCGACCTTGCCCTTGGCCTGCAGCTCCTTCACCGATTCGGTGAGGGAGTTGGTGACCGAGTTCAGGATCTTCATGCGGATCTTGTAGAAGCGCTTGTCGCCCTCGGCGGCACCGAGGTCGACGACACGCAGGATCGCGTCGTTGCTCCGCCAGAACTCCAGGAACCCGTCGACGAGTTCCTCGGCGGCCTGCCACCCGGACTTCCCCACCCAGGAGCGGCCCTCGACGAGCGCGGTCAACTGCGCGCCCTCGGAGGCCATTTCCTCGGCGATCTCCAGGACGGCGCCCTCGACGTCCGGGAAGTACTGGTAGAAGGTCGCGGGCGAGGTGCCGGCCTTGCGGGCGACGTCGATCACCTTCACGTCGCGGTACGGCGAGCTGCTGAGCATCTCGCTGAGGCAGTCGAGCAGCTTCTGCCGCGTCGCCTGACCGCGCCGGCCGGCAACGCGGCCGTCGACGGTGCGTACTTGTCCTGTCATGCCGTCAGCTTACCGAGGGGTGATCGGGGCGCGATTCGGCCGCCTGCAAATGGGGTTACGGGGTACCTGGCCTGGGTGTAAGCGCGTTCACCGCCAGGTTTCGGGCACCCGCGCGCGCCGGGGGCCCGTATCCGCTTCGCCCGAATAGTCTCATCAACAGGCTGTGGACAAGTGCCCGGGCGGATCATGTCCTGACGGGCAGACTGCACCGGATTGCAGCGAGGCGCGCAGAAACGGAAGGAAAAAGGGCCCATGGCCGCATTTGCAGAGGGCACCCCGTGCTGGGTGGACGCCTCCCTTCCGGACGTCGAGGCGGGCAAGCGGTTCTACGGTGAGCTCTTCGGGTGGACCTTCGGCGGCGCGTCCGGCGAGTACGGCGGCTACACGCAGGCGTACAGCGGCGGCCGCAACGTCGCCGCCCTCGCCCCCAAACCCGACGGCCGCCTGCCCACCGTCTGGGGGGTCTACCTGTACACCTCCGACGCCTACGCGGCCGCCGCCCGCATCCGGGCCGCCGGCGGCCAGATGGTCATGGAACCCATGCCGGTCGGCCCCTACGGCACGGCCGCCATGGCCGCCGACCCCGGCGGCGCCGTCTTCGGCCTCTGGCAGCCGGGCACCCACCACGGCTTCGAGGCGAGCATGGAGCCGTACACGTACTGCTGGACCGAGGTCTACACCCGCGCCCGGGACGCCGTCGACACCTTCTACGCGCAGGTCTTCGGCTACGTCGCCCAGGACCAGGACGACGCCGGCATCGACTACCGGCTCTGGTCGCCGCCCGGCAGCCGGCCCGGCCCGGACACCGCCGTGGCCGGCCGCAGCCTGATCACCGAGGCGTTCCCCGAGTTCCTGCCCGCGCACTTCCTGGTGTATTTCGCGGTGCCCGACGTGGACGCGTCGGTGGCGACCCTGCGCCGTCTCGGCGGCCGGGTCAGCGCGGAGCCCTTCGACACCCCCTACGGCCGGATCGCGGTGGTCGCGGACAATCAGGGGGCGGCCTTCGCGCTCCTCGCCGAACCCGAAGCCGAGGCCGGGCCCCCGACCGAGGCCCGGACCGAGGCCCGGACCGAGGCCGGGGCGGGGGAGCAGACCGGGAGCCGGTCAGGGCCGCAGAGCGGGGCCCCGGCAGGAGCCGGCGCCGGATCCGATGTCCAGCACGGCTCGGACACGGAGCCGTAGCGGGCCGCGGCCTGACAGAATCGGGATGCGCGGGCCCGGACCTGGGTTCGTACGGGGAGGTGTGAGGCGAGTGGTGGAGCAGCTGACGCAGCACGACCCGAGACGGATCGGCCCCTTCGAGGTGCTGGGCCGGCTCGGTGCCGGCGGCATGGGGCTGGTCTATCTCGCGCGGTCGGCGTCCGGCCGCCGGGTCGCGATCAAGACGGTACGGACCGAGCTCGCCGAGGACCAGCTGTTCCGGGTGCGCTTCACGCGCGAGGTCGAGGCGGCCCGTGCCGTGTCCGGCTTCTACACCGCCGCCGTCGTGGACGCCGATCCGCGCGCCGCCGTGCCCTGGCTGGCCACCGCGTACGTCCCGGCGCCCTCCCTGGAGGAGATCGTCAACGAATGCGGGCCGATGCCCGTGCAGGCCGTACGGTGGCTCGCCGCCGGCATCGCCGAGGCGCTCCAGTCCATCCACCAGGCGGGCCTGGTCCACCGCGACCTCAAGCCCTCCAACGTCCTGGTCGTCGAAGACGGCCCCCGGGTGATCGACTTCGGCATCGCCAGCGGTGTCTCCAACACCCGGCTGACCATGACGAACGTCGCCGTCGGCACCCCCGCCTACATGTCGCCCGAGCAGGCGAAGGACTCGCGCAGCGTCAAGGGCGCCAGCGACGTCTTCTCGCTCGGCTCCACCCTGGTCTTCGCCGCCACCGGCCACCCGCCCTACCACGGGGCGAACCCGGTCGAGACGGTGTTCATGCTGCTGCGGGAGGGCCCCAACCTGGAGGGGCTGCCGCACGAGCTGCGCCCGCTGATCGACTCCTGCATGCAGATGGACGCCACCCTCCGCCCCACCCCGGCCGACCTGCAGGCCCAGCTGTCCCCGCACCTGTTCTCGGCCGGCGACGACAGCGGCACCGCCTCGGCCTGGCTTCCGGACCGCGCCGTCGCCATGATCGAGGCCCGGCGGGCGGGCCAGCGCACGCCCCCGGCCGGCGGCCGCCCGCCCCAGGGCTCCGCCCAGGCCACCCACCGCCGCGACCGCCCGGCACCCGAGCCCGCCCGGCCCGCCGACCCGTGGGCGGACCCGCGGACCGGCCATGCCGCGCCCCCGCGGCCGCACCACCCGCCGGTGACCCCGCCCCCCGCCCCCGTCCCGGCGCCCGTCCCGGTGCCCGTTGCGGTGCCCGTCCCGTCCGGCGGCGAGCCGGTCCGGCTGGGCGGCTCCCCGGTCCCGATCGGCCCCGGCCCGCGCGTCTCGGCGGTCGCCTCCGGCGCCGCCTCCACCGATTCCGCCACCGGCTGGGTCCGACCGCCGGGCGGTGTCGCGGCGGCCGCCGCCGCCCCGCCCGTCCGGACGCCCTCGCTGCCCCGCCCCGGCCCGGCGCCGGACAGCGGCCGCTGGCGCCCCTGGCGGTTCCGCATGTCCAACGAGGTCTGGGGCACCCCCACGGTCTCCGGCGAGCTGCTCTACGTCACCTCCTTCGAGGTCCACGCCCTGGACGTGGCGAGCGGCCGCCGCCAGTTCAAAACCCGCGACGTGGCCTGGGCCATGGCCGTCACCGACGGCCGCATCCACGCCTCCGACGGCCCCTCCCTGTACGCGCTGGACTCGATCGACGGCTCCGAGCGGTGGCGGCTGGCCACCGACGCCTGGGTGTACGCGCTGCGCGCCGACCGGGGCACGGTGGTCACCGCCACCCGCGGCGGCGGCGTCCAGGCGTACGAGGCGGCCAACGGCCAGAAGCTGTGGGAGCTGACCGGGGCCCAGACCGACTTCGAGACCACCGACGCGGCCCCCGTGCTGCACGACGGCTCGGTGTACGTCTGGCAGGACGCGCGACTGCGCGCGCTGGACGCCCGTACCGGCCGGGAGGCCTGGTCCTACCCGGTGGGTGACGCGGCCTCCTGCGGGAACGTCCCGGTCCGGGTCACCCCGGCACCGGACGGAAACGTGTACGTGGCGGCCGGCACCCGGGTGCTGTCCGTGGACCGCGCCTCCGGCCGGGTCCGCTGGCACTTCGAGGCCCCGGCCGTGTTCCTGGCCCCGCCGGCCTTCGCACCCGGCCCGGCGGTCACCGGCGGCGGCGTCTACCTGGCCGACTACCTGGGCACCGTCTACGCCATCGACGCGGCCTCCGGCACGGACCGCTGGCGCATCGCGACGGAGCAGCGGCAGTCCACCGACCCGGTCGTGGTGGCGGACGGCCACGTGCACCTGGCCTCCGGCAGCGCCCTCTACACCCTGGACGCGGTCACCGGCACCCCGAAGTGGCGGTTCGCGGCGGGTGCCGAGATCACCGGCGCCCCGGCGGTCGCGGACGGCCGGGTCCACTTCGGCTCGGCGGACCACTGCCTCTACACCCTGGACGCGGCGGGCGGCCAGCTCCGCTGGAAGCTGGCCACCGGCGGGGAGATCGCCGGCTCGCCGGTGGCCCAGGCGGGCGTGGTCTACGCGTGCAGCAAGGACCGCTGCGTGTACGCCCTGGACGCGGCGAAGGGGACGGGAACGCGCACCGCCCAGTGACGTGCCGTGACGCGCGCCGGGACCGCCCCGGAGCCGGAACCCGGACACGGCGCGTGTCAGGATGGGACCCATGAGCAACGAAAACGTCTACTTCGACATCAGCATCGACGGCGCCGACGCGGGCCGCATCGAGTTCAAGCTTTTCGACGACGTGGTCCCGAAGACCGCGCAGAACTTCCGCGAGCTGGCCACCGGTCAGCACGGCTTCGGCTACGCGGGTTCGCCGTTCCACCGCGTCATCCCGAACTTCATGCTGCAGGGCGGTGACTTCACCAACCAGAACGGCACCGGCGGCAAGAGCATCTACGGCGAGAAGTTCGCCGACGAGAACTTCACGCTCAAGCACGACCGCCCGTTCCTGCTGTCGATGGCGAACGCCGGCAAGAACACCAACGGCTCGCAGTTCTTCATCACCACGATCGTCACCGACTGGCTGGACGGCAAGCACGTCGTCTTCGGCGAGGTCGTCTCCGGCCAGGACCTGGTCAAGAAGATCGAGTCCCTGGGCTCCGGCTCCGGCCGCACCTCCGCCAAGATCGAGGTCAAGGCCTCGGGCATCGTCGAGGCCTGAGCCCCGGCCCCGAGGCCCCCGGCCTGACGGCAGCAGCGCGCAGCACGGCGGCGGCCCCCATCCCGACCGGATGGGGGCCGCCGCCGTGTGCCGTCCCGCTACGGTGGGCCGATGACACCGGCGACGGCGAGCTTCGTCAGATTCCAGGGCACCGTCCGGAGCCCGCGCGGCCATTTCCCCGGCGTTTTCGCCCTGGCCAACGGCCTGGCCCGGCAGGGGCGGCTGAGCGCGGAACAGCACCGCTTCTGGCGCGCGGCCAACGACTGGTACGACGCCCACTACCCCAACCCCTCGGACACCGATCCGGCCGTTTACGACCCCGTCCTGAACCCGGGCGCGGTCGCCTGGTTCAAGACCACGGCGGTGCACCTCATCGAACGGGTCCCGGGCTATCTGGAGCTGCTGGCCGCGCACGGCGTGCCCTGCGAGCGGGTGGAGTCCTGCGACCCCGGCCGGATCGTCTACGAGGACGACGTGCAGGTGGTGGCCGTACCCGCGCGGCAAGGGCGTCCGTGACGGCCGTCGTACCGGGCACGGAAGGGGCTCCGGACGGCGGCCGCCGCTCCGAGCAGACCCCTCGGGGGGTCTGATTCGAACCTACGTCCGCCGCGCGGGCCCCGCACGCCGAGCGGACGTGCGGGACCCGGGGCGTCCGTCAGGACGCGGCGGCGGTCTTTTCGGCGTGCTTGCGCAGGGCGTCGTTCAGTGCGGTGAAGTCACGCTGGGTGCCGGCCAGCAGCTTCCCGAGCAGCGGTACCAGCAGGCCGCGGAAGTTCTCGCCGTGCTCCAGCCGGGTCGCCCGGCCCGGGGCCTCGGACAGCCGGAACCAGTGCTCGCCGTCGAAGAGGCCCGGCAGGAAGAACCGGCCGAGCCAGCGGAGCTCCCGGCCGGGGGTGACGACCAGCACCTCCGGGCGGAACGTGGCCGGGCGGCGGCCGCCGGACGGGAACGTGCGCAGGGTGAGCCGGGAGCCGGGGGACAGTTCCCCGGAGGCCTCCCGGATGAAGGGGTTCCATTCGGGGTACCGGTCCAGGTCGGTCAGGACCGCCCAGACCTCCGGGGGTGCCGCGTCGATGACGATCTCGGTCGCAATGGTGCGCACGTGCCGTGCTCCTTCTGTGCGTGTGCTCACCGAAGGGACGCGGATGACTCGTGCGGGGGTGCCGCCGGATTCGGTGTACGGCCCTCCGTGCAGGTCAGCCGGGGTTCGCGGGCCGGGGCGGGAATGGAACCACGGATTCCTTGTGCGGCGCTCGGCAGGAGTGCCGTCTTCGCCGCCGGCGAAGCGAGCGGAGGGAGGCCTTCCGGCCATTGGCGCCCGAATGGGCTTCATTCCGGCGGGCCATGACGGCTGGTAGCCTGGCCCGCTGTCGTTCCGGGGGAGGGGTTTCAGCCATGGTTGGGCGTCGGATCAGGTTCGCGGCCGTACTGGTCGCCGTCGTCTTCGCACTCACCGGATTCTCCACCGGCGGCGGCAGCGGCGGCAGCAAGGGCAGCTCCAAGAGCAGTTCCAAGAGCAGCGGGGGCGGCTGCTCCAGCTCCAAGAGCAAGAACAAGAGCAAGAACAAGAACCGGACCACGAGCCACGGCGGCAGCGGCAGCACGGCCTCCGCCGCGCCTTCGCCCACCCGCACCGACGAGCCGGCCACCGCCTTCGTGACCACCTGCGCCGGCCCCTCCGGCCCGGCCACCACCGTCAGCATCACCTCCAGGCTGGGCCGCAAGGAGACCTTCGAGGTGTCCGTGCACCTGGAGGGCGCGTCCGGCACCGGCATCGAGGTGGACCGCGGCACGATCACCCTGGACCCGCGCCAGACCCGTACGTTCACCATCGCCATGACGGCCCCGGCGCGCGCGGCCGACGTCCGCAACTGCCGGATCGGCCTGGTCCGCACCGTCTCCGGCCCGGCGGCGGTCCGCAGCACCGGCCCGGCCGTGCCCGCCCCCAAGGTCACGCCCAAGCCGAAGACGACGAAGCCCCGCACCAAGCGCTGAGCGCCGCCCGGGTCCGGTCAGCGGATCCGCGGCTCCGGCGACCCCCGCCGGGAGGCGAACAGCTCCGCCTGCCGCTCGGGCGCCAGGTTCCCCAGGGTGACCAGGTGCGGGGCCTGGGCCAGGGCCTGCTGCAGCGCCGCCTGCTTCGCCGACCACAGCGACCGGACCGTCCCCTGCACCGCCTCCGTCGGGAACCCGGCCAGGGTCTCCGCCGTACGCAGGGTGGCCGGCAGCAGTTCCGCCGGCTCCGCGAGCTCCGAGACCAGCCCGATCTCGTACGCGCGCCGGGCCGAGAGCCGTTCCGCCGTCCCCATCAGGGACATCCGCGCCGCCTCCCCGAACGGCATCCGCTGCGCCATGTACACGGCCTCGTAGGCGCTGACCATCCCGTAGCTGGTGTGCGGGTCGAAGAAGGTCGCGGAGGTGGCGGCGACGATGAACTCCGACTCGCCGAGCAGGTAGAAGGCCCCGCCGCAGGCCATGCCGTTGACCGCCGCGACCACCGGCTTCCACAGGTCGTTGGCCTTCGGCCCGATGGAGACCAGCGGATCGTCGACGGAGTACGGCGACTCCGGCTGCGGGACCTCCACCCCCCGGTCGATGCCGGTGCAGAACGCGGCCGGCCCGGCCCCGGTGAGCACCACCGCCCGCACCGCCGCGTCGAACCGGAACTCCCGCCACGTCTCGGCCAGTTCGGCGGCCGTCGCCAGATCGATCGCGTTGTGCCGGCGCTCCCGGTCCAGGGTGACCACCGCGACACCGGTGGCCTTGTCGCGCTCCACCGTCAGGGTCATGACTTCTCCAGCAGCCAGCGCGGCACGCTGATCCCGCCCATCTCGGTGAACGTGACCTGCACCTTCGCGCCGATGCGCAGCCTGGCCGGGTCCACCGAGTCCAGCGGGGCGTCCGCCGAGGACACCAGGTTCCCGGCGAGCCGGATCTGCGGGGCGTCGGCGAGTTCCACCAGGATCACGTTGTACGGGGCCTGGGCCGCGTAGGCGGGAAGCAGCGGCGGATGCGGCCGGACGTACGACCAGATGCGGCCGCGGCCGCTCATGAGCTGCCAGGCGGAGGCGAAGGAGTGGCAGTGCGGGCAGCAGGGGCGGGGCGGGAAGCGGAGCCGGCCGCAGTCGGCGCAGGCCTGGATGCGGAGTTCGCCCCGGGCGGCGTACTCCCAGAAGGGGCGGCCGTCCTCGTCGGGCACGGGGAGCAGCAGCCCGTCCTCGGGGGCAGCGGCGGTGGCGGTGGCGGCGCCGGTGGTGGTGGTCATCTGTGGGGCCTCCTCAGGCGCGGAGCAGGATCGCGGAGGTGGGAACGCCCTCGCCGGCCGTGACCAGACAGGTCGCGGCGTCCGGGACCTGGGCGGTGGAGGTCCCGCGGAGCTGCTTCACACCCTCGTTGATCAGGTTGAAGCCGTGCACGTACGCCTCGGAGAGGCCGCCGCCGCCCGTGTTGAGCGGGAGCCGGCCACCGATCTCCAGGGCGCCGCCCTCGGTGAAGGCGGCGCCCTCGCCGCGGCCGCAGAAGCCGTACCCCTCAAGGGAGAGCGGGATCAGCGGGGTGAAGGCGTCGTAGATCTGGGCCACGTCCACGTCGGCGGGGCCGAAGTCGGCCTGCTTCCAGAGGTGGCGGGCGGCGGTCCAGGCGGGCCCGGACAGCGGGTCCTCGGTCCAGTAGTTGACCATCCCGTGGTGCTGGGCGGGCAGGCCCTGGGCGGCCGAGTGGACGTACACCGGCTTCTGCCGGCAGTCCCGGGCCCGTTCGGCGGAGACGATGACGCAGGCCAGGGCCCCGTCCGTCTCCAGGCAGTTGTCGAAGAGGCAGAGCGGCTCGCTGATCCAGCGGGCGGTCATGTACATATCGCGGGTCAGCGGTCTTTCGTACATCATCGCGGCCGGGTTCTGGTTGGCCCGGTTGCGGCAGGCCAGGGCCACGTTGAACAGGTGGTCGCGCGTGGCGCCGTACTCGTGCATGTAGCGGCGGGCCAGCATGCCGATCTCGTCGGCCGGGCGGAGCAGCCCGAAGGGGCGGGTCCACTGGCCGGGGGTGGGCAGCTGGACGGCGGTGTTCTTCCACGGCCGCGGGCCGCTGCCGCGTTTGCGGGAGCGCCAGGCGACGCCGACGGTGGCCTGGCCGGTGGCCACGGCGGCGGCCAGGTGCCCGACGGTCGCGCAGGAACCCCCGCCCCCGTAGCCGACCTTGGAGAAGAAGGTGACGTCACCGGCGCCGATCGCCTTGGCGACCTCCACCTCGTCGGTCTCCTCCATGGTGTAGGAGGCGAAGGCGTCGACCTCGGAGGGTTCGATCCCGGCGTCCTCGAGGGCGGCCAGGATGGCCCGGCAGGCCAATTCCTTCTCGGTCTGCGGAAGTTGTTTCGCGAAGGCGGTCTGACCGATTCCCACTATTGCCGTAGCGTCCTTGAGCGTTGCCGCCATCGCCACCTCCGAGGGTGCCTGCACCAGTGCTGACAGCCGCGAAGGCTACAGCTAATCTGACGGATAGTCAGCTACTGGGTTCGCGGGAGGGGCGTGCGATGGGTGAGGACACACGCGGCGATCTGCGCTGGGGCACCGTCCCGGGCCTGGTCCGAGCCGCGGCGGCACAGTACGCCGGGCAGGAGGCCGTCGTCGACGGCCGGGTCCGGATCAGCTACGCCCAACTCGGCGAACGGATCGAACGCGCCGCAGCCGCCTGCATCGCCGCCGGGGTCGAGGAGGGCGACCGGGTCGCCGTCTGGGCCCCCAACTGCCTGGACTGGATCGTCTCCGCGCTCGGCGCGGTGAGCGCCGGAGCCGTCCTGGTCCCGCTCAACACCCGGTTCAAGGGCACCGAGGCCGCGTACGTCCTGGGCCGCAGCCGCGCCCGCCTCCTCTTCATCACCGGCACCTTCCTCGGCACCTCCTACGTCGCCTCGCTGCGCCGGGCCGCCGGAGAGGGCGACGGGACCGGACCGCTGCCCGGACTCCCGCACCTGAAGGAGGTGGTGGTCCTCGCCGAGGACGCGCCGGAGTCCTTCCGCACCTGGAAGGACTTCCTGGCCGGCGGCGAGGGCGTCTCCGGCGCGCTGGTCCGCGAACGCGCCGACGCCGTCCGCCCCGACGCCCCCTCCGACATCATCTTCACCTCGGGCACCACCGGCAGCCCCAAGGGCGCCGTCATCACCCACGCGCAGACGCTCCGCTGCTACCAGGTGTGGAGCGAACTCGCCGGCCTCCGCGAGGGCGACCGCTACCTGATCGTCAACCCGTTCTTCCACACCTTCGGCTACAAGGCCGGCATCATCGCCTGCCTGATGCGCGGGGCCACCATGGTCCCGCAGCCGGTGTTCAACGTGGAGACGGTCCTCGCCAACGTCGCCGCCGAGCGGATCTCCGTACTCCCCGGACCGCCCACCCTCCACCAGTCCCTCCTCGACCACCCGGCCCGCGACCACCACGACCTGTCGGCACTCCGCCTGGTCGTCACCGGCGCCGCGGTGGTGCCGCTCCAGCTCGTGGAACGGCTGCGCGCCGAGCTGAAGATCGCGACCGTGCTGACCGCGTACGGCCTGTCGGAGGCGAGCGGGATCGTCACCATGTGCCGCCGCGGCGACCCGGCCGAGACGATCTCCGCCACCTCCGGGCGGGCCATCCCGGACACCGAGGTACGCATCACCGGCCCGGCCGGGGAGGTGCTCGGCCCCGGCGAGGCGGGCGAGGTCCAGGTGCGCGGCCACCACGTGATGCGCGGCTACTACGAGGATCCGGAGGAGACCGCGCGGGCCATCACCCCCGAGGGCTGGCTCCGCACCGGCGACATCGGGATCCTGGACGCCTCCGGCAACCTCCGGATCACCGACCGGATCAAGGACATGTTCATCGTCGGCGGCTTCAACGCCTACCCCGCGGAGATCGAACAGCTCCTCGGCCTGCACCCGGACATCGCCGACATCGCCGTGGTGGGGGTCCCGGACCCCCGCCTGGGCGAGGTCGGCAAGGCCTACGCGGTCCGCCGACCCGGCTCCACCCTGACCTCGGACGACCTGATCGCCTGGTCGCGCCGCGAGATGGCCAACTACAAGGTGCCGCGCGAAGTGGAGTTCGTGACCGAACTCCCGCGCAACGCGAGCGGCAAGGTCCTCAAGACGGATCTCCGCGCCCGCCGTTAGGACAATCCCAGCCCCACCGGGCGAGCCCCCTCCAGCCCCGCCGAGGGAGCCCCCTCCAGCCCCGCCGGGGAGCCCCCTTCAGCCCCGCTGGGGGGGAGCCCCCCTCTAGCCCCGCCGGGGGAGCCCCCTTCAGCCTCGCTGGTGGGAGCCCCCCTCTAGCCCCGCTGGGGGAGCCCCTTCAGCCCCGCTGGTGGGAGCCCCCTCCAGGCCCCGCCGGGGGTGGAGCCCCATCCAGCCTCGCCGGCGTTTGAGGCGCGGGGGTCCGGGGGCTGGCCCCCGGCAACGGCGCCGCACCGGACAGGCGGCCGCTGCGCGGAGCTGTTCCCCCCCCCCCCCCCGCCCCCGCGGGGGGGGGGGGGGCGCGCCCCGCCGGCCGGCCAGGAGCGCGCCGGG